>NZ_UHIY01000001.1:4081079-4395008 GCF_900460525.1 Yersinia kristensenii
ATGTATTGCATCAAGATAATCTTAATACTGCTGCAACCCTTGAAACGGCAATGGCCACCTATAACGTCGGGCAATTCAGTGCTTCGGTTCCCTCATTTGCTAAGATCCCGCCCTCCCCGGTGAGTGCTGTGCCAGGAACAACAATCGCCGTTGCAGGCACGAATACCGTCCAGAAAAAAACCAATTTACAAGGTGAGAATGTGGCAGAACAAATGCTGCAATATTGGTTCCTACAAGCCGATGCCGAAACGCAACAGCGCTTTTTACTCTGGGCTAAAAAACAACCCACAAAGTAGTGTGGTAGATCCAAGGCCGTTCTTAAACATCAGGTTATGCTTGTTCCCTCGCATTTCTTGGCGTTACCGCTATGCACAAAATCGCCATTTCAGTAATCTGTCTACAAACCGCTGGCACTCATACCCAAAATAATTCGAGTTGCAGGAAGGCGGCAACTGAGTAAATCCCCAAGAGCTTACACCAGTAAGTGATTGGGGTGAGCGAAGACAGCCAACGCCCATGCAGCTTGAAGTATGACGGGTACATTGAAGGAAAACTTGATGGAACTCACCACCCGCACTATTGCGGCACGTAAACACATTGCCCTGGTTTCCCACGACCATTGCAAAAAATCTCTGCTCGAATGGGTCATGGAGAACAGAGATCTTTTAGCACAGCACGAACTTTATGCAACAGGTACCACCGGCAACTTGGTACAGAAAGCCACGGGGATTGATGTCCGCTGCTTGCTCAGTGGCCCAATGGGGGGGGATCAGGAAGTTGGAGCGCTGATATCTGAGAAGAAAATTGATATTTTGATTTTCTTCTGGGACCCACTCAATGCCGTACCACATGACCCGGATGTCAAAGCCCTGCTACGTTTGGCAACTGTGTGGAATATTCCGGTTGCGACCAACCGCTCTACTGCCGACTTCTTGATTGGCTCCGCCTTATTTAGTGGTGAAGTGACCATTGCAATCCCGGATTATGAACGCTACTTACAGCAACGCCTGAAATAATCATTAGGCCCGGGGCGATAACTGGACTGATTCCATTATCCCACGGGCTTTATTTTTAACAAAAAACTGCACATATTAACTAGGGTTTGCGCTGAGTTGATACCCCTAACTCACTAAGTTGATTAATAAAAATAGAGGGGTTAGTCGTATCTTGCAGTAGCCAAACCTGATGCTTTGCTCGCGTCATGGCGACATACAGTAAACGCCGTTCTTCTGCATCAGGAAAATCTTCAGGGGCTGGTAGCAACACATTTTCCAAAATTGACTCGCGCGCTGCGGCCGGGAAACCATCACTCCCATCATGTAAACCAACAATAATGACATAATCTGCCTGTTGACCTTTACTGGCATGAATCGTCATAAAATCAATAGTTAATTTCGGCCAGCGGGTGGCTACCTTTTGCAAAATTGCCGGGCGCAAATGGTGGTAGCGGGCCAAAATAAGAATGCGCTCATCATCCTTAACAAAACCACTTAACTTATCCAATAGCGATTCGAGCTGTTCATTCGGCAAAATAGTCACTGACTTTTTATTACCTTTACTCAAGCTATTCAGTGGCTTTTTCAATTGATAGGGATTTTGCTGAATAAACCGATTAGCAACCTCACCAATCCTGTCATTAAAACGATAGGTGGTATCCAATGCACACTCAGCGCCCGCACCAAAATTCTGGCTAAAGGCGGTTGTGAGAGAAAGTTCTGCCCCGCTGAACCGGTAAATAGCCTGCCAATCATCCCCAACCGCAAACAAACAAGTTTGCTTATTTTGTTTACGCAAAGCAGTCAGTAACATGGCGCGCTGTGGCGAAATATCCTGAAATTCATCGACTAATATGTGTTTCCACGGGCTGACAAAGCGCCCTTTTTCCAACAAGTTGACGGCTTGATGAATCAGCCCGGAGAAATCAACCGCCCCCTCTTCTTTCAGCGCCGTTTTCCATGCTTTCAGTAACGGCGCCATTAGCCGTATACGTTTTTGGAAGAGATCTCGCACTTCTTCATCAGCCTGCTCAATCATTTCGGCCTGACTGCCGCCGTGCATACGCATTAACCCTAACCAACGTTCAAGCCGCCCAGCAAGTCGGGCTGCAAGCCGCGAATCACGCCAAAACTCGCCATCATCGACGTCCCATTCCAACTCATCCGTTAGCCATTCTCGCCACCCTTTAGCTTGCGCCTTTTTTTCACTGCACTGCTGCTGCCAATGTTTGATCAACAGCGACCGCCTGGCTTGGCTGTCAGATTCAAGTTGACTTATCACCGGCATTTTACGGCTACCTTGCTGGATTATCTGCAACGCAAGTGCATGGAAAGTTTTGGCTTGAATATCATCCACACCGAGCCGTTGCTTGATGCGACTATTCATTTCATCCGCAGCCTGACGGCCAAAAGCGAGGAGTAAAATTTGCTCCGGCAGTGCTTCATTGCGGCGCAGTAACCAACCCGCTCGCGCAACCAGCACCGAGGTTTTGCCACTGCCAGCACCGGCCAGCACTAGTACCGAATCCTCTCCGTTGACGACCGCCCGGCTTTGCGACTCATTGAGGGGAGAAGTTTCTACGCTCTGGAAGAAATCTTGATGTTCTTCAAGCATGCGATGAGTCCATTGCTGATTGCGCCGATCAACACTGCGGTTACCCTGCTCCAGCCAGCGCAAACAAAGCTCATAATCAGCGCGGCAAGAGTCAAACTCGGTTAAACGCTGAACCGGTATCGGCAATGATGTGAAAGCCTCACGAATAGACGCCTGTACCTGACTTAACTCACTGCGTTTAAACCATTTATCCTGCTGCTCAATTCGCTTAATCAATTCAACTTGTTTATGCAAAACCTCAACACAAACCAGGCTCATCTCATCACTCCATTGCTGCCAGATGCCCAGTAAATGATGATAGAAACGTTGAGTTTCCTGCCATTCGGTGCCATGCAAACGCACAACTTGCTGATTAGGCAATTCAAACTCCATCTCGCCCCAGACAATACCGCGCTTACATTGAATGTTAACCAACTGGTTGAAAGGAATCAGGTATTGATGTTTATCACCGCATACTTCGATGCCCGCATTTAGCAAGCGAACCCGGTTATAGGGGTGCTGAGCCAGATGCTTGCCAAAAGATGTCGCTTTAAGTTCCATATCTGCGCGCCATTACTCGTATTAAGTGAATTGAAATAACATGATGGAGTGTAAATAAAATAATTGAGTTTAAACAACAGGTATCCGATAGTTAACAAAGGAAACTAACCGGCGCTATGCAGATATAATAGCTAACGCCGGTAAGTACTCGCCCGCATTGCGGTTTTTTATTCAGCTAGGCAGATTAATCACTATGCGTACTGTTTTGAATATTCTTAATTTTGTTTTAGGTGGTTTCTTCACCACATTGGGCTGGCTATTGGCCACCGTGGTCAGTGTCATGCTGATTTTCACCTTACCATTAACGCGTTCTTGCTGGGAGATTACTAAGTTATCATTTCTCCCTTATGGCAATGAGGCGATCCATGTCAATGAATTATACCCAGAAAAAAGTAATCCTTTGCTATCCGCTGGCGGTTCTTTACTGAATATCGTCTGGTTTATTTTATTTGGTTGGTGGCTCTGTTTATCACATATTGCAACCGGAATTGTACAATGTATCACCATAATTGGTATTCCCGTCGGGATTGCCAATTTTAAGATTGCCGCTATCGCGTTATGGCCAGTAGGCCGTCGTGTCGTTTCTGTCGAAATGGCGCAACAGGCCAGAATGGCTAATGCTCAACGCCAGTATCAGCAACGCTGAATTTTCTGTTTTTAGAGGTTTTTTGTGCTCACTTTCGTCACTGGTTTACGCCGTTATATCTACAATAGCAGCCTGCTTTATCATGTTCGTATCTTTATCGCGTTGGTAGGTGTAACGGCGGTTCCCTGGTGGATTGAGCAGCCCAAACTGACAATTCCACTAACTCTCGGTGTCGTAGCCGCAGCATTAACTGATCTTGATGACCGCCTGGCTGGGCGGTTGCGCAATCTATTCATCACACTGATTTGCTTTTTTATCGCCTCAGCCTCTATTGAACTGTTATTTCCTTATCCTTGGTTTTTTGCCCTTGGCCTGACCTTTTCAACCTGTGGCTTTATCCTGCTGGGCGCCTTAGGCCAACGTTATGCCACTATCGCCTTTGGTGCCTTGTTAATTGCTATCTACACCATGTTGGGCACTTCGATGTACCATATTTGGTATCAGCAACCTCTGTTACTGATACTCGGTGCCGTCTGGTATAACGTACTGACCTTATGTGGGCACCTTATCTTTCCTATCCGCCCGTTACAGGATAATTTGGCGCGCTGTTATCAACACCTGGCTCAATACCTGGAAGCGAAAGCTAATTTATTTGATCCAGACATTGAATCTGAGGTTAATCAGCCGCTTATTGATGTTGCAATGGCCAATAGCACATTAGTCTCGACGTTGAATCAAGCCAAAACCTCACTTGTTACGCGGCTGAAAGGTGATCGTGGCCAGCGCGAAACTCGACGAACCCTCCACTATTATTTTGTTGCTCAAGATATCCATGAACGTGCCAGTTCATCCCATGTGCAATATCAGGTGTTGCGAGAAAAATTCCGCTACAGCGATGTGTTATTCCGTTTTCAACGTCTGCTGAGTATGCAAGCCCAAGCTTGTGTGCAACTGTCGCAATCAATTCTAATGAGACAGAAATATCAGCATGACCCACGTTTCGAACGGGCGTTTACCTTCCTGGATGCCGCCCTCGCCAGAGAATTAGCCCAAAAAGAGAATGTGCCGCAAGTTAAAGCGCTTTCCCATTTGCTCAAAAACCTGCGGGCCATTGATGCCCAACTGGCAGGGATTGAATCAGAACAAGTGCTCGCTGAAGGGCCACAACCTGAAAGCCGCTTATCTGACGACCGCATCACCGGATGGAGCGATATCAAGTTGCGTATCAGCCGCCATCTAACCCCACAATCTGCGCTTTTCCGCCATGCTGTCCGCATGTCAGTGGTACTCTGCGTGGGTTATGCCTTTATTCAACTGACTGGCATGCGACACGGTTATTGGATTTTACTGACCAGCCTGTTTGTCTGCCAACCCAACTACAATGCCACCAGGCGCCGCCTGGCACTGCGTATCATTGGCACCTTGGCGGGTATCCTTATCGGGCTGCCAATCCTTTATTTTGTCCCCTCCATTGAGGGCCAGTTAATCCTGATTGTCATTACCGGCGTACTGTTTTTTGCTTTCCGCAATGTTCAGTATGCCCACGCGACGATGTTCATTACGTTGCTGGTTTTGTTGTGTTTTAACTTGCTCGGAGAAGGGTTTGAGGTTGCTGCGCCACGCGTGTTTGACACCTTGCTCGGTTGCGCCATTGCCTGGGTCGCGGTGAGTTTTATCTGGCCAGACTGGAAATTCCGCCAACTTCCCGCCGTGGTTCGTAGAACACTGAATGCGAACTGCCGTTATCTGGATGCTATCTTAGTGCAATATTATCAAGGTAAAGATAATAGCTTGCCTTATCGTATCGCCCGCCGTGATGCCCATAATTGCGATGCCGAATTGGCTTCTGTCATTTCAAATATGTCAGCAGAACCCAAGAACGACAAAGAAACTCAGGAAGCCGCATTTCGCTTACTGTGCCTCAACCACACTATGCTGAGTTATATATCGGCGCTGGGCGCTCATCGTGAAAAGCTGACTAATACCACCACACTGAGGTTGCTCAACGATGCTATTTGTTATGTTGAAGGTACACTTGAGCAAGAACAACCCGACAGTATAAAAATGGCGCAAGTGTTAGCTGGCTTATCAACCCGGCTACAGAGCTGTAATCCTGAGCCGGAGAGCAAAGATCAATTGGTATTACAACAGATTGGCTTATTACTTGAACTATTACCTGAACTCAGTGAGCTCAATAAACGTATCAGCCACACTGGCTAATTGAACCCCAGGCCAGTTTCTATCGATGGCCCTTCTTTATACTGTTTCATATTGTGCAACACCGACAGGGCGAATATGCATTTCAAACCATTCAATAAGTTCACTGCGCATTATGAGGGGGAGCACAGCATAGTGATGACCACTGATCGCCCCAGCAAGAGCCAATAAAACATTCACGCCAAGTGAACACCTTAACGTACGCAACTTCAAATAACAGCGCTTAGCACCCTCAAGCCTCAACTCCGCCACACTCTTGATACCGACTTTCCATAATAATCGTTCGAGGCTGGCACTGAGATTAGGTAAGTCTTTCAAACGAACTGGCGGGCATTTCTTACTTAAAACTTCAGACTTAGCCCCTTGATAGGCCTGTTTTACAAAATGACGTAGTGCGAGGTCATCATCCCACAAGAGAGAATCCACCCAATAATAACGCAGTAAAACAGGCAGCCCCCGTTTAGCATAAACAAGATTAGTCATTTCTCTGGCGCGGAATAAATTTTCAACCGCGTCATTCGCACGTAAATACAGTTCGCCCTCAGAAACGACTGAAAACATAATGCCATTGGCTAACAGCCCATAACCGCCAAATTGTGAGCGAGCTGTAATTTCCCCTAAAAAATCAAAGCGATCCTGTGCTTGTATTATCTTATTCTCTGATATGTTTTTCATCACTACTCCTTTAGTAAAAATCCGATCCAACGTCCCTATCCAGTTGTAATAAGTGTAAGAGGAACAACTAATTAGAAAATACGCAATATGGATAACAGAGCCAAACACAAAATCAGTTTTCATGTATTTACATCCCAATAATGCGAAGCGTCTTGTAAAAATTTAGACAACGCAATTTAAAAATTTAATTTATATATCAATACCATACAAATATTTTAGCACAAAAAATGAACTACCTTTTATGCTAAAATAAGGCATTTCAGGTCAATATAAATCAATGGGTTAGATATCCATTTTGACCTGTAATTAGATGGCTGCTAGCCCCTCAAATGTGGGGCTTTTAGGACACTTACCTCCCCCTACCACAAAATCCCGCACTTGTTTTAAGTCCGTTAGCCCTTCCACTTCATCTTTCATTTCCCTTTACCGCTGTTGACATCCTCCACACCCTGAAGGACATGGATTCCTGCTACATTCAGGCTGTCGCTTAAATCATTTCGGTGGGTTCCTGTTTCAACGGGCCGCCTACCTGCACCATCCCTACACAGGCAAGCACGTCATGTCCCGCCGCAAAAATATTACGAGCTCCGTTTACATCGGCGTTCGCTGTATATCCACACTGCCCCCCCAAGGACGGCTACGCCATCCTCACTATCTTTCCCCGCTCTGAAGGCGGGGGGTGTCGCGCACCGTGTCATCTGGCGCATATTCGCAATTGTTTTCATAGAAACCGACAGTGGATTCTGAATAAAGCATATTATTTTCCTATTGATAACCACAGTGCCTTAGCGCCACTAGCTGCACTATCACCATAGTGAGTAATTCTGATACTTGTCAGCACAGCAGAAGGTACATATACGTTGTCGGGGGAAGCCCCTTGGGCGGAATTAAATATCGCACCAGACCAGTAGTTTCCTTCTGAGTAAGCATGTGGCAGGGTAATGACTACACTTGCATTATTTGATGGGATCGTCCATGTTCCCCACTGAATAATATGTCCGGTTGGAAATTTTATGTGATTAGCATCACCTGAAAAACCAAGGTAGCTTATCAGTGCAGTGAGACTCTCTGATGAAAGTAAGTTCTTTCCGACTTGTGTTAAGTCAACTAATCCCGCCGCTTTATTACTTGTGAAATACGGCAATTTGTTCGCTGAAGCAACTAATGCCGACAGCGCTGTAAGATTTTGCGATAATTTTTGTTTATCGCTCAATAATACATCAATGCCAAGTTTTTTAATTGCCTCTTCTGCTGTTGTCGCTCCCGTTCCTCCAGCATCAATTGAGGCTGGAATTTTCCCTGTATTTTTGTTTGCAAAATACCATCCAGTGTTATCAATTCTCAGATAGGTATCATCATTAGGCGAAAAAATACGCGTAGCATCTGCTGCCTGCTGGAATTTTCCTAAACGAAGGTTTTTGACAAAGAGTGCTGGGTCGGGAATATCAGCACCATTCTGGTTTTTTTGTAATGCCCCCACTGCCAGATTGACGGTCTCCCGCAAATCAAGATTATCAACAAAGCGTGGTTTGTCAGGGATATCCGCACCATTTTGCTCTTTCTGTAAAAAAGTCTCGTTTACCTCTCCTCGACTGTATATATCAAGATTTCTTCGTGCTTCAGCTTTATTACTTAAATCGGAGAGATTTTTAATAATATTAAGATAACGCTCATCCAATTGTGCTTTCGCATTATTAAATAATGCTGTAACTAGAGATACTTTAAGTTTATCCAGATTACCATCATCTAATATATCATCACCTGAATTTTCAGCCATAAACTCAGCAACGACGTGAGAAATAACAGATGATTGTCGCCAAACTTTATTAAGTTGTTCACTTCTGGCAATACCGGATTGAAAACCATTTATAACTGCAATCAACTCATCGAATTCGGCTTGAGTAAGTACATTGGCATTTTTACCAATAGCAAATGCTTTAAATTCATTTTTAGGCATATTATCCCTCGATAATATCGTAATTCACTGTTATTCCTAAAGGCTTTATTGAAAGGTATCCTTGTTTGATAATTTCTTTCGTGATGTTGTCTACTTTTTTTCCCTTAACAGTCACGGTCATTGACATATCGCCATTATCAATAAAACTAATATTAAAGTCTCCATTTGGGTAAATACTATCTAAAATACCAGGTAAAGACTCACATGTTCCATCCCAATTATTTGCACCTATTTTTGCTCTCAATATCGTACGATAACTAACATCATCTAAATCTAAATAACCAAATTCAGAGTCATACCTATTTTTCCAATAACCATAATCAAACCCTAAAGCGGGGCTATCTAGCGTAAAAAAATAATCATCTATCGGGGCTTTAATTCTACGACTTCGCCCCACCCACTCACCAATAATATCTAATTGCTTACCTACTGCCTTGTCTAAATCAAAAATAGTTATCAGCGAGTTAGCCACATCCAAACCACGGCTAAAAGCGTCGGTTATAGTTTCAATGGTTAAGTGATATTTCGGTGCGCTACGCTGGTTGGATGGGATTAATTCAGAATACCGATTGGTCATGAAACCACCGTTACTACCTTCACATTCTCAGGCTTACACGTTGCCACTTGATTAAACGCAATATCAATATTAACTACTGATACTGATTGTGATGTTCCAATTTCAATAGATAAAACGTTGTACGTTTCACCACCAGATGAATTGCTTAAGTTGGCAGGAACAAATAAACGAGATAAATAAACATCATCCCCCATATAGAGTGAATTAATGTATTCACTCACGGATGAAGAAATAGAATTCCCTATATCAGTTGTGTACCCTGCCAGCGGTTTAATTTTAATCTCTACAAATATTGGTATCTGTTCTGGCCGAAAAAATTTAATAATCTTTTCATTACCATATGCATCTTTAATCGTTTCAATTGTGGTGCCATAAGTCGGGATGCCAGGTGTTTTCTTTAACGCGATTGTCTCTGCAATCGCTTTAGAATCGCCGCCCTCCACCACACAAGCAATACTGTATGCTGGTATACCTATATCACTTACAGTGTTCGTGTCATTATCGTAAACACATTGGCGCGTCACGCCGTTTAAATTAGCCAGTGCGCCCCGTAGCCCATCAATAACGGTTCGAGATGGCATAGCTACAGATTGTGCTTGCCGTATCCGCAGTTCTGTATCTTTTTCAACATTTCGCCCAACCACTGCTGCTTGCGGGTTAGTCACTGTTTGCCACCCAAGCGTTGGTGTGGCAATTTCGATAATATCTCCCGCCATAGCACTGATCGCCCCACTAGTCTGGCATACGGCAGTTGCTACAGCCTCACCATGTAAATCTAACGTCACCGACTCCGGTAGCTGCCAGACATTACCAACTTTATCTCTTACAGCTCCATTTTTAATGACTGTTCCAACCCGGCCTGATAGCAATAGATCTACCGTTGAATAACTACCAGGCTTGCGTGAGATACCGTTTATCTTAACGTTTCTGGATAGCCCCTCACCCACCGCAGTTGATGGGCTAAATGAGTTATAAGCGCCAATTACCGCGTTATTGCATCCATGCATCGCATAGGCAATCAGAGAAAGCAAAACACCATCTTTACTATCGGGTTCAATATAAATATCTTCGCCATAAATCCCGCGAAATATTGTCTTCCACTGTTCCAAAATAGTTTGAAAATCTGGCGCGGTTATTCCATTCCTATCAATCACTGGCAACATACCAGCGATGACTTCTTCATACATTGACAGTCACCTCTCCGTACACTGTATTCAACGTAACGTTAAACCTTACACGACGTGTATCCCCATCTTTATAGGCATCAAAGGCCGTTATTTCCTTTACGCCCAAAGTACCCTCTATTCGATCACGAATAGCTAATTCATAAGCACCGGAAGGCTGTTTACCTAAAACAGATTGAACGTAAGGTGTTCCCTCTGTTTTATCGAGAAACCATTCACCTCGCCACAACAAAAGCCGCGTTTTAACAGCCTGAGCTACACATTCAGGTGAATTTACAAGAAAACTGCTATCCCCCTGCCCAAATGTGTAGTCTCCGTCAGTATCTTCTCTGCGGTATCTCATCAGTTAGGCGCTCCTGTATTCCCTCCATGTGGATCAGGATGAGTGTGTGTCATCAGGCTCTTACCGCCTGCGGTTACATCATTTGATACTATGACAGGGCCAAGTAAGGTTGCAGAACCTCCAGCTGAACCTGTGCCCTGTGTTAGTGGGCCATTGATGGTAACAGCGCCATTGAACACGATTTGGGGTGATGTAATTTCGGTTCCCCCTTCCGCACTGGCGACCAGTTTGCCGGAGGTTTTTACGGCGATGTTATGGTCGGTCGCAACCTCAACAAATGCGCCCCCATCATCGGAGCGAAGCTGTGCTGCACTGGTGCTAATGTTGCTGATTTTTTTTGCCTGAGACTGTGGTCCAACGATGGCGAATGCGTCAGAGAGATCATGCTGGCGAAAGTCTACCGGCTCCTGAACACCGCCGTTCTGCCACCAGAAATCAATGCAGCGATCAGAAAAAATAACTAAGCACTCATCACCAGATTTAATAGGAAAGGTAAGAGTGCATCCCCCACCACGCGGAAATATAACAGGAACATCAACGAGCAAAGGGTAATAACGGGTACTTGTGTTCCCATCGTTATCAACCTGTACCGAACGAATAGCAGGCTGAGCAACACAAGTTACCGTATCAGGGTCAAATGATTGAATTATGGCTGGCATTGCGACGCGGAGCTGGTCTTTAGTTATATTCCTCTCTGTATCGAGAGTCTGAGGAAGATCTCCACTACGTGATTCACTTGATATGGACATTGTAAAAGCCCCATAAAAAAAACCCGCTTGAAGCGGGCTATTGAATGATCGAGTTGACGTTAGTCTGATACTTTCTTACACGGAAATGACCCAATAATTCGTGGAGCATCCATGCTGTGCTGCAGAAGTTGGACATTCAGCCATGCCTTACCGTTACGCTTTATGAACTCGAAGCCATAGTTATTTCCATCACGGGCAGGCATAAGGCCCATGTTCCACACTGTGTTAGCCCCATCGCCTTTTTTACCTAACTCTTTAACTTTTTGCGAAGTGACCTTTTGCCCATTGACTCTAACCCATCCATCATCATTACCAGTGAGCTTCCATCCGCCACACTGAAATGCTGCATAAGCATTTCATTAACTACTTACCCTATCAAAATACTGTTTAGAATGAAGATCTTCCGCCCCTCGTGCATCACATATCAAATCCATGTACCACGAGTATCGCCAGTATATAACCTCGTTCTACCCCGCAACCTTCTTGCATGGGAACGAACCAATCAACTTCGGTGCATCCATGCTGTGTTGGAGAAGTTGAACGTTAAGCCAACGCTTCTCACTATTCGGTCGGTGAATATATTCAAAACCATAATTATTACCGTCACGAGCAGGCATCAACCCCATGTCTATTTTTATCCCATCATCACCCAAGAAGGTGATTTTTTGAGATGTAACTCGCTCACCATTGATTACATTCATCTGCCCCTCCTTTGCCACCATTGAGTAAGGACCACATTTCGCAATGTACCCGTTAGCATATGCGCCAAACGATAAAGCTGATGCAATGATCAAAACGACAATTTTCATGGTCAACCTCGATTAAGTGCAGTAGCTGATTGTACGTCCGCAGCCCCTCGTGCATCACATATCAAATCCATGTACCACGCCTGACCGCGAGTATCACCAGTATATAAAATCCCTTTTACGACATAAACGCCATCAGTGGCAATACTGGCAGGCTGTGCGGTTGTTCCGTTCAGCGTCAAATTGCCGTTACTCTCCTGCTCAGTAATGCGACCACCCGACATAGCAATATCGCTATTGCCTAGCTGAGTTCGATAAACCGAACCTTGATTCAGATGAATCAATCCATTCACACGGATGTTGGGATTTATCAGGCAACGAACATTAACGCCGTTACCGATCGTCTGCTGAGGCATGCCGATAAGACCTGTTCGACTGTTCAGCTCAATAGCCTCATGCGCATATTCGGTATCGGAAACTATTTCGCACTTACCATCAACAAACATCCAGTTCGCATTACACTGCCTGGCGACGTTATCCATCAGATCTCGCGTCATGCCAAATACCACACGCCCACGTGGATATACTGTTGGTGGCATTTTCGGAGTGTGTCCTTCAGTGATGCCATAAACAGAAAAATCTTTCATTAGCGCCTTATTCAGGTCTGCGACCGTATAACCTGCTGATAATGTCTGGCAGGACATGGCTGACACCATTGCCTGAGCGCCATCAACAGCCTGAATAATCACATATGAATCAACAGGATTTTCTTTCCCTGTAAGGGAGTAACGGATATCACCAGAAAAGATAAGCCCATAATTTTGCCCATCCATCTGCCCGACATTCTCCGGCTCAACATTCCGCCCCCACCCGACCTGGCTTTCGTCAACAATAGGAGCAATGCCATCATAGCCAGCAATAACCCGTACCTTCGAAAATGCCTTCCCTATGATTTTATTGGTAGTATTTTCTGACAGGTTGTAAATCTTAATCGTCCCAACTCGATTTTGGGCGTTATTGTTGTACCAGTCGATGTTAAACGTCACGCGAAAATCTGAAAGCGTAATTCCACTACCGTTATCATCCAAAAGTTGCAGCTCAAAATGCCGCCGCCAATTTTGACTCATGACTTAACCTAAAAGAGAAAACCCCGAAAATCGGGGCTAGGGTTGAACAAAATAGAGATGACTGCCATAGCCGAGGTTAGTTTTAGTTGGGTATTCATGAGCTTCATCATCAGAAACCACCATCAGGCCACCAGATAGCCCAAGATGTGAGTAGGGTTCTAATAAATTTGCGCCCACTACCAGTGGAACCCCTAAAACAAGATTTTCACCGCGGCTGTCCATAATATCCATCACCCACCCTGCCGCATCGCGATAAATAAGCCGCAATGTCAAAGATTGCTCGCCAAGTTGGATGCTGAATATTTGGTTATCTGCTGTCAGGGGAATTTCACTTAATACCATGATGTGGCTCCTTTCCAGATATCAGAAAGTAACGAGCTGTTCTTTACGGGAACAGTCGATTTCGTCCCCGTATTTTGTACTGATGACGTACTCACACCTTGTTTCATATCGGCTTTATCTGCTACATGAATGACCTGAGTACTACTGATAATCATCTCACGCAATGTCAACCTACACATCAGCACGTTCTCACTGGTTTTATCCGTGGTGACTTCCAGCGATTTTATCAGCATATTTTTATAAGTTCGTTTCCCCGTGATTACATCAAATGGCTGCCGACTTTCCTGCAAATCGAGAAGTTGCTGGTAAACCTCCTGCGGACTTTTTCCCATACTCAGACCAAGGCTGGTAGTATCGGCAAAATCCAGCAGGGAGCCACCACCAGAAAAGCCCAAATCCATTATCACTTCACTGGGCCGCTTATAGGCATGATCAGAAACCGCCGCACCCACTTCTACCGGATGCTCGGTTATTTCGAGCGTATCCTGATGTTTTTCAGTGATCACCACGCTCGGAACCAGCAAATTAATACGCCGTTTTTGCTGCCTGAATAGAGCAGAAAGGATATCCACTAACTACTCCTCCCCTGCATGTTCCTCATAATTTGGGCATTAACCCCCAGTTGGCGACGCTCAACTTCCTGCCCGATCTCAACAGAATTTCCACCATAAATATTGTAGGTATTTTGCTGTTGGATTTGATGAGAAGCTGCCATATGCTGTTTTACCCTCGGAATATAATTGCGGGTTTCCTGTGGCATCAACGCCATGCCGTACTTCTGAACATTCCCTATCCCCCAATTGTAAGAGGCCAACGCCTTATCAAGATCTCCCCCATTTGCGTTCAAAAGTCGGTTCAGGTATTTGGCTGCGGCAACAGCTGCTTTCATTGGGTCAAAAACATCATTTCCGAACAGCCCCATCTCGCGTGCAGTAGCATCCATAAACTGGAACAACCCTTTAGCCCCAGCCGTTGATATGGCATTGGGGTTACCGGCTGATTCTGTCATCGCCACACCACGCAACAATCCCATTGGCAGGTTATAAAGTTTTTCCAAATTGGAAAACACACCGCTCATCTGGTCCAATAACGAGCTATTTCGATATTTTTTAGCAACCTGTGCATGTTGCTCTGGTTCTAACTGACGCTGTTGCTCATCCTCTGGATAGGGAATGCCGGGATTATTAACAGCCCAATTACGGCGTTTTAGCCTCTCCAGTTCTGTCATTTCTTCCGAATGGCTGGCTATAGCGCCATAAGTACGTCCATCACGTAACGCCAACATTCTTTGATACGCTTCATTAATTGAAGCAATAACCACATAGAGACCAGAGGCCGTCATTGCGCCAGTAAAAATCGCGGGAAACCCTTTAAGCGCTGTAACTACGGTATTCAGTGGCCCCATCATCGTCTTGAGCCAGGTACCGCCCATAAATATGCCTATACCAATAAGCACATTTTTCCATCCACCTACCGCATCCTTCAGTACAATGAACTTATCCCTGATCCACAGGATAGCCTCCTGTAGCTTTTTGATGTTGGGTTCCCACTTACTCCAATCGATAAGACTATTTCCGCCCTCTTTCCACGTCATGTAGTCGTCGTACAACAGACCAAGAGAAACGATGAGCGCCGTAATTAACCCAATTGGAGACTTAATAAAGGCACTATTTAGCACTTTCCAGGCGACTAAAAGTCCACCCAATACACCAATCAGCCGCTTACCACCATCACTGAGATTTTTCCACCAATCAATTACCTGCCCCACCGCCTGAATAGCGCGATAGGCCATGCGAGTGAACGCATTAGCCAACCACAGCACCGCTTTTATGATTTTGGTGAGCGTATCTTCTATTTTGGGGAAATTATCCAGAATGCGCTTTTTTAAACTGTCGATTGATCCCGATAACCCCCCCGCCAAATTTGAACCTATTTTGTCGCGTAATATGCCCATTAAGGACGTCAACCCCTTCATTGACGTCATAAATTTACTGGACTGCTCGGCAGCTCTGTTTGCGTTAAAACCCGTTTTCTGCATCATGGACTGATAATCAGCCGCAAAGCCGTTCAATCCTCGACGCATTGCCATTAGCGTATTTTCATCAATACCGAGCATTTGCGCATACAGGTTCGCCCTGTAATACGGCATTTGGCTAAGTCGTTGACCTACGCCGGTAAAGATAGCAGCGGTATCCAGCATCTGACCTTTGGCATCCCGCGTCTGAATACCTAATCTATTGAGAAAACCTTCCGCGCCGGGGTTATTGCGCATAAACCGGGAAAGGTTTTCAAGTGAGGATATTGCAGCATCAGCACTGATGCCCGTTTGCGCTGCGGCATATCCTAGTGCTTTGATGCCAGTAGCCGTGGCACCAGTACGCTGGGAGGCCCAATAAAGGCGGTCAAGACCACTCGCTGCTTGAGTCGTGAACCCCAGCACGGCAAGCGCTGCACCTTCGACTTTTGCCCCCAGGCGGATCACATTAGCCGTAACGCCTTTCAATACCGCATCAAACTTGTTTTTTCCGGCGTCATCAATCTCAAAACCAAGCGAGACAAGAAAGTCTTTAATTGTATCAACTGTCATTGTCTGCTCTCCATTTTTCGATCCGATATTGGTTATCAGCTTTCATATCAAGGTAATCATTCATGAGTGCAATATCGGCTAAATCAACAGAACCATCGTTCAAGGCGGGATAAGCAATCAGGCCAGCTTCAACCGGACGAAGAAGGTAATCTTCGCCCGTTGGTAGCGTATTAAGTACTGGCCCCGTTATAGGGGTGGCGTCTCGCTGGTAGGGAGTTCTTGCAAAAAATTTCCCAAACTATCGGCGACCACCCGCGCCACCAGCGACAACATGGTTAACAGGTCAATATCATCAAACGCCATCACATCCTGCGTCATCACAGGCACCCAGGAATTGGCATGTTCACGTGAGACGACTTTCAGACAAGGAAATATAATCGCATTGGTATCTTCATCACTCAGGCTGGCAACAGCATCAGCTATTTTAGGTAGCGCCATCTCTAATGCGGCATCGGTATCTTTTGCATCGATGCTGGCTTTCAACTGACGAAAATCTGACACCACCCCTGCCAGTATCGGCAGAAGTTTTCGGGAAACTTTTAGCTGATCAAATACATTCAATTTCGCCATGCGATATTTGATGCCTTTAATTTCAATTTCCATCGTTTAAAACTCTCCTAAAATCTGATCTACTTTACCCCCATCAAAAACCCACGCGACGGTTCCACCGTCTTTCGCATTCTGCCAATCGGGGAGTTTTTGAAAGGCTGCCGAGCGAATAGTCACCATGTCGCCAGAGGCGGTATTACGTAACACAAAAACGTTGTTGCCCCACAATGCCGATGACTGACTCTGTGCGTTATAGGCCAGCGATAACTTTTTATTTACTGGTGAGGTTTTCAATAAATTAACCGTCACAGTACAAGGTTTACCGGCGTGCAGGCTATGCATCACTTCCCCATCGGCACCAATAGTCATGGTGTTTTTTGCCTCAATCATGGTGACCGTAACACCTTCTTCCGCATTACCAGATCCGTAGCCTAAATCAATGATGCCAGTCGGCCCCGACATCGAAGCCGTAAAATCCATAAAACTATAAGAAGCGCCCATTTATCCCCCCTCCTTAACGAACGACATCAATCAACACATCGGCATAATGAACCGCACCAGCAAGTTTGCAGGCGACCTGAATAACCGGTGCCTTACGCGCTTCACGGTCTGACTGTGCCTGCTGCGCTACTGGAGGCGCATACACGTAATACCCCTTGGTGAGTGTGTCACCTGTGCTCAACTGACCAATATCACCGCCATTCCACACACCGGGTGCGATGAGACCGTTAGTAACAGCTTGTTCCATAGACTGCTCAACATTGCTGATTAAACGCGTCACACCACCATCGGTCTGTGGGATTTTGGTTTTTGAGGTATACAACAGGTTATAGAGGTTGGTTTGTACGTGATTTTGTAACCAGTCAAGGCCATGGCGTTCATCAAAGAAATCGCCGTTACACATCACGCCTTCCTGAATGATGGCGGTATCATTGTTGTAATTGACAAACACATTGCAGTTTTTGGCTTGTAGCGCTTTAGCTTGTGCCTGTGTCAGGTATTCAGCTGTAACACTGGGTTCCTGCTTAAACTTCAATGTGATAGTAGTGTTATTACCATTAAAGTTAACGGAGAAAGCACGTCCCATAAGAGAGGCCGCAGCATATGGGTTGGCACCAGAATATTGGATGTATGTGCGACTATATTTTGCAGCCTTGAGTTTTGAAGCAATATCTTCGGAACTCCCCGCATCCAGTACATGGGTTTTCTGCGTTGTCACACCAAATATACGTGAGGTACTGTCTGCCTCAATAAATGTGGCCACAGATAAAATATCTGCATCTTCCAGACTGTCGTCAGCCACTACCAGCCCATACCATTTGGTCGAAAAATTTGCCAACGTTGAAATACACTCAGCCAACGATTCTCTACCCATGCCGGATGCAGGGATCGCTCCTGCATCTTTTGTCAGCCCCAGCAACATTGAAATATCAGAACCACGGCTAGCAGTAGAGGCATAACCTACCATTGACGTACTTCCTGTTGTCTTTGACGACACAATAAAACGGCTGTTGGTGCTGTCCCATGTTACCGTCGAACCACTTAATCCTTCCTGCACGCGAGCAGCAACCCCATTCAGGTTAGATTCTTGGCTGAAATTAAGTCCCGATAGCGTTTTTTCTTTACCGTCGAGCACAATTTTCATGGAGCCATCTGTCACTACCGTAAAATGCTCCAATGCCTGTTGTTCTTTTGTCAGGATAGCGCCACGTAATAACCCCGCAGAACTCTCTTTTACCCAGCGGCCAATGTACAACTCCGTTGGTTTAGGTGACTGAGAGTAGTAAAGCGCTGCCGCCTGATATTCGGGGGAATTCGCACCAAAATCAGCCGTAACGCCCGTAATATCGGAATAACTACGTAAGCGCTCATACACATCAATAACAGTGCTTGAACCAACAATTAAAAGTGAACCAAAGTTACGTGATTGAGCTGCACGCACAGCCATACTCACCGCAACATTGACGATGTTTGAAACAGGTAAACCCTGTGACATAAATCAATCTCCGAAGAATTTAGTGGGCACGTCGAGAAGGGATTTAATGGCATATTCGCGTACGGTTTTACGACACAGAGAAACCGTCAGGTCGTAACGTCGTTGCCATTGGTTATTAATGAGTTCAGGGGCCGAAAGAAGACGACCACATTCTTTGAATGTAAGCCCCAAATGATTAAGTTCAGCGTTATTTTGGGGAACATACAGCCCACTTCTAAATAAAGTGGCTGTCCTTGCTCCCTCAGGGCCATAAAAGCAGCAAATGACGGTAATGACTTCATGTAGCCATTGCGCCTCAGTATCGTCACCAGCCCCCACAAAAGCGGGATAAGCGTCCTCTTGTATCTCCGTAATACCGAAGGCGCACCACGTTGCCCCCAACGAGGGGATCTTGGGTTGCGGATCTGTCCAGCGAGGAAATACCATTTCGGTAGGGAGAGCTGAAACTCTGCGTATCCAGCGGCTAATTTGGCGCTCTAACTGCTGATCGTAATCAAGGAAGGTGCTTGTCGGTGTAAGAAAACCAGAGTGAGTCGAAGCGTTATGCTTCACACAATGAGCCTCCATTGAAATCTATCAACTCGCAATGTGCTTGAACAAATCCCACACCGTAGGAAGTGTAAGGATCAACAAACGTCACGCGATATTTTCGCCCCTGATATATCACCACATCCGCATCCAGGCCACTTTGTCCCTGCGTCAACCTGAATGAGGTAATAATCAGAATAGCGCCGCTGATGTGTTGTCCGGCAGCCATCCGTTTAGCTTCCAGAGCACGATCAACCGTGACAACACCAGAAAAAGAGATTTCTTGCGGCCTGTTCGTCACAAAATTATCTTCATCCCGAATTTGTACGTTGCGATAGCATATAAGCGATGTATCGCAAAAATCCGGATCAGACAGAACATCAGTCACATCAAGAAAAGGCATTACTTGCTCCTGACGATATAAGTAATGGAATCCATCAATTTATGGGTAACATAGAGTGGTTTTTCGCCTTCAATTCCTTTTGTACGACGATGTTCCAGTGTTTTCTCCGACAGCGGTTGGAGCCGATCCCCATCACTGATTACCCTCTTAGCGGCATCTCTCGCCACCTGCCCCGCTTTCTCCAATTCACGCAGTGCCTTATCCGCTTTACCTTCTATCGTGAACTCTGCAGCGGCTTTCAAATAAGCAGTGGTGGTATCCTGCGAATCTTCAATTCCGATATCTAAAAAAGGGCGCGGGGGGAGAGTCACTACCTGAGTACCTATTTTTACCGTGGCACCCGTTGATTGCAGATAACCAATTTCAGCATTCGTTAAAGGTGCATCATCCCGTTGTGGACCTGCGGGGATACCAACCAACACATCCGTTTTGCTCAGCCGACTAATGGCATCCAGTATATTTTCGGCGTTATCCCTTCGAATTTTCACCCCACTCATAAGAGTTGACGCCCACCCGCACCAAACATTGACCACCACCAGTAAAACTCCTGACCATAGGCGGTTTTGTTCCAGAAACCGGCATCAGGATTGATAATTCCGCTGTTGTCATAACCAACACTGACTTTATCAACTGACTTTGACGACACAACACCTCCCGTTGAGGTATTGACGCCCCCAGCGATGGCGCCAATCATAATTTTGCCTCTCAACTCGCTGTAATGGGCGGTGAATAGCTCCGCCAGATAGACGAATTTGTCGCCCATTTTATCTTGGTCTAAGAGTGAATCAGCGGCATTTAAATAAAACTGAATAGAAGCTGAGGGATATCGGGCATTATCAGCAAACTCAGGAAAGTCAGCACGAAATTGCTCAACTGTTGGTAGCTTGCTGTTTTTTACCATGAGATTTCACCTTTTCAGGCCCCGAAACAACAGCCTCTACAGAGGCTGAAGGTACAATGCTTAGTTGTGCTTTGAGTTCCGTTATGTATTTGTCTTTTTCCGCGATCTGCGCTTTCAAGGTTTCAATCTGCTGAGCCAAATCCCCAGCCTGAGTCCTGACGTTAATATCATCATCGCTAACAGGCTTTGCATGAGCACTGAACGCCCAATGCTCGATAACTTCCCGCGGGAAAGAATGAATACCCGGAGATAATTCAAATTGGGTGTTATCGGGAAAACGTAAAATCGCAGCGTGAGAAACGAGATATTTCATATTTACTCCAATAAGAACGGGGACATCTGCCCCCGATAACAATCATTACTTCGCCGGAATATCCAAATAGGCAATGGTGTTGGAGTATGGCGTTTCAACCTGCCCCAATTTGCCGTAATACACGGTCAGTTGTTGCAATCCACGATACTCCAGCGGTGTATTCATCAGCGGAACCATCGGGAAACGAACATATTTCTCGTCCTGTGTATACGCAATGATGCGATGGGCTCCACCAGCACCACGCTTAGACGCCCATTTCATGGAGACGATTTCCAGCGGTTCGCCGTTCTCCTGAAAGGCGATAGTGTTAATCTTCACATATTCAAGTACCGAAATATTCCCCGCAGAAGACACCTTCTTGCTTGCTAACAGGCCGAATAATTCAGGTGCAAGGCCAATTTTGGATGGACAAACCGCATAGCCGGAACGTAACCATGCATCTGTCAGTACCAGGTTGATATCCTGAACAATCACGTCGGGGTCAGTCGTTGCCGTCCAAGCCGCTGCTGCGGCTACAGGCACAACATCCGGCAGATTAAGCAGCCCGGAGACCCCCAACTCGGTATCCCCAATGTAGACCTGTTCGTCAGTGTCCATATTCCACTTGAGCTTCATCCCCTCATATTTTTGAGTATCAATAGGACGCCCCAACTGCTGTGCCGAAGCCAGCTCCAACACCGTCCAGCTCACCTCCTGAGCCCACGGAGTGAGATTATTACGAGTTGGAACAATATCCAGTTCAATACCTGGTGCCGCAGTACCTTTCTTACCCAACCAGTTTTTACCGTTCGGATTAGGCCCACCCACGCTGGCAAAATCGGTGTTAGTGAATGATGAAATTTCATCAGCAATGGATACATCACTGCGCAATGGCATATCACGAGTCCACTTAACCGAGGTTAACGGTAAGTTTAACTCCTGATCCATCCGCTCTAATTCACCGACAAGAAATACGCCAGTGGAGTCAATGGTTGCTTTATCTACAGTAAACATTCGTTATTCCTTAGATGTTATAAGCGATCTCAACACGTCCATCGGCTTCGCCAACCCCCATAACTTCGGCATTGACCAACTGTGGCGTATTGGCAGCATTGGCATCCTGAACCAACACAAAAGAACCGACCGGACTTGCTTCTGTACCACCAGCAATACGCACATAAACCGGATCACCTTTTTTTACAGTTGCAGCATTACCTGCGGTGGCTTTCACGCAGAGATAACCTCGTTTCAAGTTGTCACCGATCTGATTAGCCTGAACACCGAGATAGACCAAATCAGCCTGAGAAGTCGTCGGATATGGGCGAACCAAAATCCCTTTCACCTTGTCGAGGGTGTCCCCATCCTCAAGTGGAACAAATTTTTCAGAATCGTATTTACCCACCAATCCATAAGACCTAAACGGCTTGGTATGGTCTAAGGTGACTGGCTCAACAGTCAGATCACGGGGACGAGTGATGGCTCCGGCAATACCAAGCGGCATCCGGGTTAAATAAGCATTACCTGCCATATTAATTACCTTACTTCTGTTTTTTCCAATGATCGGCGTACAGCTTATTCAGCTCTGCCGGAGACATGTGTTTAGTGCTGGCGTTGTCGGTAGTTCGAACGCTAAAAGTACGAGGGGCGATGTGGTTTTTTGCCTTATTCAATGCCACGGCAGCCGTAAATACCGCGTCGACAGTGGCTTTAGGTGCTTTCGTAAAATCGACAATACCGAACGCTTTTAAACTATCGTCAGTACGCAATGCTTGATTTAATACCTGACGTTTTAGCCCCTTATCACCCGTTGGTTGAAAACCGGGACAAATAATCTCGGCATCAGCAATCAAATCACGCTTATAGGCAGCATCCCCCGTCACTTTCTTATCTTCTTCGGCATCCTCATCCCCTGTTTGTGTTCCATCCTCAGGGTTGGAATCCGCCGTTTTACCTTCCAGCTTATCCAGACGGGCTAAAATCGTTTGAGCCCACTCTGGGATATCACTATCACCAGTTCCCTCTGGCTTACCCGCATTCGGATCATCATCAACGGTTGTTCGGTTTTCTGCGGGTAGTGCTGTAGCCTGAGAGGGCATATTGATGTTAATGGTCGAACCAGGTATTGACCCCATGCCCTCAGAAGGCAAATCCGGCGCTTCATCGATAAGTTTGTTTAACGAATCCTCATCTTTAGTTTTCACCGCCTGAGCGAACTTTTTAAGCCATGACATGACTGGCTTCTCCTTTTGACTTTTTGGGGCTGAATCCCCGATTGCACAACGCCCACCAGCACGCCCTCTATCAACAATAGCGACGTGATTGCCGGTAATGGCATACTGTTTTCCCCTACCAATAGAAATCTGTTTGTATTTAGCGTCATAGCCACAACTGACCTCCGTCATCCCCGCATTTACAGCGTCAATAGCCTCCTGCCGCTTAATCAGCATGTCTGCTATTAACAAGTCCGATTGCGTGCCAGTTCCACGCCTGACATTCTGAATATGTCCGTGAGCCAGTTCTGAGAAATTTTCTGGATTGACGAAAACAATGTTGCCGTCTTCATCTTCTGGATGGTTTAGCGTGACAGCCATGCCTTCGAAGCTGGCTATCGTTTCAGGGGAAAAAACCTCATCTTCTGAACGATAAACATGAACGAGGCCATCAGGCCCCGCCTCAAGGTTTACCTCTTCAGGCAGATAAGTTTGCATACCCGTTCGGGCTATCGGTACGTCTTTGCATAGCAGCGCACCATCTGCGGTTTGAAATCTTGTCTCCCCCAAACGAGCTGTATAGAAATATTTCATGGGTTATCACTGAATAGCGGGCAATAAAAAGGCCGCCGAAGCGACCCGTTATTTTCGTGGTTCAGGAATATGTACCTCTGACCAACAATTGCAATTAGGCAGACAACCAGCATGTCCGGTCATGCCGTCCAGTGTTGGCGGGTTATCCCAGCGCACAAATTTATCTTTCATCCGACGATGTGATAGTCGTGTTCCTGCGCCTTCAATACGCCACCAATATCCCTCAGAGCCTACCGATAATGCACGTACCTGAGTCAGTGCGCTTGTTGCTCTCCCAATCTCGGTACGCGCAATCATGCGAGCACGACTGGCAACCACATCACCGGATTGCATTATCATGCTGTAGAGATGTTCGGGACGCTCGCCATTAATAACGGCCTCAATTGCCCGTGATTGAATATCATGAACTCGTTCAGCAGCTTCCAATGGAAGAGATTTCATGAGCTGGACTTGTCGATAAACAATATCCTGCGCCACATAACCGACTGGCGTATTACCGACGACATCCCGCAAGCCCTCAGAGATTTCCTTAGAAACAGAACACCACTGTCGCCACTCTTCCTGTTCAACCTGTGCGAACATTTTTTTGCCGACCATTTCAGCCCAATTATTGAGCAAAGCCGAATAATCAATCAATATCTCTACTGTAGCATTGGCACTACTTTGTGAACCATCGTAAGTACCATTGACGATCTCCCCGATTTGGTTTGCTATCGCCAGTAGGCTTTTCTGATACTGACGCTCCGATTTGCGGCGGAGGCTCGGTTTCAGATTCAACCTCCGCCCACTGAGTCTTCGCATTCTCAATATCCTTATCAGTAATAGAGCCACCGATACCGATCACATCAGAGATATTACGTAAGTCATTCATGGCTGCATGTAACGGCATTATCTGACGATCGGTCAGCGCACTTAACGCTGTAGCCACATTATTTGCCATCGTCGAACGATCGGCGTCCGACACCTCCCACAGCTTGTTAAACTCAAAAGTAAAATCTTCCGGCAATGTCTCACCAAATAACGAACGCCAGCTAATATCCATCAGCCAGCGAATATGGCGACGTAGACGGCGCTCTTGTAAGGTATTTACGCGGCTATAGTAATTTTCTAAGTCACCATCTCCCGTATTGAACCCTGCGGGGGACTGTCCAAATAGGCGAACAAGCGGGATACCTGTCGCGCCGGAGACTTGCTCAGCAAAACGAAGAATAACGTCTGCTATACCTGCAAATGAGTAGCTATGCGTCTGAAACTCATCGTTCTTGTCCATGATGGTCATGCCTTCGATGGTCTGAAACGCTCGAATCATGTCCAGGTGCTTCATTAAGCTTTTCTCTAAATCCCCCCCAGCAGCCAAAATACTCCTCAGCTTTTCAATACTATAGGTACGCAGATGTGCCTTATGGATAAGCTGTGTTGTTCCTGATGTGGCGGTATCGAACGCTTGAATACGTTCAAAAATCCGTTCTACAACCGACATTCCCCAGCCATTTTCCGCTATGGATTGCTGAAAAGGTAACGAATCCCCTTCCATACGGATCAGGCGGGAATGATGGATATTCCATGCTGGGATCCCCTTCTGATTAGTGATAACCCTATAAAATTGGGGTTTACCAAAATTAGGACCATATTCCGTGATGGGATTGCTATAACTCGGTTCGAGCTGCCAACGGTCAAAGCAAATCACGCCCTTAAACTGTCCAACCTTGATTCGTTCGACATTAAGCGGAGTAGACATGTCCTGTCCGTCTATCAACACAGCCAGTACCGCACCACCATAAAGACGTGACCACTTGATAGTGTCGTTTAATCCATCCCAGATAGCCGCATCATCCCAGAACGTATCTACCTTGCCTTTCTGGCCGGGTTCCAGTTTCGAGCTAATATTGATCCCTTTGCGGGTCATATCATCTGCAATAGTATCTACCGCAGCGCCGACTAAAAATGATGAACGATAAGCAAACTCGAGTAGCGTTCTATTGCGAGTGATGTAGCCGGGTATGTAAGTTCCCCCCGATTGTATATTGGAGGTATTAGAGCCAATCTTGGCCGTGAAATTATTGTACCCATCAGCAGTTCTTACGGGCTTTTTTGCACCATTCTGGCGTTTTCTTCGGGACATATTATGCTCCGCTCAGTTTGGCCCAAATATCGAGAGACGAATCCATAGGCGCATAGTTGATCATTACAGCATCAGCCAGGTTTGGTGATTTCGTTCCTTCCGGCTGTTTATCAATAACGATTTTTCCAACGGCGTTTTTTGACCATGTCGGTTGTGATAGCTCCATAATTAACCGGTCTTTATTTTCCATAGTGCTGTTAATCGAAATTATTTCATCAGGGTTATAATCCATCCCCTTCATGGCTCGGAAGGTATTGCGAAATAGCTTCCTCAAATGCCACCAGCCTTGTGCTTTTGCATTAGCAAAAAAATCCTTATTCAATCGAGCAGGCTTACCGTTATCACCTATCACCGCCTCATCGTCAGGGTCGAATACCGCGCCACTACCACGAAAAGGTGTCGCCGTAATGGGGCCAAGTCTTTCAGACTGCCGCAGCTCGTTAATAACGCGAGCATCGCCACGCACGCCAGCGCCTAAGCCGTCCTCATCAAATCGAAACTCATCGAGCCCGTACTCATCGCAATAGCCGAAAACTTTTACAACAGAGGCATATATATCGCTTCCCTCTCCTGACCACTCTTTGACGTCTTGCAGTAGAAAACCATACCGGATGGCAAAGCCGTTTTTATCTCGCCCTTCGTCCGCCACATCCATCGCCCCCAACCTTGCGCCGCTAGGCTGAATATCCAGGTGAATATGTGCATCAATGGCAGCTTGAACCCACTCGGAAGGGATCAGAATACCTTCGGCAGATGCTTGATAATTCAGGTCTAACTCCTGAGCTACCACCACAGGGTTATCAATTTTTTCACACTCTTTGCGGTACCACTCGTCATCCTTACGCGGATCGCTGCGCCAATGAAAAGTAAATACGGGAATTTTCCCACCGTGTCGTTTCTGCGCGAATGGGTTGTTCATACCATTAACGGATGAGAGATCGATACGGCAACGGGTTGTTTGAGATAACGCAGCATCAATGAGTAATGGACGCTGTAAGAAAGCGGACTCATCGACAAAATATAGTGTGGTACGGTCACCGCGCCCGATATTGTCGCCAGCCTCCCCTTTAATGACGGCACCTGTATCTGGGAACTCCACACGCATATAAGGCGCGTGTTTTTTTTCACTCCAAGAGCCACGAAACTCAGAGGGGAGCGTTTCAACAAATTTTCGCGCCTTCCAGAAAAGCGCCTTTGGATCGCCAGTACTGTCCACGTATTCCTCTTTACGTGAACCAAAACCGATAACCATTTCTTTGTTGAATAGGCAAAGCGAACAAGCCAAACCTATAGATGTCCAACTCAGTCCCATTTCACGGCTTTTTTCTGTTAGACCGTTTTCCAGCTTCTCTCGCCGCTCCATAATCCAGTGGATCCACTCTTCCTGTTTCGGGAATAGCAAAAACGGGATAGTGACTGGCAAGCCATAGTCAATATTTCGCGGGTCAGTCGTCATACCCCAATCAATGATGAACTGAGCCGGATTACTGCGATAAAACGTCCGCAACGCGGGGAGGCATTCTGGATCCTTGCGAATACGCTGTAACCGTTCTATTCGCCATTCAAAAACGGCTGTGTAGTCCGGTTTTTTGAAGTCAAAAGGGAATGGTAAAGGCATACGAAAAATAGCTAAAAATAGCCGTTATTTAACATAAGGGAGATTACCCGCCCAACCGAAACAACGTTCATCAATGAATCGGCATTAAACGGTTATTTATCAATGAAAAGTGGCTAAAAATGCCTGAATAAAACATGCATAAAACGGGGTAAAAAATGCATAGAGAGAAATCGACTCGAAAGCTCTATTTTTATGACTTTTACCCCATCAGATTTTTGTAGGTTTCCGCGGCCTGTTCTGCACTGACATCCTTCACTTCAGGGGCTTTCTCGGAAACAGGAGGCGGTGTGTTCTTCATAATCTCAAGCAGTTTTATCAAATCACGACGAGCGGCTTCTTGATTAGCAGTCACAACCTCTGTGCCAAACTTGGACTCTTTAATGCCCGCATATAACCACCTTGCGGGGCCATCCAGATCGCGAGTATCAGCAATAAAAATCTGCCCTCGCCCTTCGCCTTGGCATTTGGGACATTCAGGATTGAGGTCGGCATTATCCATAAATCCAATGCCGCCATATTCAGGGGCTTGTTTCCCTTCTTCTGATGCCTTAGCTGCGGCTTTATCGTACTCACCAATATCACGCCACTGATACAGGTGATTCTCTCCCCAACAATAACGACAGTTAACGCGCCTGTACTGCACCAACTCGTTAGGATCGGCATTAGCTATAGCCACCAGCTGATCCACAAGGTCTTCGAGACAAGCCGTAAAGCGTTTACGCATCCGGTCATTAATGGCGCGAATTGCACGGGAAACCTTAGCATTCCTATACAGTCGGCTTGCCGATGCATAAGCTGTATTCCCTTCGCATTTGTAGCCGGCTTTTCTATAAGCATCGACACGGCTTCTCGTCCTCACATACTCAAGAACAAACAGAGCTTGTTGGTCGTTTAATCCAAACTCATCGGGATCTAATATCTGATCTTCACTTTGAATCGGAGGCAACGGTAATGCCTTGCCGCGTACCTGATTAACTTGAGGCAACAGAGATTGCTTTGAGTTGGTACGCACCGATTTTTTTTGCGTACCATTTTTGCGTACCTGCGTACCGCTTTTGGGAGCGCGTACCCAGCCATTTTTTATGGCGCGCTTTCTTATCGCCCCTTCGGATATTCCATACTTATCAGCCAACTTTCGGAGAGAAAGCTGACCGGAACAGTAATCGCGTTCTAGGCCGCTTTCTTCCGGTTTGCTCATTAGTCGCTACCTTGTGTTTTTTTCTCGCTTCATCAGTTCAATGTATGCCGAGCGATCACCCGCTTTCGCTTGCTTGTACAACGCATCGCGTAACTCTGCCTCCCCCTTGGCTCGCCCCTTTCTTATCGACTCTCGAAATAATCGAAGTTGTTCACGATCTATCTGTTGCAGGTCGATATCCAACACATCAGCAATTTGTTGTTCAGTCATTCGACGGGCCGCCAGCGCTTCAACTTTCAGAGTGGGGAACATGTTTCACCCCCACGCTTTTTATGTACTTCGCTAATTATTTTGACGGCGGCGTTCTCCCAAATCACCTTATGGTGGATACGTTTGTGGGTGCTACCCATCAGGGAAATCTTCACGCATGAGGGGGAAAACATCACCGAGTAAAAACTCTTAACGTAAGTGCCAGAGTCCAGATATAACTCCGTCATGCCACCGGCGTTGCTTTGCGTCCGTTTCTGTAGCAATTGCACTGCACCAATGGTCATAAACAGTTCACCGCGCCGTCCAAGCGTGGTGTACGTGTTTACGTCCTCATTAATGCGCCCCATAAAACGGAATGGCCGCTCGGTTGAGCAAATAAAGCTGTTCATTGCTTTACGCTTAATCCATGCAGGTTTTCCACTTTTTCGGCTATCACCGAGAAAATCACCACCTTGTGCCATTGCAATAGATTTGGCTGGGATGGTTTCGTAGAACGCGAGCATAGCCTCAAGCACTGCATCGAAATTCTTTATTAGCCTGTAGCTGGGGTTAAACTCCCGATCAACGCGAAGCTGGAAAGCAACATAATCATCATCAAACTGGATGAAGTATTTGCACCCAACTTGCCCGGCCAGCTCAAAACAGGCATTACGGGCGTAAAAAATTGACCGTCTGTCACCAAAGTTATCCGCCTCATCAAATCGACTCGCTATCTCTGCTTTTGAGAACACCAGTACCTTGTCACCAAAACGCTCGATATACTGCTGACGGGTTTTATCCTCATCATCAATCACGATGTAGGTTTTACCTGTATAGCCAGAACGGACAAGCAGATTCCACGTATAGACTTTTTCAGGGCGTCCGTGAGTCAGAATAAACACGCAAAAATCATTACGCATCATCGCCCTCCTCACATTCAAATACGGCATCAACGATGCTCTTTGTCATGTGAACAAGCCCCTGCTCAATGGCCTGCTGGTAATCAATGATCACCAACGCCGATTGCTCAAACAGCGCCTGAATATCTGCCGGTGCGTGAGCGTAATAATCTGCAATTTTGGAAAAATTAAAGATCGTGTGACGCTCTGCCGCACTCATCAGAAATTTTTCAATATCATCTGGAAGCTGGGCAGCCTTGATGTTTTGCTTCAACGCCTGCGTTTTTTCTTCGTCATACAGCTCGGATATTTGCGGCTGAGTCTCAGATGGCTCATAAATCGGTGTTTCGACTTTAGACGTGTAGCGATCATCATCGTCATGAATTTCTGCCACACCGTCGCTTAGTAAATCCTCCAGCTCAGTATCGCTAAATCCGGTAACTGACAGATCGATGTCCAGATCTTGCAGCTCTGATAACTCAAGCGCCAGCATGTCCTGATCCCAGGAACCATTCAGCGGAATTTTATTATCAGCAATACGATAAACGCGTTTTTCTGCCTCGGATAATCCTTCCAGAATGACACAGGGGATCTGCTCAATCCCCAGCTTATCAGCCGCCAGTAAACGGCCATGTCCGGCGATAATTTCGTCGTTCTCATCAATGAGTACCGGATTTGTCCAACCGAACGTTTTTATGCTGTCAGCGATCTGCTCAACTTGCTTTTCCGGGTGTTTGATGACGTTTTGCGCATAGGCTTTTAGTGCCTTTTTATCCCGATAAGTGATCTCTATTTTTCTACTAGTCATGGCATTCAAGGTTTTATATGATGCCACCGCTCTCGAGAGCGGGTGGGCCTTGGTTGTACTCATGACCTGTGACATGGGTATGATGACCGCCAACAGGTGCGAACTGTCGGCGGTCGCCCATCTTTCCCAAAATAAAAGCCATCAACGACCATGCTCAGGGTGAGCGGCGGGAGCAGTTAATGACTTTGCCTGCGCATTATCGGTGGCACTCAGTGAATACCACCTGTAATGCCCATCACTTGGCACTCTTTTTATACTTATCTGCCCATGCCTTACCCATATTTAGACAGTCATCGAATATCGCTCCCTTTCTGCTGGCTTGAGAGCAACGGCGGTAATGCTCTACCGCCATATCAGCCCCCATCAGCGCTACAGTGGCGTCATATCCCTGCTTTACCAGCTCATTTTTGACATTTGTATGGATGAACTGAGTTGGATTCATGCTGACTCTCCCACAGCAAACTCACCCAAGTCTGGTATTTGAATTTGCGACATTTCCATCAGAGCTTTTTCTGCCTTTCGTATTTTCTTCAAATGACGACGACGTAGATTCATCATCTGACTACCCGCTCGACCAAAATTTTCAAGAGACCATTTGTTTGCCGCAGTCACCCGATTCTGCATCTCTTCAATTGTCATATCCTTCATTTGGGGTAAATCCAGATAGGCCAGATTTGGCTCCTGTTCCTTATCTGCTAAATCAAGCAACCAACGACGTAAAGCTTTTGCTACTTTAGTTCTCGATAACATGCCGATGAGATGCGCCCCACGAACTGAAAAAATCCTCATTTGAATACACTGTAACTCATTGTTTTCTTTACTGGTCCTCAGTTTGGCTACTGTAGACATACATTCAGTAAATTCATCTTTGTGACGGTTATATAAATTAGCCACCTTCTTGCTATCGGTATACTCAAGCAGATTTGCCAACTGCTCACTGGTAAACCAGATTTTTCCATCGCCATTATTGAAGGGAATAACCTCATGGTTTCTAAACGTTAATGCTGAGATCATCACGTTCTCCTTATCAAAATGAGCCTCGTCGCCCAGAAACACCGCCCACAGAGAAGCCGCCGCTTATACGGTGTTCCTCCGAAGCTCATTTCTGTAAGGCTCTGTGGTTAATAAGCACCGGGCATGGTGCAGGAAAATCAGACATAAAAAAGCCCCGCGATTGCGAGGCTAATGGGGGAACTATTCGCTCTGTCTATTCGACACTTTCTGGAATCTATTCAAAAAATTGTTCAACGGTCGCATACATGGATATGGATACCCATCTCGCATGAAAACAACCCGATTTTCTTCAATACCAGTTATGGTTACAAGCGCGCCATGCTCATCTTGGTATCGCTTGCCGGGACGCGGTAAATCAGTCATTTCAAACATAAATTCTGTATATGCTCAAATATGAATAATCACAAAACGTTAGCGACAGAATTATGCCTTGGTTACTTTAGGGACTCAATCCTGTACATAAAGACGCCCCAACGTTGCAATTCAATTACCGAGACACACTTTATTGATGTACTCCTGCAAGCCCGTTATTTGCTTTGTGGCAATGTCGATGCGCTCTCTGAGACGGAGATAATCCCGCTGAGCGGCGTCAGTAAGTCGGGGGGCGGCAGCATCATCCATGCTGGCGGTGTCGGTTTGGGCACTGGCGGTGGACACACATTGCGCGTTGAGCCGCAACCGCCGACGACCAGCGGCAACATCAGCGCGTAAAGCTTCAATCTGAGATTTTGCATCGGCGAGTTCCTGCGTATATTTGGCATCTAAAGCAGCATTTATTTGCTGGCGCTTTGTCATATCCTCAATGGTGGACTGGCGTTCACTGGCAAGCCTTTCAGCCTGTAGATATTTGCTGCGGTAGTGGTCGGTAGTCCAACCCAAGGCTATTAATCCCATCATTGACATCACGACAAAACCTAAAGTGAGACGGCTCATATCACCACCAGCGTACAGCCAGAATTAATCTGGCAATGCCATACATTGCAGGCACAGATACAGCTCCAACGGCCATGACTTTGATTGCAAAAATGACGGCCCGCATGAGTTCGACACTTACTGGAGCGTCAATTTCCAGACCATTTTTCATAGACAACCTCAAAAAGAATCTTTTATACTTTCCCTCGAGGATTTTCTCCGGAACCACTAAAATTCTCGCTCTCTCTTGCTACATCAAGGTGTAGAAATAGAAAACCCCAGACTGTTCGCGCAGCTGGGGTTTTTGCTTTTCATCTATCACTATGAGTTAAATCGTTACGCGCTCTTTCATCCAGCCATAAACAAACGATTCGTTAGCCTCTCGACTCTCGGCCAGTTCCAGATAACGCTCACCCTGCGTACAGTTCAAACCTTTTAGTAAAACAGACTCGCCTTCTTTGCCCCGGTGACGCAAAAATGCTTTCAGGGCGATTAAGGTCCGTGGACCAATACGGCCATCAACATCCATATCAGGGTAAAGTTTTCCGCGCTGGTTGAACACATTCAGCCAACGCTGAAGCATTCGTGTGGGGACTGATGGCCCCATGTTCACTCCGGTATCACACAGCTCGGTGGCAATGTCTGATGATAACTCTGCTATCTGGTCAAAGCGTGGCCCTGTCCAGTAATCAGCCTCAAGAATAGCCAGCGCTGTTTCTCTTGGCAGATTACGCATATCGCCCGTATAACCGTGCGCACGAGCCACCTTTTGAGTAATACCCCAGCGAGTCGGGCCGCCTTTATCGTCGGGGTGGTTTACGTATTCCCCTTCTTTGCCGAGAATAGCTTCAAAGATGTCATTTTTTGTCATGAGATGCGTCCTCCCGCCAATATGTCACCTTTGCAATATTTCCACCTGCGCCCCATATCGCCAGACAAAATGACAAATTCAAGAGCAACTCTGCCGGGTCAGCACCGGAATATTGGCCGTAACAGATACGGATAACTATCCACCCCGCAGCCAATATCACCAGATAAGCCAACACAGAATAGAAAAAGCGATAACGTCCTGTTTTCTGATAGAACATCAAACGAACAACGATGAGCAGACAGACCAGAGCATTAGCGGCCAATATCCATGTTTGCCATTCCATCAATCCTCCTCCTTCCCATTTGAGTCGGAATTGATGTGATACTTAGACATCACCCGAAGTAAGACGCTGACACAGATAGTGGACGCCACCAAAGCACCAATGGCTGGCGTTACACGAATGGTGACAGGTGGACTAAGTTGATTCAGTCCGGCATTAATCAAGGCGGCAATAATCTCTGATGCCGTGTCAGCACAGTAAATTCCGCCAATAAATGAAATCAGTGCAAATAACACCTGCCTCCATAAACGATGTGGGTGACTGGAAAGCACATAGAGTGCCGCGCCAGCAAGGGAGCAAACCACCACGGCAGGGGTTGCCTCCGGGAACATCGCCGCAAAAGTCACCCCCGCCGAAGCAGCAGTCACACCCGCTGACAGCGTTAATGGTTCGTACATGATTTATCCGAAATGAAAATAGACAGAAGAGTGGCAAAAAAAAGCCCCACCAAAGTGGGGCGATACATTACAGAGTATAAACCGCCAACTAGCGGAAAAAATATGATGTGGTGCTCGATACTTATCCCGAAGATGTTCAGGCGCTGGTTAACCTGACATCGGGCCAATCTCAGGTGACATGATGAAAATCTCCAGCATTACCCGCGCAGTTACGCTGACACCACAATCGGCTGGGCCATCACTATCGTTGCCTGAGGTACTGATTTCCCTTAGCAATGACCCATGCGATTGTTGTATCACAATTCACATAGGTGCCGGATTCCCCCTTTTAAAACAACTGGGTAGAAGATATGGGACAACCCAGCACCTATGGCAATTGTTCAGCACGCCAAACGCTCCGGGCTATCCCTTCATCGCTAATTAATAAGCTACATCTCAAATCAGTTGCGCTGCAATGTATTATGTTCGAACAATAACTGAGTATATTGTTCGTCTACTGCACCGCTACGTTTACCATCCGGTCCAAAATACCGATCTTTACGACATAACCTCTCTCTAGTATCGCAAAAAATCCCATTAGCAAAAGTAAACGCAGAATAATCGAAATCGCCTAGAGAAGTTAACTGTTCGCCCCTGATTTTACCTAAATACTGACTTGTTAATTCGACAGAAATTCCTTTTGCATCAGCACAAACATATACATCACAAACGACACCTGAAGCAGGCGATTGTAGAACACCTATCATCGTTTTAGCGCTACTAGCGTAGTTCGACAGCATTCCCATAGACAAAACCATCACAGTCAATAATTGTTTAATCAAACATCTCTCCTGAAAAATAACTCAATCTTTAAATCACTCGCTCGAACCCGCATCTTCAGCTTGGAAGGCTGAGGTAATAGCCATTATACGATGACCGCTTGGTGGCTCTTACCGACAAGCCCAAGTTTGTGATCGGGTAGAAGTAAGTCACATACGCTGGTTAGTACAGAAAGAGCCGAGGCCGCAGTAATAACGATGACCAATACTGTAAGTGTCCTACCCCCTTACAGCTATTACTACAGCGGCAGGAATATTACTCAACCGTAAAAAATATTCAACAATCCAATTAATAACAAAAAGTTAGATTTTGTTTCTTTTTACTTCAGAGGTTATTGTTCGGTGCTTAAAAAGCAAAAACCCGCACAGTGGCGGGTTCGTTGATATAAGTGGTATTACTTTGTAAGCACTTTTAATAGATTAATTACCCTTTTGTTATAACACAACCATTTTTACATTCAGTTTTTGTCAGAAACCAAGGATGATTATATAGCCTTGCAACAGGCGGTCATTAACCTCGACATTGCAGTAAGCGTCAGTGCGGCCATACTATGATGGTTGACGATATCATCGTCAGGAATAACGGTGACATCGACCAGCGGAAAAAACCACTATAGCGTTTTCTTTTCCGTCACTGATGAATGCATACTAATTCTTTCGTGCGCTAGCCACCCGTCTTATTCCTCTTGCTCGATCTTGTTTGGTATCGTGACGGCCATATAACCATTGGGGCCACACCCAAAAACTCAGCAATAATCCGCTCACCTTTAGGCCAAGGGCGCGTAAGAGCATTTGCCAGAGTGGATGAACTTAACCCCGCTAATCTCGATAATTCTGCCAGAGAGGAACCTTTCTTGTGTATTGCGGCAATGATATCGGCTTTATGCCAGTCATTTGAATACTGAATCATACAAATCCCTATGTTATTTATGATAAGAATATTTAATATTATGAATCTAATAATTAAATAGCGTAAAACAGATCGCTATCACAAATAAGCATTCAAAAATGAGTCTGTGTATTAAAAAAGATGTATGATACTTGCTTTGTTATATCGCATCTTCTTATCATATTTATATAATTATTAAGGTTTTAATATGGATGTTAATAATGAATTAATGGAATGCAATATAAAAACCATGCGAAGAGTATTTAATAGCTGCTTTGATTTTAGTTTCATGGATATTAATTACTCTATTATAGATATAGACAGAAAAATAATACTAACTTTACCCAGCAACTACGAGTGGCATTTGATTTACTGGCATGATAATTTAGACCTACATATCAGTGAACGCATAATTCCCGGCATACAACATTGGTGTAATTACTCATCATGCCATGGTGAAACACTCAGTAAAAGTGGCAAGAAAGAAACAAAAGTTGATATATGTACACAGAGTGGTTCTGTTTTTGAAATAATGTCAGTTAACGCAGATCGTAAGTTATCGACTGCTGAAACACTGGCAATCTTAAAATACAAGCCCGTCATTTCTGACTTTGCCAGAAAATTATGGAAACCGCCAAAACAGCAAAGCGTAATTTTACCTATCAGAGAGCAAATCAGTTATCCGAACCCCAAAATGGAAGATGAACATGAAGACGCACTTAATAGTCATCCTTACATGCGTTTTGGTGAGATTGTTTTTACACGGAAAGAGATGATAACTATTCGTCATTTATTATCACATCGCAGAATAAAAGAGATCGCAGCCATTCAGGGGTGTTCTTTGAGTGTTGAGCAACAACGCATTCATCGTATAAAAGAGAAAGTGAACTGCCAGAATCAGCCATTATCTGCACTTTTCAATGCTCTTAAACTTCATGGAGTGACTTTATCATGCCTAGATATATTCATCACATATCCATAACTTGTGGGAATATAAATAACACACTTACATTTTATAAAATTTTGGGGTTTCGTAAAAGAAAATCCTATCGTGATGACGAATGCATGATTTATCATCTATATGACAGGGCCGGTTTCATTATTGAAGTCTTTCATTATATACAGAACCATCATTTAAATAAAAAAAGAGTATTCTCAACTGAGATACTGGGAATAACACACGTTGCTTTTATTGTCAGTAATATCGATGAGGTTTTACATACCCTGAAAAATCAGGAGATTGAGTGTGGCAATATCATCACCTCCAGAATAGGTTCATACCGGTATTTTTTTACCTATGATCCCGATGGCAATGCTATCGAAATTATTGAGGAAATAAAATGAAATGGAAATTCAGAGTGGGGGCCGTTGCAGGTAATGCACTGGAGTTTTATGATATTGCTGTATTTGGGGCAATATCAGTTTACCTTGCAGCAGAGCTTGAACGACAAGGCTATACGCAAGGCATTATCATGGTGTGGGGAATATTTGCTTTACGCTTCATCGTCAGGCCTTTGGGCGGCTATGTAATAGGGCGCTATGCTGATATGGTGGGCCGAAAACCGGCGTTGATCCTTACAAGTTTTATCACCGGTCTTGCTACACTCGGGATGGCACTTCTACCCGTGTCGCTTTTGGGACACTACACACCGCTTGCGCTGTTGTTATTACAAATGACACTGGCACTCAGCTACGGAGGGGAATACCCCACACTGATAACCTATCTTTTTAGTGATGCCCAGGATAACCAGCGTGCAAGGATCAGCGCACTTATTGTTTGCAGCTCCATTGTCGGCGTGCTGGCTTCTCTCCTGATTGTTTATTTCCTTGAAAGCCATCTCAGTCCTGAAATGATGCAGTCCATTGGCTGGCGCGTTCCTTTGCTCGTTGGCGTCTTCAATATAGCCATCAGTTTTTGGTTCAGGGCCAGATTACCCGTCCAGTTAGTGCAACCCGTTCGGGCGTTAAAAGTCCACAAAATGAATATGCTGCATGTTTTTCTCTTTACTGTTCCTGGGGCGGTGATATTTTATGTCCATAATATGTCAACAACACTATTGAGAGAGGTGCTACATCTGGATTTTATTAAGGGAATTTATCCTATTATCTCATCCGGCTTATTATTGTTTTTACTGGTTGTTTGTGGTTGGTTAACAGATAAATATGCAACCCCATCGAAAGTGTTCAGACTCGGCGTTATATTTTTGGTCATTTTTTCCGTTCCGCTTTATTTTATATTAAACAGTAAGACTATTGAGTTTATGATGGCAGCACAGTTTATTATTACACTCAATGCTTCAATGATATTATGTAATCTGGCGGCGGTATTATTTGACGTTTCGCGAGGTCATACAACAACGCTTGGGATGGGATATAATCTTTCACTTTCACTATTTGGTGGTTTAACACCGCTCATTATCAACTTTCTAATATCATACAGTGTCATTTATGCAGGACTCTATATTTCATTGTCTGGTTGCTCCCTTTTGGTTTCTTATTATATCGATAAGAAAATCTATCAGTTATCACACTGACCGACCACATCAATAATTGAACAGTAATTAAGATGAAAAAAGAATGGTTCTCAGCAAGTGAATTGTTATTTCACCCTTTACTTCCGACAACAACACAAGGTATTCATAAAAAGGCAAAACGAGAGGGCTGGATATCCAGAAAAAGAATGGGTATTCAGGGAAAAGGCATCGAGTATTTTATAGACAGTCTTCCTGACAATGTCAGCACTTATATTTATCATCACAGTGAGTTGTTCGAGAGGATTAGTATTCAGGAACACTTTGATATCTGGATTAATGCGTTTAAACAGTTAACACCGAGTGAGCGTTATAAATTCTCAGAATATATATTACGGGAGGGAATCATCAGTATTTATAAAAACCTGTAACTTTTATTCTTAATATTAATTTGATAAGGAATATCAATGAAATCAATCAATACTTACTTTTTTTGCGCCTTATTCATAACCACTCCGACTCTGGCATCCGATGAGGGCGATACCAATATTATAGAATGTCCGGTATCTTATGATGTGGGTTTCTCGCCAAGGGGAAATGCCCTGGATTTAATATTGGCAGAATTAGCTTCCGCTAAGGAATCTATTTATCTTGCCGCTTACAGTTTCACCTCTCAACCAGTTGTCGATGCTTTAATCGCAGCCCATGAACGGGGCGTGACGGTTTCAGTGGTGGTGAATAAAGGTTCAATTAACGGGAATGGTGCCAAGGCCCGTTATTTACAAGAAAATAACATTCCCATAAAAATGAATGCAAAATACAGTATTATGCATAATAAATTCTTTCTTGTGGATAATAAGTCACTTAAAACCGGATCGTTTAATTACAGTGCGGCGGCACATAAGAGAAATGCGGAAAATATTCTTATAATCAGATGCGTTGATGATGTTATTACACAATATCAGCAAGAGTTTACACGGTTATGGGATGAATCCATTGAAATCCCCGAAATTTCTACATCCTGATAATTAATTCGGCGGCCCATAGCCCGAACTGACGTTTTGACTCTGGTGCTGCCTCAAATCCTTTATCACTTGAGTTGGCCATATCACCATCCCTGTTTCTCTTGGCTTTTCCCGCCTATTTAATTTCGTTGCTTCCAACAGCCACTTTTGCTTTGTTCACAATACATATAACTGTTCTATCCAGTGGGTGAATGAAGTGAGAACGGTGTTACTTCAGGGTATCAGGCGGCCTTTGGTTCCAGCCATGCGATAATGTCATCAAATAGCCTTCCGGAGACCTCAATTTCATCGCTACAGACTCACGCTACATATAGTGTTCCATCTCCAACGGTACACCTAACGCTGCCAAGCAACCAGCAATAAACCCTTCCGCCCTTTGTAATCGGATCACTACCTGATTCAACGAAACTCCTAATTTCCCAGCCATCGCACGTAACGGCATGCACTTGATGTAATGCCATTCAAGCAAAGTACAAAGGTATGGGTCTTTCTTTTTCAAAACATTCATCGCAGAACTGATGATCAATCCATCATCGTCACTACATGAAGCGCGTGATTTACGTGTATAAGGTAATAACCCTTTAAATCCAGCAGCAATAGGCGAATAGTAAACATTCCCTCCTTCACTCGCAGCCCATGCCCCCCAACGTTCCAACACCATTTGAATGTCACGCATTATGCCACCTTACCCATCTGGCTCTTTTTTAAAACTCTCAAATCTGCTCTGGCCTGTTTTCTTATCTGTTCCAGCTCTTCAACTGTCCATCTGTGGGTTCGATTATCGTTCTCTAATGCTAAAACCCGTTCCTCACCAATTTTTCTAACGAGATTGCGCCGATAACGTCCGATATTTCCTGATTTGTAGACGTTACAGGAGGAACATTGAAGCCAGATATTGTCGTGGGTGAACCGTAAATGACTGGCTGATGCTGTTGTTCTGAAATGCCCCGCATGCCATGAACTGGCGTTGTGAGTCCCGCATGAAATACAGCCATCACCATTGGCTAAACAGGTTTCCCGTCGCAAGTCGTTCACCACTCGCTGAGTTAACGCAATCCAATGTGATAAGGGACGGGCATTCCTGCGACGGATTTTCAACTTATCCGCTCTTTCTTTGGCCTTTTTCTCAGCCTCATTTTTACGAACAAAAGCAATGGCACACTTTCCTCCGCAAACATGTTGAAACGGGCGTAACGGAGTAAATTCCTTTCCGCACATTTTGCAGTTTTTGGGTTTGCGGGGCTTCATTACGCAACCTGCTGTTGTTTGAGTTTCTGATATTCACAGCGCTCTGGAATAGTCAAATGACAACCTATTCCAAATGCCCAGGCTTCAATCTGATTTAAATAGAAATGCATATCCCCCGTATTTAAATTCGAGGTTTTCTTCAAAACAGAAATAACCGTCACCTCCCCCGTTCGAAGGTCTATAATTTCCTTTTCTTCATAACCGAGAAACATATGCTTCATACTGTCCTTGACCCATTCTGGCGTGGCAAATGAATTCCCGTTCTTTTTCAGGTAATGGCTTATTTCTGAATACCACAAATGACTAAGACTATTTTGACTTATACTTCTTTTATCCCGCCACTCGGTAATGACGACCCGATATCTTTTCTTCGTGGAGACGAGTTCTTTCAATAATTGCCAAAATGATAGCCGTGTGGTTTCATGGAAACAAAACTCTATCTTTTCCATATATCAATCCGATATATTATATCGCAAGGAATAATAAATTTAAGCTGCCTGCCGTTTTTTTATAAAATTCTCTTCTCGTACCAGCTCACCTTTCATTAAGACGTCATTAAAATCCCCTTCGTCGGGATAACGTATAGTGACATCAATCAAATCATTCTTTGCCAGCAGGTTAGCATGAGCACAGGAAAAGGCCGCATATTGCCCTGTTGCTGAACTCTTATCCTTATCTGCAAAAATAATTAAATGTCTAACGCCTGCGGGAACAATAAACTTACTCATAAAACCACTGTTAATTGTCGCCCATGTATTTACACCATAAATCTGATAAGCAGATAATGCAGTTTCAATACCTTCTGCTATTCCCAGCGTGGACGATACCGGAAACATCCGTATTGCAACCGAGCGCGTATATTCCAAATAATTTTCCTGTTGTAACGCCTTCATTCGTTTAGTACTGATATTTCCCAGTTGTGCTTTTTTATCTCCGTCCAACAATGTTCTGTGTAAATAACATAATTCACCGTAGCAATCTGTCGCCAATGAATAAAGTGTCTGATAAACACGTCCGGCGTGAAGTTGATTATCGTCAAACTTAATGGCATCAGCCGGTAAAACATTAATTCCGCGATTTCTTAAGTACCCTTCTCCGGTTGTTCCTCTTAAACGGGGAAGATTTACATATCGGTTAATCACTTTCTGGCGTTGATTTTGTCTCTCATCATTATTGGGAACACAAACATGTCGGTAATCATTGCCAATCAGTTTGTCTATTTCCGCACACAGTTCACTAAATGGCTTGTTCTGTGTTCGGATTAACAGTTTCATCCCATTGCCACTGCCACAACAGCAAATCCATGTTCCTTCACCGTTTCGGTCATCTATGCGGAATTTTCCCTGACATCCACAGACCGGACACTCCCCCTTGTAATGTCTTTTCCCTGTGACAGGAGGCAACCCGAAGTATTCAAAAATTTTAGGCCAGTGGCCTTTTGCGGCTTCCAGTGTCTTCATGCTGCGTTACTCATCTTGCCGTGTTTCTGTCGCCACTTGGCATAAGCTATCTGTTTGTGTTTGATGTAGTTGCTCACTTCTGGCGTTAATTCCATTGGAAAATCACTGAGTCCACGAGGCCAGACACCAAACTTGTCTTTGTAGGTATGAGCACACCAGCCATCCGAAACAGGTTTCCCCATCGCCTCACGCTGACGCTGATAAAACTTAATCTGTGACCACCACGCCTGCTTTTGAGACTGAGTGTATACACGCTCTTTCTTGTTGAGTTTGTTCAGTCCACGGTTTGTATCCGTATCAACATCTTCACCGGCCAGCGGCTTAAACCCACATTTGGGGCAAACATAGACAGCAGCAGGTTTCATGAAATGGCAGGAAGGACACTCCTTCGGGAGTTTTTCGGCCTTTTCTTTCGCCTGAGCACTGGCCGAAGGTTTCATGCCATCGTTCTTGCCTGGGAGTTCGTCATACTCAATTGCATCAGGAAAACCGAGACGATGAACAGTGCCACTGTGATCGAATATCAGGCAGGACTCTTTGCCTTCCGCCTTCCTCAATCCACGGCCAATTGCCTGTAACCAGCGGATCTCGCTTTTCGTTGGTCGGGCATAAATCAGGCAGCGAACATCACTATCAAAACCAGCAACCAGAACACCAACACTGACAATGATTTTTGTCGCCCCTGACTCGAAACGGCGGATCATCAACTGACGCTCATCATGTGGTGTTTCGGCTACCATCACCTCGGCATTAATCCCCGCCTGACGAAACTGCAATGTCACATGATTGGCATGGGCCACATTCACACAAAAAGCTACCGTTGGCAGGTCTTTACCGTGCTGTAACCAGTTATCAACGATATCTCCGACCAGCGCTGAACCATTCATGATTTCAGCCAACTGCGCCTCGTTGTAATCACGTCCGTAAGCCACTGTCTCCTGCGTTTTTACCCCGGTTAAATCTGGTTTGGTCGGCGCGTAAAATTCGTAGTGACTCAAGTCACCACGTTTGATTAATTCACCAATGGTGGTTGGCTTGATTAAGCGTTCGTAATAGCGCCCCAGCCACGCAGAAAACGGCGTTCCTGACAACCCAATGGTTTTTATTTCTGAGTCTCTAATCACTTCCAGAATAGCTCTGCGCTTCATATGCGCCTCATCGATGATGATAAGGTCGATGTTATCGGGAAAATCCCTGCGAATAAGGGTGTCCGCACTGGCAATCTGGATCAGGCGACTCAGGTCATGGTTTGGGTGATCACGCCAGATGAAGCTGATCTCATCTTCCGGCAACCCGTACTCAATGAAACGCTGTGACGTCTGGTTAATCAGGATGGTAAACGGGGCAATAAATAAAACCCGCATACCGCGATCAATAAAACCCTTGGTGATAAACGCAGATAATCCCGTTTTACCGCTTCCAGTAGGTGAGTACACCATGAACGTGCGGTTATCCTTCCAACCGCTTCTGAGCATATTCAGTGCCCGTTCCTGCGCAAAATTTGGAGTAATATTCAACATACTCCCTCTCTCACTTGCCGTTAGTCGCCGATACCACATCAACACCGGAGGCGCTGAACCTGACAGCTCTGCCAGAACGGAGCAGAATGAATCCCTTTACTCCTCGAGTCTCCAGAGCACACACTTTCCGAATCGAACGCTTACGAGGAGCATTACCATCAATCTCCACCACGCATTTCTCACCCTCCTGACAGGTAATGAGATAATCGACCCGACCAAAACCACTGCGACTCCCAGGCATCGGTGCAGGATAATTCGGTGTCAGGCTATAGCCCGCATTTCGGATCTTTGATTCAAAGAGATACAGGAAAGTGATCTTGTTTTCGATTTCGTCTGGCAGGAATGCCCCTTGTACCAGAGCTATCAGGTTCTCTTTGAGTGACATGATAATTTCTCCCATTAGCAGTTAAACAATTAGCATTCTGGATATTTAGACGTCTATATGTCTGCGTGTTTTGGGTATACCCCTATACAGTGATCTACTTAACCATCTGTGTTGTCTGGTAGAGCTTTACCAGCGGGGTTGCACCCCACTACCCCGCAGGCACGTCCCCCCAACCCCCCTCTCAGGCATTGTTAAATAAAAATTAACAAACATAACAACCCTGTATCATTGGGAGGTGTTCCACCGACACCTGATATCTTTCAATCAGCGTGTTCCTCAGGAACGTGGTGTTCCTGCCAGGGGCGGTGGAACGGTATACCCCTGTAATGCTCTGCCCTGATTCTTCACAAACAGACGAAGCCTTGTGTTCGCCTCTCGTCTTGCCCTGTTTTCACGTCTGAATGAAACAGGCTCAGAATCAAACGTTTCTTGATAAACAGCCGCATACTTAACTGCGACTCTTCGCCTCAGCGAGGGGGGCAGTTGTAGCAGTTGCTCTCTAATCCATGCCTCATCGTCTTTACAGAACGCGGTTGGCATATCGATATGTCTGAAATCTGGGTACATAACATTACCCAGAACTCAAGCAGCTTCGTCACTATGCGATTCGACACTTATCAACTCAGGCCAGATTTTTTCCCAGTCATCTGGATGAAGAGCTTTCCTGTTAACTGCGCCACCAGAATAAACTTCAATCAAAACAGACAGTGCAGCTCCTAACTTTTGTTTTTTACTTATCGCCTTACGCAGGTATTCAAGAGAGGTTCCACATTGGGTTGCAAATTCTCTTTGTTTACCCGTCGGTAAGGCATTTAGGTACACTCTTAGTGTTTCCATACAGCCTCCTACATTCGGAAATTAGTATACCCTAAAGTATATCAATTTCAATACATGAAAGTTATTTACCTCCTAGTAATTCACAGTAAGATTAAGAAATGAAAACTGAGATACCTGATATATTCGAGCTGCGGCGTCTGAAACTTCAGGAGCTAGTAAGCAGCTTCAAAACACAAAGAGAGTTTGCTGACAAAGCAGGCCTTGATCCGACCGTGGTTTCACGAATGCTTTATCCTGTTGGCAAAACGCACAAAAGGAATATTGGGGAACAAGCTGCCCGTCAGATTGAAAATGCCCTAAAAATTGAAAGAGGTTGGATGGATGGGCTAGGTTCAGCATCAATGAACTGTGCCGAAATTCCTGCTATCAACCATGACGTTTACCGTGTGGAAGTTCTAGATTTGACAGTCAGCGCAGGCCCAGGAAGCTACCTGCTTTCCGACTACATTGATGTGCTTTATGCCATTGAGTTTACTACGGAACATGCCAGATCCCTGTTTGGTAACAGAAAACCTGAAGACGTGAAAGTAATGACTGTAAGTGGTGATAGTATGGCTCCAACTCTAGTCGCAGGTGATCGTTTGTTTGTCGACATATCAGTAAGACATTTTTTGACTGATGGAGTTTACTCCTTTGTATTCGGCAAAACATTTCACGTTAAGCGTCTACAAATGCAGGGCAACAAACTGGCCGTGTTATCGGATAATCCCGCTTATGAGAAATGGTATATAACAGAAGATACCCAAGACCAATTTTATGTGATGGGTAAGGCACTGATTCACGAATCAATAAAATACAATCGACTCTAAGATAATTCCCGGCCAAATGCGCCGGGTTATTTATTCATCTTTCCAGCCCCAATTCCCGCAACATTCTCCTCTCCCTTCCCCAATCACGTTAAGCCGCCTTTGCTCCAAATACTAACCCCTCTTCTCCCGATCAATAGTCTTCAGCATTTGTCATAAGCACCATTAAAAAGAAATACTCTATAAAACAATAAATTGACAAAAAATCACTCAAAATATATCTAGGGGTATTTACATGAAAATTACTTGTGGGTATATTACATTTTCATCAACAGCAAACAGGCAGGACGCCCACGAAGTAGCCGCCAGCGGCGTATGAATAGCTGGATGATTTGCTGGTAATGAATGAGGTCACAAGCCGATGAGCAAGCAACAACAAATCAAATATCTCATGGAGCGCTACGCGCTTTCCTTCGAGACAGCTTATAAAAAATTATCCATTAACGGATGGAACCTAATGATGGCAGCCGGAGAGGTTAGAGACGAATTGTCGTAGCACAAACACCGCCCAGCTAGCGGTGGCGGTAATAACACTAGCAGTATGTGATTGGGTTTTTATATGCGTTACTTATTTTACTAATGCACATACGGACAGCTCAGAAAGACGAGCACTCAAAAAGAAAGGTTCAGGATTCCATTAATTAACAGTGGAATAAATTTGTACAGTACTTCCCCCTGAGCCTTTCTCTGTGAGTTATCCAATTAAATATGTGTGAATTCTTATTAATTCGCACAGGGGATTACTACACCTAAAAACCAACAAGTATTACGCCACGGAGTGAGCGACGTAATCACTTCCCAGCCCCGAAGAGGGATCGACTGGCTAAGGAGTTCTTTAAAGTGAATTTATCAAGCGTCTGTACAGGCGCTTTATTAAGTTCATTTGTAAATATAGGAACTCTACATATGAAAAAACAAAATCCAACAATGAAAATCGAAATCACTTTGACTTGTTCTGGTCACGAATCAGAAATGACCGCCAAAACAATTGGTGAAAATATGGGTAATGCGTCCCTTCGAACAAAAGCATTCTTTTTTCTCTTCAAACAAGCCATAGCCAATAAAGAATTCTTGGAAAAGCAACTTAAGAATGCTGAGAAAGCCTCTGCTGCCGCTGCGATACTGGAAGTATTAGCTGATGAAGAGGAATGTAACTGCACTGAATGTCTGAATAAAAAACAAAATAACCCAATTAGCGCTGTCGAAGTTGTCATTCACTGATAAATAATTCATAGCAACAGGAGTCACCCATGATTATTTCAATCAGGGGTGGCACCTCTATGGGTGCTACCTCAAAAAACTATCTGCTTTATATCCAACATCACCCTTCTAATTGTGTAACATCTGACAGTTTTCATCAGAAAAGCTGGATTGGGAAACTAATAGGTGTCTTATGTCAGGAGGGGAAACCATGAACACTACGCAATGGTTAATACTCAAAGAATTCACTGAATATCATTTAAGTGATGATGATTTAGAAGAAGCCGCTCAACTCAGTAATGAATGGGATTCCCTAATAAAACTATCGGATATCAGAGCGCTATTTAAAAACAAACGTATTCCTGTTAGTGACGACATTCTCGATGAGTCACTCGATTATTTTGACAATAAAATTGATATTCCGGAACTACTGAACACGGCTATTCACGCAGTGTTATTTCAGGCAGCTAAATTCCAAGTTGCAATGAACATCATTAACAGAGTCGAGGACTCAGCAGCATAAATTAATTCGTCAGGAGTTATCATGGCACTGAAAATAGTAAAAGCATCTCAACCCATCGAAGTAAAAAACCTTATCACCTGTATCTACGCACCGCCCGGATTAGGTAAAACATCAATGTCTTTTACCGCCGATAAGCCTTTATTACTCGACTTTGATAAAGGCGCTTACCGCTCACAATTCCGTAAAGACAGCGTTCAGATAACATCATGGAATGAGATAGAGCAAATATCCGAAACAGACCTGACACCTTATAGCACTATCGTTGTTGATACCGCTGGCCGCGCTCTTGATTGCATGGCAATAAACCTTGTTAAACAGAATCCCAAATTTAAAAACTATGGCGGTCAACTGTCCCTACAGGGTTTTGGTGCGCTGAAAGCGGGGTTCTCTGACTGGATGAACCTCCTTCGTTCCTTTGGTAAAGACATCATCCTCATTGCTCATATGGAGGAAAAGCAAGTCGGTGACGAACTTGTCGAACGCCTTGATATACAGGGTGGTTCCAAGGGTGAAATTTATAAAATTGCCGATGTAATGGGGCGCATTCGTATTGAAGGAGCCGGTAACACCTCTAAACGAGTACTGGACTTTAACCCCAGCTCGTCAGGATTTGGTAAAAACCCTGCCCAGTTGGACGTTATCACAGTGCCACATTATGACAATGAACCCAATTTCTTCGCCGGAGTACTTTCCCAAATCAAACAGGAGCTAAATAAACAATCTGAAGAGGTCAGAAAAGCACAAGAGGAAATCAGAAAGGCACAAGAAGAAATTGCCCGCATACGCGCTGACTTAGAGTTATTGGAAACCGCGCAAGACTTTAATGATGCCGTCAATCTGTTCAAAGATGCACCAGTAGAACACAAGCGGATACTAAACGAAGTGGCAAAAAGTAAAGGTTTCCAGTTCGACAAGTCCGCCAATATGTATGTTAAGGCCGCCGCATGATACGCATATCCGCCACAAACCTTGAAGCCTTCCGTCGCTGGAAGGCTAACCCCGATGCTGAAATAGACGAAATCATCAACTACCTGCTCCGAATAACGCCTCAAACCGAAGCAATGATCGCAGGCTCCGCTTTTCATAAAGTGTTGGAGAACGCTTCAGAAGGTGTATTAACTACAGTACAACTTGATGATTTCACATTTGACTTCACTCAAATGGAAGGTGAGCTGGCACTACCAGAGCAAAGGGAACATAAGCTAACTCTGGAGTCAGAAGTCGGTGGGGAAAAGGTGACTTTTGTCGGTGTCGTCGATGCCATAGATAACATGACCATTTATGACCACAAGTTAACAGCCTCTATCGACCCCGAAAATTATACTGACAGTCTTCAATGGCGCTGCTATCTGGATTGGTTTGGAATGAATAGATTTACCTACAACCTTTTCCAGAAGTATCAACCCGTACAACAGCCGGGTACCTATATCATCAAGCAATTCATGCCAATCACATTTTATGCTTACCCGCAGTTGCATAAAGACGTCACCGATGCAGCAACTGAATTTGTTCAATTCGTTAAAGAGTTCGTGCCTGAACTTGTTAAATAAATAGCTACATTACTCTATTTGTCTCAGTTAGCTGGGGCATTTCAATCTCACAATGAAATACCAACTTATCTACGCTGATCCGCCGTGGATATATCGCGATAAAGCCATAGCTGGCAATCGTGGTGCAGGATTTAAATACCCCACATTGAGCATCATTGCTTGAAGTCGCTGTTATTTGTCCTGAGTCTGAATCTAAAAGCCGCCACTAACAACAACCGGGAAATATGCATTAGTGGCGGAACTCAAGCGAAAAACAGAGGAATATCCCATACAAACAAGAGGGAGATATGACAAGCAGAATAATCGATCGAAATAACAATGAAATCAAGATTATTATATGTGACAGGAATCACAAAACAGAGGATTCAAGAGTAACCACTGATGAATAACCTCAACGAGCTAATAGCCAGAGTAAAGAGCGATTATGTAAATGGTGAGTTAATAGTGAATAAAAGTGTTTTGGACATGTGCTGTGGCAGCCGCATGTTTTGGTTCAATAAGAATGATCCGCGTGCAATTTTCAGTGATATACGTGCTGAAAAACATCAACTGTGTGATGGACGCAGCTTAGTAATAAACCCCGATGTCATTGCTGATTTTCGTACATTACCGTTTGCCAACGCATCATTTCCCGTTGTGGTATTTGACCCGCCACATCTTGAACGTGTTGGTGAAAATGCCTGGATGAGAAAGAAGTACGGCAGTTTAAATAAAGAAACGTGGCGTGACGACCTTCGCGCCGGATTCACAGAAGCATTTCGTGTACTGCGGCCACACGGTGTGCTTATTTTTAAATGGAACGAAACCCAAATACCAATTAACCAGATTTTAACTCTCACAGACGAAAAACCCATTATCCGGCAACGAACCGGAAAGAATGACAAAACTCACTGGATTATTTTTGTAAAGGAGTCAAAGCAATGAGCAAAATTAACTATCAGACGCTGCTGGATGAGAACGCTCGTTTACGGGCGGAGCGCGACGCGCTTCGTGAAGGCGAAATGGGAAACGCGACGCATAGTAACACTCGTGCTGCTGCCGATATCTATTTTCAGTTGGTAGAGGAATGCCAGATCCCACCTGGTAGTTCGCTGGTTGCGTATGTTGATAACCTGCGCGAGACACTGGAAGCCGCAGAGAAACGGATCGCTGAATTAACTCGTGAAGCCGAAAATACCAAATATGAATGGGCCGAAGCACAACCTGCAAGCACGCAGTTCAAACCAGTAGCCGACCTCTACGAATTGCAGTTCGAGAACGGCCAAACGTGCGCCTATCACACAGACTCAGCCAAAGCGGTTCAATGGCTTAATACTTGCGAAAGCAACAAGGTTATTGAATACGTCAACCTTGAGCGACTACAGAAAGCGATTAATAGCTATTCGAATCAAGGGAGAGAGTGAATGGCATGTATTCGAATCCCAAACGGAATCATAACAATCACGCCACTTTACCGCCTGCGGCTTGATGATGGGAGTTGTGTCTTCATGGACTGGCACCCATATTGTGGCCCGACATTTTTCCGCGACAAACATGGGTGTCGGTTAATTGATGACTGGCACGAAAATTCACTTATTTGCAAAGCACTGGAGTGGTTTATAGGTCGAGGAGAAAGGGCATGAAAGAGTTAGATAGTTTTACTGTAGAGAGACTGGAAGAGTTGGCCAGAGCAAAAATGATTTCCGGTCATGATATCGCCGATATCCGAGCACTAGCCCGAATCGCATTAGATGTAAAGAAGGCTGAACCTGTGACGTGGTGGACTGGGCCAGAACCAACCCTAACTGGTGAGACTGAAAGCTTCCATGACCACGAAACAGGTAGTCATTATCTTCCGCTTGTTGTCTCACTCAGCGCTTACAACACCAGACCACAATTGAACTCTCCGGAGATACCGAAAGACTGGCCAACAGAGGACATGGTCATAACACCTAAAAACTGGAAGCTAGTGCCATCATGCTTAACTCCAGAAATGAAACTTCAAATGCACACCCTTTGTAATGCTGATTGCCCTGAATGTGGCAAAGAGTTTGCTGTCGATGTAACTAATAACATTGAGCAGTCATGGGCCGATATATTGGCCGCAGTCCCTGAACCGGAGACTCATGAATGCTAATAGGATTCGCTCTATTTGTTAGCGCTTGCGGATTTGACGCCTGTGATGCCCTCCCCGTTACTGATGATATCTACCCTACTCGATTTGAATGCCAACAAGTGATAAATGCTATTCACGTGCGCAGGCCAAATGCTGTGCTGATATGTTCGGAAGTTTATCGGGAGGAGGATGTGTAATGAGTTGGCCTGATGCATTTGCATGTGTTGGCGTGGTTTGGGCGATTGCCTATATGTAGGTACATTAATATAAAGAAAGAATTCCCGTTTAAATCCCTCCCAAACTTCTACATCAAACACTCAATAAGTAGCCTATGACATCTCATACGATATGTTTAATTCGTAGACGATGCTGTCCTGCTACCACGTGATGATTACAGATAAGGAGAAACAATGCTCACACTCGAACAGTGGAACAGAACACTCCCTAAACCCAGAAATTTGGACACAATACGCCGCTGGGCTAGAAACGGGCAGATATGGCCGCCTCCGATTTTTGATGGACACCAATATTTTGTACAAGAAAATGCCATAAAGCTACTACCCAAACAGCAATATAAACCAGTCAATAATTTAATAACAAGAATTCAGAATGGCACGTAATAGAAATCACGAACGGCGTGATCTACCACCAAATCTATATGTAAGGAATAACGGATATTATAGTTATCGAGACCCAAGGACGGGTAAGGAGTATGGACTCGGCAGGATAAAGCGTGATGCGGTGAACCAGGCTATCGAAGCAAATTTACAGCTTATGGATAATGTATCTGCAAGACTGATAGAAAGAATATCTAGCGACTCCGCTATGCTGTTCCACGATTGGCTTGATCACTACGCTAAAATTATTGATGCGCGAGGACTAAAGCCAAAAACACTAAAAGAGTACCGATGCAAACTACGAACTCTTCATTCAACTATCCGTAATGTTCCTATCGATAGTATTACAACAAAAGACATAGCCGGGGTGTTAACGCCATATATAGTTGCAGGAAAAGCTGCAATGGCTAAACAAACACGAATGTTGCTATTAGACATATTCAGGGAGGCTATTGCTGAAGGGTATATATCATCAAATCCAGTGGATGCCACCAAAAACCCTCGTTCTGAAATTAAACGCTCTCGGCTTTCGCTTGATGATTATAAAGAAATATTTAAAAGCTCATTAAAGTTGCAACCGTGGATCCCCTTAAGCATGGAAATTGCACTCTTAACCGGCCAGCGGGTTAGTGATATCAGCAAAATGAAGTGGAGCGATATTCGTGATGGAATGTTATGGGTAGAACAGCAAAAATCTGGGGCTAAATTAGCTCTTGATGTAAACCTCTCACTTAATGCTCTGGGAATTTCATTTAATGAAACCTTGATACGATGTAAATCACAATTTGGAGGATGTGACAATCTCATCGCGTCCCATAACAAATTACAACTATCCACCACCGCAATTTCCAGAGGTTTCGCTCGTGCAAGGGATTTATCAGGATTATCATGGGATAAAGCCCCACCTAGCTTCCATGAACTAAGGAGCCTCTCAGCAAGACTATATACAGAAGAAAAAGGGAGTGAGTTTGTGCAGCGTTTACTGGGGCATAAATCATCCATAATGACAGCTAAATATCAGGACAGCCGTAGTAGCGAATGGGTGCATGTGTCTATATGATTTTGATTTTATTTTGAATAATAATGAACACCTTACGTTAACCATTTAATTAAAAAGTATTTTTTTTAGGAGTAACTAATAAAAATTTAGTTGATCTTCGAACAAACAGTGACTACTGTATATACATACAGCACACTACAGGCGAGGTTCATTATGCGTACTCAATCACTAAAACCTTATAATGCTAATCATCATTCTCTTGTTACCCGTGATATACCGCAACGGGTTGATACTCCAACGGATAGTGGCCTTATCAGTGAACTTGTGTACAGTGAAAACCAGCCTGCGGTAGCGCAATTATTGCTTCCTTTATTACAACAGCTTGGTAAACAATCTCGATGGCTCCTATGGCTAACCCCACAACAGAAATTGAGTCGTTTATGGTTACAGCAATCGGGTTTACCAATAACTAAGGTCGTTCAGGCGAGGCAAATCAATCCATTATCAACTGTTGATGCGATGGAAAAAGCGTTGTTAACAGGAAACTACAGTGTCGTTCTGGGTTGGCTACCCGAGTTGTCAGAAAATGACCGCATTAGATTGCGTTTGGCCGCAAAGTTAGGGAATGCTTATGGGTTTGTTATGCGTCCTTTAGATGACACAAAACTCGCTCAAGGACAGTGCGCAACGTTAAAAATTCATTCTTCTTTGTATCATTAAGTAAATTTAGGATTTATCCCATGAATTATTACAATATTTAGGGCTTACTCCTGAGAAATCGACATAAAGCGAGTCAGAATGCGGCTTGCAGCAGAAAATAACGTCTACAAAAAGAGCCTTTTTACAGCTAAATCGTTAAAGATTATGCACAATTTCGGTTTTTTTTCAGTCAGAATATCACATCACACTTGTAACTTTCTCGCCACGTTGTAGACTTTACATCGCCAAGGTTGCTCTAAAACGCCAAATTATACTGGCAGCGTAATTAACGGGAGCGTTAAAACCTTGACGAAGAATTTTAACCAAGGGCTTAGCTTTTAAAGCTCATTGCCTATTTGGATGATAACGAGGCGTAAAATGAAAAAGACAGCTATCGCATTAGCAGTGGCACTGGCTGGTTTCGCTACAGTAGCGCAAGCCGCACCGAAAGATAACACCTGGTACACCGGTGGTAAACTGGGCTGGTCTCAGTATCAAAATACTGGCACTGGCGGTATCTATGGCGACCAAGGCAATGACGGTCCAACTCATAAAGACCAATTAGGTGCTGGTGCGTTCTTGGGTTACCAAGCAAACCAATACCTGGGCTTTGAAATGGGATACGACTGGCTTGGCCGTATGCCTTACAAAGGCGACGTTCGTAACGGCGACTTTAAAGCACAAGGCGTTCAACTGGCTGCAAAACTGAGCTACCCAATTGCTCAGGACCTGGACCTGTACACCCGTCTGGGTGGTATGGTTTGGCGTGCAGACTCCAGCGCGTTTAACGCAGCTTCTGGCGAACGTTTAAACAACCATGACACCGGTGTTTCTCCATTGGTAGCTCTGGGTGCTGAATACGCATGGACCAAGAACTGGGCAACCCGTATGGAATACCAATGGGTTAGCAACATCGGTGATAAAGCTACCGTTGGTGCTCGTCCAGACAACGGCATGCTGAGCGTAGGTGTTTCTTACCGTTTCGGTCAGGAAGATGCAGTAGCTCCAGTAGTTGCTCCAGCTCCAGCTCCAGCTCCAGTTGTTGACACCAAGCGTTTCACTCTGAAATCAGACGTGCTGTTCGCTTTCAACAAGTCAACGCTGAAAGCAGAAGGCCAGCAAGCACTGGATCAACTGTATTCACAGCTGAGCTCTATCGATCCTAAAGACGGTTCTGTAGTTGTTCTGGGCTTCGCTGACCGTATCGGTCAACCAGCTCCTAACTTAGCTCTGTCTCAGCGTCGTGCTGACAGCGTGCGTGATTACCTGGTTTCTAAAGGTATCCCTGCTGACAAAATCACCGCTCGCGGTGAAGGCCAAGCAAACCCAGTTACAGGTAACACCTGTGACAACGTGAAACCACGTGCTGCTCTGATTGAGTGCCTGGCACCAGATCGTCGCGTAGAGATCGAAGTTAAAGGCTACAAAGAAGTTGTAACTCAGCCACAGGCTTAAGTTTACTGCTTTCGTAAAAAACCCCGCATTGCGGGGTTTTTTTTATTATGGCATTAAGAAAAATCGAGTCATATCCTGTTTTCTTAATGGCTGTAATTTGGGCGGCGCTAAGATTGATTTATATTCACTCAGGTCACATGTCTTTACTGAGAATATCCTGTAAGTCCTGTTTCAAAGACGACATCTGGTTCTTATACTTCTCTTTACGCTCAGCATCTTCAATTAACTGAACAACCGTCTCTGACAGAGTATTGCCCCGACGTCTTGCCAAGGCAGCCAAACGTTGCCACACCAAAAACTCCAGATCGATTGATTTTTTGCGGGTATGTTGATGCTCCGCATTAAAATGTCGCTTACGTCGGGCACGGATAGTCTGCTTCATCCGGTTAGCCAGTTGCACATTCATGTGACTATCAATCCACTCCAATACTTTCACTGGTTCACTTTCCAGCTTCATCAACTGCTCTACAGCATCCTGAGCCGCACTGTTTTCTATGTGGCGAGTAATGGCCTCACCTTCACGGTGTTTTTTAACTAAATAGGCCCATTTCCAACCACTTTCCAGATTTTCCAGTTGCTGATATTTCATCCTGAGCTCTTCAGTGACCGTGTAACTTAACTCAAGCATAACAGTTTTACGCAGAATTTCACCCTACTAAAAGCACATGATTAGATTGTTTTTTGTACGGAATGCTGCCGATATCTTACTCCTTGCCATCAACTGCTACTCTACGTATATGCAGCCTGCTTTATTCTTGTATAATCGCCCTTTCCCTTTTTGACGATTGCATCTATCACTTTGACCAATAACAGACTTGAATGGCAGTCGCTGCTGCCGAACACAACGCCGTATGAAGCGTTATTTGCTACAGCCTCCCAGTTGGAGCCTGTTTCTTTCTCGGCGATTCAACCGCGGCTTGAAAATGGAATGACGTTATTCTGTCATCCTCAGTCACGCCCGCGTTTTATGCTGATCAAAGCACAGGAAAGTACTGAGTATCTGGCATTGATCGCTCAAGCTGTTAAAGAGCTCCAGCCTGATGCTTCAGCCCTGTTTGGCGGAGACTATCTCGTGCATGGTCACCAGGTCAGCTGGCAACCCGCTCAACGCGGTGACGAGCCGTTTGCGGCAGTTTCGCGCTGTCTCTACCAAGAATGGGTCGAACCCGAACAACTATTTGGCTGTGCCAGATGGCATAAAGATCAAATCAATCTACAACCCGGCTTAGTGCATCAAGCTAATGGCGGTGTATTGATCTTGTCGGTACGGGCACTACAAGCTCAACCTTTGATGTGGCTGCGCTTGAAACAGATGATAGTTCAGCAGCGCTTCGATTGGCTGTCGCCTGATGAAACCCGTCCTCTGCCGGTACATATCCCCTCTATGCCACTGGATCTACGCTTGATTCTGGTCGGCGATCGTCTTGGTTTGGCTGATTTCCACGATATGGAACCTGAACTGGGCGAATTGGCTATTTACGGCGAGTTTGAAGTCGAACTCCCGCTGGTCGATATTGATGGCATGACGTTATGGTGCGGCTATATTAATTCGCTTTTGCAACAAAAACAGTTGCCTTTGTTATCTGCTGATGCCTGGCCGGTGCTATTCCGTCAGGCGGTACGTTACAGCGGTGACCAAGGAAGCTTGCCATTATGCCCGCAATGGCTCATGAGCCAACTGGCAGAGGCCGCGCTCTATGCCGAAGAGGACACCATCACAGCTAATGCGCTAGAAGTTGCGCTGAATGCCCGTGATTGGCGTAATAGTTACCTCGCTGAACGGATGCAAGATGAAATAGAGCTGGGGCAAATTCTGATTGAAACCGAAGGCCAGGTTGTCGGCCAGATAAATGGCCTGTCAGTATTAGAATATCCAGGCCATCCTTACGCCTTTGGCGAACCAGCGCGTATCAGTTGTGTGGTCCATTTAGGTGATGGCGAATTTGTTGATGTGGAACGTAAAGCTGAGTTAGGCGGTAATATTCATGCTAAAGGCATGATGATTATGCAGGCGTTTTTGATTTCAGAACTGGAACTTGATCAGCCACTGCCTTTCTCTGCCTCGATTGTTTTTGAGCAATCTTATGGCGAGGTTGATGGTGACAGTGCATCACTGGCAGAGCTTTGCGCGCTGATCAGCGCCCTTTCACAGCAACCGATCAATCAGCAAATCGCCGTCACAGGTTCTGTTGACCAATTTGGTAATGTGCAGCCTATTGGTGGTGTGAATGAAAAAATCGAAGGTTTCTTCGAAGCTTGTCAACGCCGCGGGCTAACGGGTAATCAAGGTGTTATTTTACCTGCCACTAATGTCCGCCATTTATGCTTGAATCAAGCGGTGATTGATGCTGTACAGAAAGGTCAGTTCCATTTATGGGCTGTTGATACCGCCGCAGAAGCATTGCCGTTATTAACCGGCGTGGTTTATGCCGATGAGCAACAACCTAGCTTATTGGGTATAATTCAAGAGCGAATCTCACAAGTCAATCCGCAAGACAGACACCGGTGGCCATGGCCATTACGCTGGCTGAACTGGTTTAACCAGGGCTGATCGGACTTGTTCAGCGTACAGGTGTACGCTATTGTACGCACTTCATTAAAATAAGGCTTACTGAGAACATGGTAGATAAACGCGAATCCTATACAAAAGAAGACCTTGAAGCATCAGGCCGTGGCGAGCTGTTTGGCGCTGGCGGCCCACCATTGCCAGCTGGCAATATGTTAATGATGGACCGTGTCGTCAAAATGACAGAAGACGGCGGCACCTATGACAAAGGTTATGTGGAAGCGGAACTGGATATTAATCCGGACCTATGGTTCTTCGGTTGCCACTTTATTGGTGACCCGGTAATGCCTGGTTGCCTGGGCCTTGATGCTATGTGGCAATTGGTTGGTTTCTATCTTGGCTGGTTGGGTGGCGAAGGCAAAGGCCGCGCACTCGGTGTCGGTGAAGTGAAATTCACCGGGCAAGTTCTGCCAGATGCTAAGAAAGTGACATACCGTATTAATTTTAAACGCATTATTATGCGTAAATTGATTATGGGTGTGGCTGATGGTGAAGTATTAGTTGATGGCAAAGTCATTTATACCGCCACCGACTTGAAAGTAGGCCTGTTTAAAGACACTGCCGCTTTCTAATATTTCTGTGCAGGGGCTATAAATCCCCTGCACCATTATTATGATGCCAATGGCATTTTTTTTAACATTAGTTACTACAATAAATGTAGTGACTAACGTTTCGCTTTGGCAACAGCTCTCTATGCCCACAAAAATCATCCGTGGAGTGATATGCAAAGAACTCACTTTCAAGATATGCCCTGCCCGGTGGCACGTTCTCTCGAGCGGGTGGGCGAATGGTGGAGCATACTGATCATCCGTGATGCTTTTCAGGGGTTAACACGGTTTGATGAATTTCAGCAAAGTTTGCAGCTTTCTCCCACTATCCTCACCCGCCGTCTTAAGTATTTGGTGGAAAGTGGCATCCTGGAGAAACGGCTTTATCATTCTCGCCCCACCCGCTATGAATACATATTGACTGAACGTGGTAATGATTTTTTCCCGGTGATAGCTGCTCTGTTTCATTGGGGTAATCAACATTTTGCGCCGGATGGCCCCGCAGCCATACTCGCCGATCGCCGTAGCGGTGCCCCTGTCGAACCCATATTGCTAGACAATGCTACTCGTCGACCTATCCGTGCGGAGGATGTCACCCTCGCGGCAGGTTCGGTCAGGAGCGATATAATTAATAAACGGTTGGCATTAATGCGTGAGAAAAATTCAGCCAATGCCAGGCACTCCCCCCATTCAATTGAGTCTCCAAAGGAAAAATAATGAATATGCGCCGTGTAGTGATTACAGGAATGGGTGTGGTTTCCCCATTGGGCTGTGGTATCGATGCTGTGTGGCAGCGTTTGTTGGCAGGGCAATCAGGTATCCGTGTTCTACCTGATGACATTGTGGGTGATTTATCGGCAAAGATTGGTGGCCAAGTCCCCACAATTGCAGACGATCCCGAAGCTGGCTTTGATCCTGATAAAGCAGTTGCGCCAAAAGATCAAAAGAAAATGGATCGCTTTATTGAGTTTGCTATGGCCGCGGCAGATGAAGCCATTGCCCATGCTGGCTGGCAAGCCGATAGTGAAGACAAACAAGAGCGCACCGCGACCATCATTGGTTCAGGTATTGGCGGTTTTCCCTCCATTGCCAATGCGGTGCGCACCACGGATAACCGTGGGCCAAAGCGCCTCTCCCCTTTCACCGTGCCCTCATTCTTGGTGAATCTGGCCGCCGGTCATGTCTCTATCAAACATCATTTCAAAGGGCCGATTGGTGCGCCAGTCACTGCCTGTGCAGCGGGAGTTCAGGCGATCGGCGATGCGGTGCGGTTGATCCGCAATGATGAAGCTGATATTGCTCTGTGCGGGGGTGCTGAGGCGGCGATTGATAAAGTTAGCCTGGCGGGTTTTGCGGCCGCGCGCGCATTATCAACCGGTTCTAATGATGCGCCCGAAAAAGCGTCTCGGCCATTTGACAGCGCCCGGGATGGTTTTGTGATGGGTGAAGGTGCCGGTTTGCTGGTGATTGAAGAGCTGGAACATGCTCTGGCGCGGGGCGCAAAACCATTAGCAGAGATTGTCGGCTACGGCACCAGTGCCGATGCCTACCATATGACCTCGGGTGCGGAAGATGGTGACGGCGCATATCGTGCAATGAAAATTGCATTACGCCAGGCTGGAATAACCCCTGCGCAAGTTCAGCATCTCAATGCTCATGCGACCTCAACGCCGGTGGGTGATTTGGGTGAAATCAATGCTATTAAGCACTTGTTTGGCGAGGGTAATACGTTAGCGATAACCTCAACAAAATCAGCTACTGGCCACTTATTGGGCGCTGCTGGCGGGTTGGAAACTATCTTCACCGTATTGGCATTACGAGATCAAATCGTACCTGCGACATTGAATTTGGACAATCTGGATCCAGCGGCTAAAGGGCTGAATGTGGTTGCGGGTCAAGCACAGCCTCATGAAATGACCTATGCACTTTCAAATGGCTTTGGTTTTGGTGGTGTGAATGCCAGTATCCTGCTAAAACGCTGGGCTGAATAATCAGTTAAGTAAGAGCCGCTTACAGCGCTGTAACGCCAAGTATGCAGGCTAAAATGAAAACCCCCGTATAACGGGGGTTATCCCTTAGTCTGACAGAGAGCCGCTTAAGCGGTCACAGCCCTGTCCTCCATGGCTTGTCGCCAACCTCCTAACCAATGCGATCTGGCGTCTAAAGCTTGATAGGGCAAATTTCCCTTGAACGCCCTGAAATACCTGCTTGATAGCCTCGTGACAATGCCCTTTCCAAGCGATCTCTTTTCTGTCTCTTCATGCCTCGTTTCCCTCATATTTCGGTCTGGTGGAAAGAAAACAGTGGCTACTTTATGTTCAGCCACAATTAAGTGATAGACCTTAGGAAACAGAAAAGCAATGCGCAAAATTCACGCCAATGTCATATTTGTGAACTATACACGTTGAATCAGCTAAGTGATTGATTTGGAATGGTGAATGTTATCTTGTTGATTTTAAATAAAAAACCCTCTTTCAGAGTCATATTAGTATGACTGCCGAAAGAGGGTTAGATTAATTTAAGATAAAATATTACTGAGTATTTTGTAACTGTGCCGCGATTGTCTTAGCTTCTTGCTGCCAACCCTCGGCCAAAGTACGGATCAGCGCATCATAACCATCGTCACTCTGTTTAAGCTCTAAATCGAACGGCTGCTTAATCAGTTGTCCCTGATGTTTGAGTATCCACACGCCACGGATGATAGCGCGGCCATCATAACGGCCGTGGAACCCGGTAACGGTGACATTGAGGACATCCTGTGAGCTATCAAGTGGTTGTGAAGAAACCAACCATCCCGGCAACGCATTGCTCAGATTAGAGACCAAAGTTTGCTGCAATTGCTGGTCCAATGGGCTGGCCCAAAGATTGTTGCTGGCAATCACATACTGTACATCGTTGGTTTGATACACCACACCCGCCGCCGCCAGATAATCCGCGACGCCCACATGTTCAACCCACAGTTGCCGTGATGCAACACTGCTAGTGGCGGTTGCGGGCGCGCTGAGAGCCGGTAGCTGATAATAGGTTTTGCTCGGTGTGCTGCTGCATGCACTGAGTAATAATGCTGCGATAACTGCCATCCATTTCATCATTTTTTGGCCTTCTTAGGCTGAGGATCCTGACTTCCTGCCGCTTCAAATACCAGTGCGTTGCTCTTTTCATTCAGCGTCCGCAATACCGGTTGTAATTCACGCAAGACCTGATCTAACCGCTGCATATCACCCACCATTTTATTGTAGGCGGGTGAGCCTGGCTGGAAACCTTTCATACTGCGATTCAACTCATTCAAGGTTTTTTGCAGATCTTTTGGCAGATCTTGCATCGCCGGACTGGAGGTGATCGCGGTCAATGCTTCCAGAGTTTTCTGTGTTTCACGCATGGTTTTCTGACTTTCAGCCAATGTTTTGGTGACTTCATTAACCATTGGGTCCAGCGGCAAGCTATTAATTTTATCTAACGTCTGCATCACTTTTTGCTGAATTTGCGCCAAGCCACCACTGACAGTTGGCAACAATGGATAGCCCGCCACTTCCAGCGGCCCTTTCCACGGTTTGGCATCTGGATAGAAATCCAGATCGACAAACAGTGCGCCGGTCAACAAGTTGCCTGATTTCAAGGAGGCACGCAGACCACGTTCTTTGGCGGTTTTCAATACTTGCTCAAAATTGGCATCTGGGCCTAAATCCTCGCGGAAACGGCCTGGCTCAATGCGGATGAGCACCGGAATACGGAAGTCATTATCAACGCGCTGTCTCATCCCTTCGGCGAAGAAAGGAACATCCCCGACAGTACCGATACGGATACCGCGGAATTCAACCGGTGCTCCCGCCTGCAAACCACGCACCGAGTCAGAGAAGAACAGCAAGAAATCTTCATGTTCGGTGTACAACGAGTTCTGGATGCTACTGCGGTTATCAAACAGTTTGAACTCAGCCTTATCTTGTGTGATTGGTTTACCCAAATCCACACCATCTGGCACATCGAAGCTAACACCGCCACTGAACAAAGTCGCCAGTGATGCCATTTCAACCCGCATCCCCTGTGAGGAGAGGTCAACCGCTACACCACTGTCTTTCCAGAACCGGACATTCGTCGTGACCAGACCGTCATAAGGAGCGCCAATAAATAACTGATAACGCATCAGGCGTGATTTGGCATCAAAGGTGCTGGTTTCCACTGACCCGACACGATAGCCACGGAATAAGACCGGATCACCGGCATTCAACTGCCCGGCTTGTTCGCTATCGAGTGTGATACGAATCCCTTTAGCATCCGGTGAGGCCAGCGGTGGGGAATCAAGCAAGGTAAACTCATTGAGTGCCTTACCTTTGCTACCAGGTTGTAGCTCAATGTAGGCCCCTGAAAGCAAAGTTCCCAGACCGGAAACTCCTTCACGCCCAATCTGCGGTTTGACCACCCAGAAAACCGTGTCACTGTGCAACAAGGTATTCATCCCGGAATTCAACCGCGCCTGCACGATAACATGGTTAAGATCTTCACTCAGAGTGACCTGCTCAACGATGCCAACATCCACACTGCGGCTCTTTATTTTTGTTTTACCGGCTTCAATGCCCTCGGCATTCAAAGTGGTCATAACCACCTGTGGCCCCTGATGGCTGAAATGATAAAACAGTATCCATGCACCAATCAGCGCAGTGACAATGGGGATGATCCACACTGGGGACCACCGTTTGATTTTTTCAATTTCTGCCACACCCTGGCTGGGATTATTGTCCGTCACCTTGCGGCTCCTTTTGGGTTGTTTCACTTATCCGATCCCACGTTAAACGCGGATCGAAGGTTAATGCAGCAAACATGGTCAGGATAACCACCATGGCAAATAGCAGCGCACCAATCGCCGGATAAATACTCATCAGTTGCCCGATACGCACCAATGACGACAGCACCGCGATAACAAAGACATCAATCATTGACCAGCGGCCAACAAACTCCACTATCTCATAAATAAAATGCATCCGTTCAGTGTCGGTATTACCCTTGCCTTTTGCATCCCAACATAACCAGCCGATCGCCAGCATTTTCAATGACGGCACCATAATACTGGCAATAAAAATCACCATCGCCACCGGATAAGAACCTTCACTCCACAAGAAAATCACCCCCGCCATGATGGTGGAGTTCATTTGGTTCCCCAAACTTTCGGTGATCATAATGGGCATTAAGTTAGCTGGAATATACAACAAGATAGACGTGACTAATAATGCCATTGTCCACTGTAAGCTATTGCGGCGGCGGATATAACCATGAGTATGGCAACGCGGGCATTCCACCTGAGCTTGCGGCAAAATGGCAGTGCAGCACGCACAAGAGCGCAGGCCTTGGCGCAAACCCGTTCGGCCCGCAATAAGAGGGTGAGGTAACACCGGTGCAGGGGCGATATCTTGCCACATCCAATGGCGATCGACACATTGGAAAGCACGCACTTGTAACAAGCAGAATAAACAATATGGGACAAAGCTGCTGCCGATGCCAATTTCACCATAGGCCATCAGTTTGACAAAACTGACCAGTACACCGGCGAGGAAAATTTCCACCATGCACCAGGTTTTAAATTGGAATAATGCTTTTGCCATCAGCGCCTTCCAACGATGCGGCATACGCACTCGCAGGCAAAGCAGGATGATAGCCACCATACAGAAAGCCGGTATTAACTGAACCAAAACCATAAATAACGTTGCCATGCTGGCATAGTTATCTGCCACCATCACTTTGGGTATTTGGATCAAGGTTATTTCGCTGGTGATCCCCGCCACACGCATGTTGACGAAGGGAAACATATTAGCCAGCAATAACATAAACAATGCGCTGATAGCATAACCTACCGGGCGCTTACGTGGCTCATCCCACCGCGCAGTCAGTGTGGTTTTACAGCGCGGACATACCGCTTTGGTGCCGTATGGCAGAGGAGGTAAGGCCACTGACATGTCGCACTGCCGGCACAGGATCACATTCCCTGTCTGCCCGGAGTGCTCGCCGTGCTCAGGCTGAATTACAGAACACAATATCGAATCCCTCACGGCTGAACTGTATCCCCTTCATCTTTCAAAGCGCAGGTGTGTTGGCTGTTCTCGTCACCCGAATCACTTACCTGAGTAAGCTCATCGGGGTTCTCTCGCTTGCCGCCTTCCTGCACCTTGAAATCTATTGGGGATAGCCAAGTGCTATATTGTCACGATACTAATATAACAATAGATATATTATCGTATAACTTATCACCTGACAGAACGGCGAAAAACCATTTTAGCCGTTTTTCTGAGCTTCCAGCTCTTCCCAGCGACTAAATGCCACTTCTAGTGCCTGTTCGGCATCAGCTAATGCTTGCAAAACCTGTTGTGTCTCTGCATGTGGACGGGAGAAGAAATCTGCATGGCTGACTTCGGCTTGTAACCCACTGATTTCACATTCCAGTTTTTCTAGCTGCTGCGGTAACTGATCCAACTCGCGCTGCAAGTTGTAGCTCAGTTTACCGGGACGTTTTGCCGCAGGGGCGTTGTTTTTCACCGGTGCAGCCGCTTTAGTTTCTTCAACTTTAGCCGCTACTTGACGAATAGGTTTTGCCTCAGCGCGCTGCTGGTGAGCATCATAATAACCGCCCACAAAGCTGCTGATTTGGCCATTGCCTTCAAAAATCCAGCACTCTGTTACCGAGTTATCCACGAATTGACGGTCATGGCTGACCAGCAATACGGTGCCTTGATAGCTATCGACCATTTCTTCCAACAACTCCAGTGTTTCCACATCCAGATCGTTGGTCGGTTCATCGAGGATCAGCAAGTTGCTTGGCTTCAGGAATAATTTAGCCAATAACAGGCGATTACGCTCACCACCAGACAAAGCTTTCACGGGGGTCATGGCGCGTTTCGGGTGGAACAAGAAGTCTTGCAGATAGCCCAGAACATGGCGTGAACGGCCATTGACCATCACTTCCTGCTTACCTTCGGCCAGGTTATCCATCACCGTGCGCTCGGGATCAAGCTCTGCGCGGTGCTGGTCAAAATAGGCCACTTCCAATTTGGTCCCGCAATGTACTTTACCGCTGTCGGCTTTAAGCTGACCGAGCATCAGTTTCAGTAAGGTGGTTTTACCACAACCATTCGGCCCCACCAGCGCAATTTTGTCGCCACGCTGTACTTGCGCGGTGAAATCTTTCACCAGCACTTTGCCATCAACCTGATAGTTAACATTTTCCAGATCAAAGACAATTTTGCCCGAACGCACCGTTTCTTCCACTTGCATCTTGGCGGTGCCCATCACTTCGCGACGCTCTGAACGCTCCATCCGCAGCGCTTTCAAGGCGCGAACACGCCCCTCATTACGAGTACGTCGTGCTTTGATTCCTTGGCGAATCCACACTTCCTCTTGCGCTAATTTGCGGTCAAATTCAGCATTTTGCAGCTCTTCAACCCGCAGTGCTTCTTCTTTGCTGGCAAGGTACAGTTCGTAATTACCCGGCCATGACACCAATTTGCCGCGATCCAGATCGACAATACGTGTTGCCATCGCACGAATAAAGGAACGGTCATGGGAAATAAATACAATGCTGCCCTGGAAATCTTTCAGGAAGCCTTCCAGCCAGTTAATGGTTTCGATATCCAAATGGTTGGTCGGTTCATCCAGCAGCAGCACTTTTGGTGAGCTCACCAATGCGCGACCTAATGCCGCTTTACGCAACCAACCACCCGACAGAGATGAAAGCTCCGCATCGGCTGATAAACCCAACTGAACCAAGACTTCCTGAATACGGCTGTCTAATTGCCATAACCCCTGATGGTCCAGAATTTCCTGCAATGCTGCCAGGCGATTAAGGTTTTTTTCGCTCGGGTCAAGTTCAACCTGATGCAGGGTGGCATGATAAGCTTTCAGATGCTCGGCTTGTTCTTGTACGCCTTCTGCAACAAAATCAAACACGGTTCCGGCTACATTGCGCGGGGGATCTTGTTGCAAACGTGCGACAATCAAATCCTGCTCATAAATGATCCGGCCATCATCCAATGCAATTTCTTTGCTCAGAATTTTCAACAAGGTAGATTTGCCCGCGCCATTACGGCCCACCAGACAAACACGCTCGTTTGGCTCAATATGCAATTCAGTATTATCTAATAAAGGGGCATCGCTGAACGACAGCCAAGCACCGGACATGCTAATTAACGACATAGTTTCTACTTTTCCTCGTGGCTGTGGGTAACCAGCCAACAGTTGTGGATTTGACGATTGCGGGCAAAGTCTTCAGATTGTGTTTGCGCGGTGATTTCTTTCGCTTCCAATCCCAACGCCTTTATCCCGTCCAAATCCATCTGGAAACCGCGCTTATTGTTCGAGAACATGATTGTTCCCTTACGGCGCAATAACCGTTTAAGTTCTTTCATCAGCACTAAATGATCGCGCTGAACATCAAAGGTGGTCTCCATTCGCTTAGAGTTGGAGAACGTCGGCGGATCAATAAAGATCACATCGAATTGCTCATCAGTGTTACTCAGCCAAGAGAGGCAATCAGCCTGAATCAAGCGGTGTTGTTGGCCGGTTAAGCCATTAGCGCGCAGGTTTTTCTCAGCCCATTCCAAATAGGTACGCGACATATCAACAGTAGTCGTACTGCGCGCACCGCCCAGCCCAGCATGGACACTGGCAGTACCGGTATAAGCAAACAGGTTAAGGAAATCTTTACCTTGACTCATTTTGCCCAGCATCTGGCGAGCAATACGGTGATCAAGGAACAAGCCAGTATCAAGGTAATCAGTCAGGTTAACCCATAGTTTGGCATTATATTCACTTACCAGCAGGAACTCGCCTTTCTGCGCCAATTTCTCGTATTGATTTTTGCCTTTCTGGCGTTCACGTGTTTTCAACACCAACTGGTTGGATGGCAGATTCAACACCGCCAAGGTGGCATTAATCACATCAAACAGGCGCTGACGCGCTTTTTGTGCATCAATGGTTTTCGGTGGCGCATACTCTTGCACCACAACTTTGCTGCCATAGCGGTCGACGGCTACGTTATAATCCGGCAAATCGGCGTCATACAGGCGGTAGCATTCAATGCCCTGCTGTTTAGCCCATTTATCCAACTTTTTCACATTCTTACGCAGGCGGTTAGCATAATCCTCAGCGACCTGAACACCCGCAGCACCCTGTGGGTTTGCCGCTAATTGGTAGTTTTTCTGCACACAATCTAATGGGCCATTCTTCGCTTTGAATTCGCGTTCTGCGCGCAATTGCAAGCAACTCAGCAGTTCCGGCGAGGCACTGAACAGGGATAAACGCCAGCCACCAAAAGCGCTTTTCATCATGCGGCCCAGCATATTGTGCAGCGCAATCAATGCCGGTTCGCTTTCCAACCGCTCACCGTAAGGCGGGTTACTGATAACTGTCCCGACAGGCCCTTCTGGTAATGGATTCACTAGCTTACTGACATCATTGGCATTGAAGGTAATCAGTTCGGCTACCCCAGCGCGACGGGCGTTAGCCCTGGCCATCTCAATGACGCGGCGGTCAATATCAGAGCCAAAGAAGCGGGAGGTCGTTTCCTGCAAACCACGGTGCGCACGAACTTGCGCTTCGGTGGTCAATTCACGCCACAGCTCTTCGTTAAAAGCACTCCAGGCGGTAAAACCCCAATGCGCCCGATGCAGCCCTGGGGCGCGATCTGATGCCATCATGGCAGCTTCAATCAGCAAGGTCCCAGAACCACACATCGGATCGACCATCGGTGTACCCAACTGCCAGCCAGAACGTTGGATAATGGCTGCTGCCAGGTTTTCTTTCAACGGTGCCTGGCCGGTCAGATCACGATAACCGCGCTGATGCAGCCCTTCGCCGCTGAGATCCAGCGCAACACTGGCCATATCCCGTTGCAGGAACACATTCACCCGGATATCCGGCTGCTGTTTAGCCACGGTTGGGCGCTGATCCAGTTTACGGGTAAAGCTATCGACGATGGCATCTTTGACTTTTAATGCCCCGTACTGACTATTGCGAATTTCGTCATTCACACCGCTAAAATGCACGGCAAAGGTTTTTTCCACACCAAAAATTGATGGCCAGTCAATCGCCTGTACCCCAAGATACAAGTCTAAATCACTGTAAACTTTAAAATCGTTGAGTGGTAACAAAATGCGCGAAGCCAAGCGGCTCCACAACAGGCTTTGGTACATGAGTCGATCGTCGCCCTGAAAATGTACCCCACCCTGTACTATTTTACAGTCGTGAGCGCCCAGCGCTTCGAGTTCGCTTTTTAACAGTTCTTCCAGTCCACGCGCCGTGCTGGCAAACAGAGAGTTCATATCGCACTATCACCAAAAAGAAAATTGTTGCGCATTATAGCTAATCCCAGCAGCTTGTCATAAAGTTGCTCCCTCTTATTTAATACTCGCACGGAGGCAATGGTGATTACCCTCTCCCGACTCTATGTTCATCCGGTAAAATCCATGCGCGGTTTGCAGCTTTCTCATGCACAAGTCAGCAGCAGCGGATTGGCTTTTGACCGCGTATTTATGATTACCGAACCAGATGGCACTTTTATTACTGCACGCCAATATCCGAAGATGGTGATGTTTACCCCCGCTTTAATGTCAGACGGCTTATATCTCACTGCCCCTGATGGCGAGAGTGCCAGTATCCGCTTTAATGATTTTTTAGCCAATGCCGAACCGACCGAAGTTTGGGGAAATCATTTTACCGCGCTCATTGCCCCTGTGGCGATCAACAACTGGCTCAGCGGCTATTTTCAGCGAGAAGTACAATTACGCTGGTTAGGCGCGGAATTAACCCGACGGGTAAAACCCATGCCGGAAATTCCACTATCATTTGCCGATGGCTTCCCTTATCTACTGATTAATGAAGCTTCGTTTAAAGAATTACAGCAACGCTGCCCCGGCAGTATAAAACTGGAACAATTTCGTCCTAATTTGGTCGTGACCGGCGCGAGTGCATTTGCTGAAGACAGTTGGCAGGTTATCCGAGTTGGCGATATTACTTTTGATTTGGTTAAGCCATGCAGCCGCTGTGTATTAACCACCGTCAGTGTTGAGCGCGGTCGCAAGCATCCAACGGGCGAGCCTTTACAAACACTACAGACATTCCGAACCGCCGAGAATGGTGATATCGACTTTGGTCAGAATATGGTGGCCAGAAACAGTGGTATTATTCGGGTTGGAGATGAAGTGGAGATTCTGTCAACCAAACCACCACGCCCCTATGCCGCTGGAGCGATAGTTGAAAGCCTTAGCGCACCGCAAGATCAATCCAAAACTATATCCATTGAATATAATGGCATTCGCTTTAACGGTAATAATCAGCAGGTATTATTGGAACAACTGGAACAACAAAATATCCGTATTCCTTACTCTTGCCGAGCGGGAATATGTGGTAGTTGTAGAATTACCTTAGTCGATGGCGATGTCGCACCGTTAAAACAAAGCGCTATTGGCAATGACGGGACGATACTTTGTTGCAGTTGCATACCCAAAGGAAATATTACTCTTAGCGGAAAATAAGATACAAATCGGTCAGGAACATATTTGAATGCGACTCGCAGAAGCGAAGCCCATGGACGGGCCGAGTAAGGAGAGCAGCCAACGCACATGCGGCTTGAAGTATGACAAGTATATACTCTAGATAATTCGAGTTGCAGGAAGGCGGTAATCGAATGAATCCCGATGAGTTGACATCAGTCAATGACTCGGGTGAAGGAGTGCAGCCAACGCACATGCGGCTTGAAGTATGACGAGTATAACGGGATTATACTGCTCGGTCATAGGCCGTCGTAGTGTAAACCTCTTGAATCACTAATGGTAACAAACGGTCATTCATTATTTTTATCGCATCGCCCAATGCCAACTGACGGCCAGCTAATACGACTTGGGGCTGCGCTAATAAACACAAACTGGCAGTGTCACCGGATTCAACTACTAACAAACTAATCTCTTCGTTACTATCCAATACTTTTACTGTAGCCAGTGCCGCATTCTGTGGTATCCAAGTTTTAGGCTGTTGTGCAAAATACCAGCTTTTGGGCATTAATGGTTTTAGAAAACGACATGCAACCAAAGCATTTAATATTAATTCTGAACGTTGCTCATGGCCCATTTTAATTTGGCGGCATTGATCTTCAAATTCAAAATAAAGCGCGGCATCATCAACGCAAAATGCAGATTCATCAAAGGCATCAGGAGTTAACATTTTAGACGGGAACCGCGACCGAAATATCATACCATTGGCTAAATCCAACATGAGCCTGTCATGTTCGATATCAAAATACCAACGCCATTTATCGTCTGGTTTAATCCGCATATTTTACCCTTCCCGCCACGTTCGCCAACATTATTGACTCAATAACTGAGCACTTACCCACCTAATTGCACTAAATCATATAAGGCTTTTGATGTATATTTAATCTATAGGGATAAAATATAGACGAGCTGGGGGAATAAATAAACCCCCAGACAAGTAAAGAAGATAAATAATTAGATATGAGTAATGATATTCTTAATCAAACTTGGTCCATGGAAGATAAATCCGGAATAAATTTGAATCAATGAAGCACCCGCAGCCATTTTTTCCCGCGCAGCAATGACCGAGTCAATTCCACCGACGCCAATAATAGGTAAACGGCCCTGCAACTCTTGCGATAAACGGCGAATCACTTCAGTACTGCGTAATTGTAATGGACGGCCACTTAACCCTCCGGCTTGTTCGCAATAATTTAAACCCTGAATGAGGGAACGATCTAAAGTTGTATTAGTGGCAATAACACCATCTATATTATGGCGAACCAAGCTATCCGCTATTTGGATCAATTCTTCTTCTGTAAGATCCGGCGCGATCTTAACTGCGACAGGAACATACTTATGATGCCGCTGATGTAATTCAGTTTGTTTATTTTTAATTGCTGCCAACAAATCATCCAGTGCTTCACCATACTGCAAAGACCGTAATCCTGGAGTATTAGGCGATGAAATATTAATCGCAATATAGCCGGCATAAGGATAAATTTTATCCATGCAAATCAAGTAATCTTCTTTGCCCTGCTCTACCGGAGTATCTTTATTCTTACCAATATTAATACCTAAAATACCGCCAAAATGTGATTTTTTAACGTTTTCAATTAAGTTATCAACCCCGTGATTATTAAAACCCATACGATTGATCAAACCTTCGGCCTCGACGACCCTAAACAATCTTGGTTTATCATTTCCTGACTGTGGCCGTGGTGTGACTGTCCCGACTTCAATAAAACCAAACCCCATCGCGCCCAGAGCATCAATGCACTCACCATCTTTATCCAAACCTGCAGCTAAGCCTAATGGATTTTTGAATGACAGCCCCATGCAACTTACTGGTTTGGTTGGCACTGATTGGCGAATCAAGAATTGAAGTGGCGTGCCAGTAACGCGTTTTAACTGGCGAAAAGTGAGTTCATGTGCACGTTCTGGATCAAGCTGAAAGAGTGCTTTTTTGACAAGTGGATAATACATGTAATCTCCTGAGCGGGCAGTGACTAGCCGTTGATGTTGGAATGGTAAATTCATCTTTCAGGAAAGTAAACGTTTGCGAAGTAAAGCCATGCAAAGACCTTGTTCTATGAAGTTACTCTAGTGTTAACAAATATAAGGATAAAAAAATAGAGGGCCATTATGCCCCCTATTTATTTAAACAATGACTTCTACAAATTATTTACTTTTGCAAATAGCCAACTTATGCCGCTAATGCTTTAGTTATCTTCTCGTATAAATCACCAGACAAATTATCCAGTGTTTTCAATTGTTCCAAGGCCTGACGCATCAAAGTTTGACGCCCTGAATCATAACGTTTCAAACGAATCAGTGGCTCAATCAAACGAGCAGCAACCTGTGGATTACGGGTATTCAAATCACTGAGTATTTCTACCAGGAATTGATAACCGCTACCGTCAGTGGCATGGAAAGCTGCTGGGTTACCGGAAGCAAAACTACCAATTAGCGAGCGAGTGCGGTTTGGATTACTCAAGCTAAAGGCTGGGTGTTTAAGTAAACCACGCACTTGCGCCAGAACATCCGCTGCCGGGCTGGTTGCTTGCAGAGCAAACCATTTATCCATCACCAAACCATCATGATTCCAGCGTACATCAAAGGCCGTCAACAACTCATCGCGGCAAGGTAACTGTGCAGCAACAGCAGCCGCGAGCGCTGCCAACGAGTCAGTCATATTATCTGCCTGATGATATTGGGAAGAAACAAGCTTGTTAGCAAACTCTTCATCCGCAAAGGCAAGGTAATTCAGACAGATATTGCGCAATGCCCGCTTGGCGATATCTGTGTGTTCAATACGATATTCAGGAGTGATATTCGCCACATAGACAGCCAATAATTCATCAGACAACTCATTTGCCAGACAACGGGTAATGGCTTCATGTACTGCACTGATCGCTTGCGGATCAATAGTGATGAACAACTCCGCAATTTCATTTTCTGATGGCAGTGTCAGGATCTGTGCTGCTAGTGCAGGATCAAGATTTTCATCAAGCAATATTGCACGGAAAGCATCAGCCACATGATTAGGTAAACTCAACGGCTGTTTTTGCTGGTATTTAGCAACATTGAGCTTGATATGAGTTGCCAGCAAACTTTGCGCCGCATCCCAGCGCGAGAATTCATTACGCGCATGCTGCATCAAGAAAGTCAGTTGCTGATCACTGTAGGTGTAATCCAGTTTGACTGGTGCAGAAAATTCACGCAATAGGGATGGGATGGGGGTGTGCTCAACATGATCAAAAGTAAAGGTTTGCTCAGCCTCTGTGACATTCAGAACATGATGAACCGGTAAACCATTTTTCTGTAACGCAATCACGTGGCCTTTACTGTCATAAAGTTCAATATCCAAAGGGATATGCAATGGCAGTTTTTCCGGCTGATCCGCGGTTGGCAACGTTTTCTGACTAACATGCAGATGATATTGCTGTTTTTCAGCATCATAATCATCACGTACCGTCAGTATCGGTGTACCCGATTGGCTATACCAGCGGCGGAATAAAGATAAATCAACATTAGATGCATCTTCCATTGCCTGTACGAAATCATCACAGGTCGCCGCACTGCCATCATGGCGTTCGAAATAGAGTTGCATGCCCGCCTGGAACTGCTGTTCACCCAGTAAAGTATGCATCATCCGGATGACTTCCGACCCTTTTTCATACACCGTCAAGGTGTAGAAATTGTTCATCTCGATGACTTTATCTGGGCGAATAGCGTGAGCCATCGGACTGGCATCTTCGGCAAATTGCGCCGAACGCATCACACGAACGTTTTCAATACGATTAACCGAGCGTGAGCCCAAATCGGAACTGAATTCTTGATCACGGAATACCGTTAAGCCCTCTTTCAAGCTTAATTGGAACCAATCACGGCAAGTTACTCGGTTACCCGTCCAGTTATGGAAATATTCATGACCGATAACAGCTTCAATGTTCAGATAATCTTTATCTGTCGCCGTTTCTGCTTTTGCCAGAACATATTTTGAGTTGAATACATTCAGCCCTTTGTTTTCCATCGCGCCCATATTGAAGAAATCAACCGCCACAATCATATAGATGTCGAGGTCATATTCCAGGCCAAAACGGGTTTCATCCCATTTCATGGAGTTTTTCAAAGAGGTCATAGCCCAATCGGCGCGATCCAAATTACCGCGGTCAACAAAAAGCTCCAACGCGACTTCGCGGCCAGAGCGAGTAATGAACTTATCACGCAAGACATCGAAATCACCGGCGACCAATGCAAACAGGTAACAAGGTTTTGGGAACGGATCTTCCCACTTCACCCAATGGCGACCATCATCCAGAACCCCCTGCCCCACGCGGTTACCGTTAGAAAGTAAATAAGGATAAAGCGATTTATCGGCAACAATACGGGTGGTAAACCGCGCCAGTACATCAGGGCGATCTAAATAATAGGTAATATGACGAAAACCTTCGGCTTCACATTGTGTGCAGAGTGCATTACCGGAAAGATATAGCCCCTCAAGTGCACTATTAGTTGCAGGATGGATATCATTCACGATGGTCAGTGTAAAATTCGCGGGTAACTGCTCAATAACCAGTGAATTACCCTGCAAATGGTAATGAGGCCATACTTGCCCATCAATGCTAATACTGATGAGTGTTAAATCTTCACCATCTAAGATCAATGGCGTCACATCTGCAACCTGACGTTTTACCTGACTGACCGCTGTTACCGTCGTTTTTTGTGCATCAAGTGCAAAGTCTAGAAAGATGTCAGTGATTGTGTAATCCGGCGATTTATAATCGTGACGGTATTTAGCTTGCGGCTGTTGTGTCATAGAAACCCTTTTGACGTCATCAGTGAATATGATTATCAAGTCTGTATTTAGAGGCGCCTGGACTTAAGAACTTTGGGTTCAAAGCATTGCTGCCAGCGACTTCGCCTTAGACTCAGATAGTCTTTTCAATGTATCACAATTGTGAAAAAAACCTAGGTGAGAGCCCGTGCTATTGAGGCAAATAAAGCATTGAATGCTCTTTTTTCGAGCCGCTTCGCAAGGTTATTGTTTTATTACATTGGGCCCGGAGAAAAACCGCTGATAGAAGTGATTGAAGGTAAAAACGCCCTGACTGCTTAAGAATTATCCAGAATATGTGCAATAATATTGCGGGTATTATATTCAGTTAATAACCCTACTAATTTAATACAACTTTTCCCTTATTATCTAAATAGCTAAAAAACTGACCTTAATTGGATTGAACATTTAACAAAAAACCTTTTTCATCGCTGATGGCACGTTTAATCCTAGACCTCTGATTAGCATTTATGGTGTGATGAGGCTTCAATAACAGGATAATACCGGTATACTTCCGCGACATTCATACTGTGGAAAATGCTCCTACGAGGATGCTATACAGCGCCATGACCCAAGACGCCTCACCGATTTTGACTTCATTGCTTGATACGGATGCTTATAAACTTCATATGCAACAAGCGGTGTTCCATCGTTATCGCCATATTACCGTTGCCGCTGAATTCCGCTGCCGTGGTGATGAGCTGCTGGGCGAATATGCCGACGAAATCCGCCATCAGATAACATTGATGAGCCAATTGACACTGACCGATGATGAGTATCTCTATCTCTCCGGCTTGCCCTTTTTTAAAAAAGATTATTTAAATTGGTTACAGAGCTTTCGTTTTAATCCCGAGCAAGTCAGCGTGTCTGATAATGGTGGTAAATTAGACATCCGGATTACCGGATTATGGTGCGAAACAATTCTGTGGGAAGTGCCACTATTAGCGGTAATCAGTGAAATTGTTCATCGCCGCCGCTCCAAACATGTCACTGTGGATCAAGCCATTACACAGTTGCGCAGCAAACTTCAGCAATTTAAAGCGCTCAGTGCTGATATCGACATGACTCACTTCAAGTTAATGGATTTTGGCACGCGTCGCCGTTTCTCTCGCGAGGTTCAGCACGCTATTGTCAGTGAATTAAAAGATGAGTTTCCCTATTTTGTCGGCACCAGTAACTATGATTTAGCACGCAAGTTGTCTTTAGCTCCGGTAGGAACTCAGGCTCATGAATGGTTCCAGGCCCATCAACAGATTAGCCCGGTGCTGGCCAACAGCCAGCGTGTAGCATTGCAAATCTGGTTAGATGAGTATCCAAATCAACTTGGGGTGGCATTAACAGACTGTATTACTATGGATGCATTCCTGCGTGATTTTGATGAAACCTTCGCTATTCGCTATCAGGGATTACGCCATGACTCGGGTGACCCGGTCGAATGGGGTGAGAAAGCTATCGCCCATTATGAAAAATTGGGCATTGACCCAATGAGCAAGACATTGGTGTTCTCGGATAATTTAGACTTGGAAAAAGCCCTGTCGCTGTATCGCCATTTTTACCAACGGATTAAATTGGTGTTCGGTATTGGAACGCGTTTAACCTGTGATATTCCCGGCGTCAAACCGCTGAATATTGTGATTAAGCTGGTGGAGTGTAATGGCAAACCGGTGGCAAAACTCTCCGATAGCCCAGGGAAAACCATTTGTCATGACCCGGCATTTGTTGATGAATTGCGTGAAGCATTCGCGCTTCCTTTAGTCAAGAAAGCCAGTTAATACCTGATTGCCGGGCGGCAGATGCTTGCCCGGCCCACCGCCAAATTTGCACTTTTTGATCGGCTTTACTCTTCCACATTCCACAATTCAATCATTTCTCGCTTTGTGTCGTCTCTATTTATAGAAATGTTGCACTGAACTGGTGATTTCTACTTGTGTCCTGCACCGCCGCAAGTAACATAGCAATATCCCCATTTTGTTGGGTTGTTAACTATTTATCAAAACTATTAAAGAGAGAAATCTATGAGCGTAGTGCCTGTAGTCGACGTACTGCAAGGCCGTGCTGCGGTTGACAGTGAAGTCACCGTACGCGGTTGGGTGCGTACCCGGAGAGATTCTAAAGCGGGTATCTCCTTCGTTGCCGTTTATGACGGTTCCTGCTTTGACCCGTTACAGGCCGTCGTGAATAATACTTTGCCTAATTATCAGGACGAAGTACTGCATTTAACTACCGGCTGCTCAGTTGAAGTGACTGGCACCGTCGTAGCCTCACCCGGTGAAGGGCAGAGTTTTGAAATTCAAGCCACCGCGATCAAAGTCGTTGGTTGGGTTGATGATCCCGATACTTATCCAATGGCAGCAAAACGTCACAGTATCGAATACTTGCGTGAAGTTGCTCACTTGCGTCCACGGACTAACTTGATCGGTGCAGTGGCTCGCGTTCGTCATACCTTGGCGCAAGCTATTCACCGTTTCTTCGATGAGAACGGTTACTTCTGGGTTTCAACACCGTTAATCACTGCGTCGGATACCGAAGGTGCGGGTGAAATGTTCCGTGTTTCCACATTAGATCTGGAAAATCTGCCGCGCACTGATACTGGCGCTGTTGATTTCAGTGAGGATTTCTTCGGTAAAGAAGCTTTCCTGACGGTATCCGGTCAGCTAAACGGTGAAACTTACGCCAGTGCATTATCTAAGGTTTACACTTTCGGCCCGACTTTCCGTGCTGAAAACTCCAATACTAGCCGTCATTTGGCCGAGTTCTGGATGGTTGAACCTGAAGTTGCCTTCGCCTCATTGGATGATGTCGCCGGTTTAGCTGAGAAAATGTTGAAATATGTTTTCCAGGCGGTATTGAACGAACGCGCTGATGACATGAAGTTCTTCGCCGAGCGTGTCGATAAAGATGCTGTCGATCGCTTACAACGCTTTGTTACCTCTGACTTTGCTCAAGTTGACTATACCGATGCTATTGAGATTTTATTGGCATCAGGTCAGAAATTTGAAAATGATGTCTCTTGGGGTATTGATTTGTCTTCTGAGCATGAGCGTTATTTAGCTGAGAAACACTTTAAAGCACCGGTGGTGGTCAAAAACTATCCGAAAGATATCAAAGCCTTCTATATGCGTATGAATGAAGATGGTAAAACCGTGGCAGCGATGGATGTCCTCGCCCCTGGCATTGGTGAGATTATCGGTGGTTCACAGCGTGAAGAGCGTTTAGATGTGTTGGATGCCCGTCTGGCAGAAATGGGCCTCAATAAAGAAGATTATTGGTGGTATCGTGATCTGCGTCGCTATGGCACTGTGCCACATTCAGGTTTTGGTCTTGGATTTGAGCGTTTGATCTCCTATGTGACTGGAGTTCAAAACGTTCGTGATGTGATTCCATTCCCACGTACGCCGAGAAATGCCAGTTTCTAAGTTCGTTATTTAGAAAAAGGATATTTTTGTATAAATAAAAGCCAGCTCTGCTGGCTTTTGTCATTTTTTAAAGTTCGATCTAAGTCACAAAGTTCCCTGAATTTTACATTTTGTAACACATAGTTTCCCAATGAAACATATTCAGGTAATTGGTAGCATTTTCGGTCTGGATTATAACCCTCACGAATGGAACACTGCGTTCAGACACAGACGACACCAAACTCTCAACAATAGTTCCAAAAAAATTATTGGCGGCAGTGGCAGGTGTCCGAATAACACCAATGAGGGTAATAATAATGATGAAGCGCAATATTCTTGCAGTAGTAATCCCAGCATTGTTAGCAGCTGGTGCAGCTAATGCAGCAGAAATCTACAACAAAGACGGCAACAAACTTGACCTGTACGGTAAAGTTGACGCGCGTCACCAGTTCTCTAGCAACGCTGGCCAAGACGGTGACGAATCTTATGTTCGTTTCGGCTTCAAAGGTGAAACCCAAATTACTGACCAACTGACCGGTTACGGCCAGTGGGAATACAACATTCAGGCTAACAATGCTGAAGCTCAAGAAGGCAAAGGCAACAAAACCCGTCTGGGCTTTGCTGGTCTGAAATTTGCTGAGTTCGGTTCATTCGACTACGGCCGTAACTACGGCGTAATCTATGACGTCAACGCATGGACTGACATGCTGCCAGTGTTCGGTGGTGATTCAATCTCCAACTCTGACAACTACATGACTGGCCGTTCTACTGGCTTGGCTACTTACCGTAACCAGAACTTCTTCGGTCTGGTTGATGGTCTGAACTTTGCTCTGCAATACCAAGGCAAAAACGAATCTGGCCGTGATGGTCTGCTGACCACTCAAAACGGTGACGGCTTCGGTCTGTCTTCAACTTATGACATCGGTTATGGCGTAAGCTTCGGTGCTGGTTATTCTACAGCTAACCGTACCACTGCTCAGAAAAATGCTCACCTGACCAACGCAACATTTGCTGAAGGCGACAAAGCTCAAGCATGGAACGTTGGTGCTAAATACGACGCTAACAACGTATACTTGGCAGCAATGTACGCAGAAACTCAGAACCTGACTCCATTTGGCAATGATTCTGTTGCTAACAAGACTCGTGACATTGAACTGACTGCACAGTACCAGTTCGACTTCGGTCTGCGTCCATCCCTGGGCTATGTTCAGTCCAAAGGTAAGGATCTGAACAACGCAACTGATGATAACCATGACCTGTTGAAATATGTTTCTGTTGGTTCTTACTACTACTTCAACAAAAACATGTCTACCTATGTTGATTACAAAATCAACTTGCTGGACGAAGACAACTTCACCCGCGCTAACGGTCTGAACACAGACAACGTTGTTGGTGTTGGTATGGTTTACCAGTTCTAAGTTAAACTTAATCACGCAGTTTATCTGCTGACATAAGTTGAAAAAAGACAGGGCCTCGGCTCTGTCTTTTTGTTTTATCCTTAGCTAACATTTTACCCTTGGCTAATATAGGGAGAATGCGCTGCCGAATGCGCTATTTTGCCGATATTTCACCCTGAATCCCCCCGCCTCACAACATTCATTTCTTTTTATCGCAAACGGTTGGCAAAGACTGCAACTGGCGCTACCCTGATGGTTCTGTTTGCTTAACGCTAAGCCATGGAAGCCTCTGACATGTTTGAAAAAATCACTGCTGCACCTGCCGACCCTATTCTGGGCCTGACCGATATTTTCCGCGCGGATGACCGCCCTCATAAAATTAACCTGGGGATCGGGGTCTACAAAGACGAAACCGGGAAAACGCCGGTGCTGACCAGCGTAAAGAAAGCTGAGCAGTATTTGCTGGAAAATGAAGTCACCAAAAATTATTTGGGTATTGATGGCCTACCCGTTTTCGCAAGCTGTACTCAGGAACTGTTGTTCGGTGCCGATAGTGCGATTATTACTGATAAACGTGCGCGTACCGCTCAAACCCCTGGTGGCACAGGTGGTTTGCGTATTGCCGCTGATTTCATTGCCCATCAAACCAGCGCCAAACGTGTCTGGGTCAGTAATCCAAGCTGGCCAAATCATAAAAACATCTTCGCCGCAGCTGGGCTGGAAGTGGTTGAATATGCCTATTATGACGCAGCAAATCATGCGCTGGACTTCGATGGGTTGTTAAATAGCCTGTCAGAAGCCCAGGCTGGCGACGTAGTGCTGTTCCATGGTTGCTGTCATAATCCGACGGGGATTGACCCAACAGAAGCCCAGTGGAGCCAATTAGCGGAATTGTCAGTTGCTAAGGGTTGGTTGCCGCTGTTTGACTTCGCTTATCAAGGTTTTGCCAAAGGTTTGGAAGAAGATGCCCAGGGTTTGCGTATCTTTGCCGCAACACATCAAGAATTGATTGTTTGCAGCTCTTATTCCAAAAACTTCGGTCTGTACAATGAGCGTGTCGGGGCTTGTACTATTGTTGCTGCAAATAGTGATGTAGCTGATATTGCCTTCAGCCAAGTTAAAGCAGTTATCCGCGCTAACTATTCCAACCCACCAGCTCACGGTGCCTCTGTGGTTGCCACCATTTTGAGCAACCCAGCGCTGCGTGCCATTTGGGAACAAGAACTGACCGATATGCGCCAGCGTATTCACCGTATGCGTCAGTTGTTTGTTAACACTTTGCAGGAAAAAGGCGCTAAGCAAGATTTCAGCTTTATCATCAACCAGAATGGTATGTTCTCATTCAGTGGCCTGACCAAAGAACAAGTTCTGCGTCTGCGCAATGAGTTCGCTGTTTATGCTGTCAATTCTGGCCGCGTTAACGTTGCCGGTATGACGCCAGACAATATGGCGCCATTGTGTGAAGCTATTGTTGCGGTGCTCTAATTAAGTCGCCGTGATTAACCGTAAAAAGGGTGCCTTGGGCACCCTTTTTTATTCGCCTGCCAATAAGCTTAACGGAATAAATACTTGGCAAATTCATTCATTGGCATGGGCCGCCCATACATATACCCTTGCAGATAATCCACATTGTGGGCCTGTAAATAGCGCATTTGAGTTTCGTTTTCGACGCCCTCGGCAATGGTTTGCAACCCCAGCCGAGTTGCAAGATCGATAACATTACCCACTATATGGCTCGACAAAGCATCGGAACCAATCATCCCGACAAAACTTTGATCAATCTTGAGAAAGTCGACTTTAAATTTCTGCAAATAACTTAAGCTCGAATGCCCGGTACCAAAGTCGTCAATGGCAATAAAAACCCCTAAAGCATGAAGTTCAGCAAATAATTTATCTGTAATCTCATCTGTAACAATCAATTTTCGTTCAGTTAACTCCAGCGTGATATTAATTTTATTACCGCCAAAAGCCTGAATGAAATGACGGCAGTCATCTACCAAACTGAGATCACGGCAATGATTGGCGCTAATATTAAAACCAAAGTGGAACCCTTCGGGTAATTGATTAACATAGGGCGCAAATTTTGCACTGACTTGCTGCATAATAGCGCGGGTCATTGGCACAATAAGCTCGCTATCCTCCGCCATAGGAATGAAGTGATTCGGTTGAATTAAACCCTGCCCAGGGTGTTGCCAACGCATTAAAACTTCACATCCCACCCAGCATTGCCCCTTACCGCTGACAATCGGCTGCATATAAGGAATAAATTCGTTATTTTCTAATGCTTGCTTTAATACCTGTGTGGGTGATGACGCCCTTCCTGACAGCCAAAAAACAAGTGCCGCCGAGCCAAGACTCATTAATATGAAGAAAATCAAGCTACCTTGAGCGTATTGCCAGACATAAGCCCAATATTGTTGATGAGAAAGCGCCGTGCTTAATGAATAAGCATATTTCTCTGAGGCCAGATATAAAGGTTCGCCTTTATTCGTCGGGTTACCTGAATGCACCATTCCGGCCGCATCCATCCATTTATCGCCAACTCTCAGTTGCAACGCAATATCGCCGCTCAATAAATTAAGAATACTGCGTAAATAATAACCATCAACAGCCACCAGAATGCTGTAATCCCCTCGGACTTGCCGATAAACCATCAAAGCGCGATCAGGAGTTACATCATTACCTGACATTAACTCTAGTTGCCCATCGACAAATTCATCTAAATAGAATTGCTCGGAAATCGGGCCATATATTGAAGAACAATAAATAGTGGTGTTTTTAGCCAAAGAAACTGAACGCACATCTGGTATAAAGACAACTTGATCGCGTAAGTTCTGTACCACTTGCAAGCAAGGTTTTCCCAGCCCTGTTTCTACCTGGGTAGCAGCATGCTGCAAGTTATTAAATATTTGGTCGAAACGTTCTCTACCCTGTAATAACTTGGCTTCAGCATCTTGATGCATATTAGCTTTTGTTTGCGCATAAATTACGGCTGCGCCCAACAGCAGAAATAGCAATAATACCATAGAAGAAAAACCGAGCCGGGACAGGAATTTATTCACTCTGAAACGACGAAATGGCATAGTAGATTCCATTGAAAGGCGCTCGTAATGCGACGAACTTAAAACAGCAGTAAAAGCCGTGCCGGGTCAATATCAGTTCTATACCCATCGCCTTTCAAGACACAGGGATGTTGGCTGCCCTTGCTCACCCCAATCACTGACTTGTTTAAGCTCCTCGGGGTTAATGAGTCTCTTTGAGACTCACCCTGCGGGCTAGCATAAATGCTGTTCAAACCGGTCTTTGACCGACTTGTCACTCAGTTGCTGCCTGTATCTCGGAGTAACTTGGGTATATTTTCTGCTATGTTACGCCTTCTAAATACTATAAGGTCACACTAATTTGATGAACCCCATCATTATGTTCATCATATCTGCAAATAGCTGATTATGAGCTCACAAAATACTTTAACAATTAATTAAATATAATATAAAAAAGACACCGTGAGGTGCCTTCCTTGATTAGATGCTGTCTGATACTCAGTGTTAGATAGCACTAAGTGGTGATTCTCACCAAATAGCAGGTTCTTCACGTATAAACGGATTGGTCTGCCGCTCATGCCCTAACGTAGACATCGGGCCATGGCCTGGAATAAATGTCATATCATCCCCCAAAGGCAACAATTTGGTTCGGATAGAATGAATCAATTGTTGATGGTCACCACGCGGGAAATCACTACGCCCGACACCGCCATTAAAAATAACATCGCCAACTAATGCCAAATGATCTTTTTGATCAATAAAGACAATATGCCCTGGCGTATGTCCTGGGCAATGCAGTACTGATAACTCAATAGCACCGACAGTGATTTTGTCGCCTTCTTCCAACCAACGCGTCGGGAGAAAAGCTTCACACTCACTCAGCCCAAACATTCTACTTTGAGCAGGTAATCCTTCTAACCAAAACGCATCTTCTTTTTCTGGGCCATAGATAGGCACCTGAAAATGCGCGGCTAATTCAGCGGCGGCACCTACATGATCCAAATGGCCGTGAGTCAACAAAATCTGGCTGACCTTAACACCCTGACGGGTAACTTCAGCAATGATCTTGTCGGCTTCACCACCGGGATCCACTAGAGCGGCCTGCCCTGTTTCTTCACACCAGATCAGGGTGCAATTTTGACTAAAGGCCGTCACTGGAATAATTTGATATTTCATAGAGCTCCACCCCCAATGCAGTTTTAATCTACCCGTCATCATCCAAGTTACAGCACTTTTGGCCGTTTTCAGGTGCCGCCTGGTTGTATCGTGGAATCTATCGGGCATAGATTTCAAAGCATTGGCATAAAAATGCGTATTACCAGGTTCGTGTTGGCCCAGTATCAATATGCACAAAATTACTGCGAGGGTAGTATCCTACACCACCTGCGCGCATTTTTAATGCCGCTTTGCGGATATTGCTCAATTGAATACCTTCAATATGGAAATCCATCGCCTGCCCCTTAGTGTGGTAGCTGTGTTTAGCCACCCCCCGCCCCCGTTCACGCAGTTCATTATTGGTATCAAGTGAACGGTAGCCGGAGATCAACTGCACCGGTTTAGTGGTACCGAGCAGACCTTGTAGGCGATAAAGTTGATCAAATAGGCGGGGATCGATACTTTTTACTTTGTTGGCTCGATAGTCACGGAATAAATGATTTAAACGGGAAAGTTCATCTTTATTATAGTTTCGACCGTCAAAGAACTCGGCTTTTATGGACTCACCTGTATTCAGGTTATTCAGGGTCAAGATGCGTGGGCGAGGAGTTGAAAGGGTAGCAAATGCTTGCCCAGGGAGTAGCGACATCCCGAGCGCTACCCCACCTAACGCTAGCCATTTACGGCGATAATTATCAATTTTATCCATGATCTCTGTTAATACCCGGCAAGAATGTCAAAAGTAAGCACTGTACCCTTAATACTTGGAGCTATAGCGGTGTTGGCAGCTGTCACTCTCCCAAATCACTAACTTGAGTAAACTCATTGGGATTGACTCGTTTGCCGCCTGGCTGCAACTCCAAATCACTTTGGGTATATATGTACCGTCCCGAACCATAACCGCCTACGGAAAACCAGTCAACCCGCATTCGGTACGCATTCACTGTGCGTTTAGCCCAGGTTTATAGGGCGTCGCTTAGACGCGCCCATAAGACAACCCGATATTGAGACCATTAGTTATTGAGTTTTACTGCATTTATTGCAGCAAAAGTTCTGCTTGATGGGCGATTTGTGAGCCGGATCTCACCGTCATATCATAATTGTAAATATCTGTTCTAAACTGTGGTTTGCCATCTTCAGCCACCCATGCCGTCAGATAATACAGCTGCACCGGAATACGTTGGCGAATGTTGACATAAGTGGTATCCCCTTGCTTCAGGGTCGAGGAAACACGGGCATCATTCCACCCCGCATCCTGCAACAGCATATTGGCTAAGTCAGAAGCTTTATTCACGCGAACACAGCCAGAGCTTAAGGCCCGAATATCTTTCTGGAACAAACCATGGTTCGGCGTGTCATGCAAATAGATAGCATCAGAGCTTGGCATATTGAACTTGAACCGCCCTAATGAATTGCTGGCACCAGGTGCCTGACGCAGGCGATATGGGAAGTTATTCGGTGAAATCATGCTCCAGTCAATCATTGACGGGTCGACAACTTGAGCATCATTACTCCAGCCAGACAATACGGTATAGCCATGGCGCTGGAAATAACTGGAATCGTAACGCGCTTTCGGCACGATATCCTGACGCACCAAAGAAGTCGGCACATTCCATGGTGGGTTAACCACCACATTATTTAATGCACTGCTCATCAACGGCGTTTTGCGGCTTGGGCGGCCTACAATCACTCGAGACGAGAGCACCTCGGAACCATTCTTATAATAATTCAGTGAATAGTTCGGAATGTTAACCATGATACCGTTATCCACCCGCCCTGGTAAAATGCGTAAGCGCTGAATATTTAAGGCTAATAATGTCGCCCGTGTTTGTGGAGAAACATTCAACCATTCACGAGTACGGGCACCGATGACACCATCCTCGCTCAAACCATGCCACTGTTGGAACCGTTTGACGGCTTCCATCAGCTCTGGCGTGTAAACATTGTCAGTTACCGTGACAGTCGCGGCTGGTGGTGCAGCGGATGGCGCAACCACCCCTTCGGTGACGGGAGTATCTGCCACCGGCGCTGCTGATGGGCTCACTACCAAACTGTGGGCCTGAGCACGGCTTTTCTCTTCATCAACCGAGAGGTCATCATTAACGACCGCCGCCGTAGGATTATCAGCCGGAATAATCTCAGGGGTTTGCACTGGGGCTGACGCCACCGGGTGCAACATGCCGGTTCTATCGAGGATCTCCCGCAGTGCTGGAATATCGTCGCTTAACTGGCCTGGACGTAAACTCGGGCCATTGGCCATTTGTGGCCATGGCCGTCGGTCTGCCAGCATCTGTTTCAGCGCCAGATGCATTTTTTCATATTGAGGGTGCTGGGGTGCCAGCGATGCCAGATAAAGTGCAGTGTTCCCTTCGTGCACAGCTTGTTGCCAGCGATTTAAAATCGTCGCCGGTGGCATCGCCATCTTGTACGCCACATTGTTGTAAAGCCATACGCTACCATTTGCACCGACGCCTGAGATAAAGTGCAAATAACCCAACATGGCATCGGACAGAATAACGTCTCGAGCCAAGCCAGTAATAGCAGGATCACTGAGCCATTTAACCCATTGCATGAATTGCGGTTGAATACCAGAGAGTGCCACTTCCGCTAATTGTTGCTGGAAATGCTGAACAGCAGCCCGGTCTTGCCACATTGGCTGCATATTATTGGCAGCATAGAGCACGGCTAATTCAGAAGAATAAAACGGCGTGATAGTTTTCGGTAACACGGCCAATAATTGAGAGCGGCTCTGCGCAACTGACATACTTTGTGGCGGTGATTTCTGCGCTGAAGATGAATCAATCGGCATCATCGGCGCCGTGGCCGATGCTGTAAATGTGGGCATCACGCTACAAATCAAGGCGCAATATAACGCTAATACACGTTGCGGATTTCTTTTCTCTACCGACATTCTATGCCCCCGGTATGCTTATCTAAGTACGTCATAGCTTGTCGTTACCCTTATTCCCTGAAGTCGCGGTAGGTTAGCGGCTCTCGTTACCCGACTTGGTCGTTGACTACAACACCATTATCTTTGGGTATTTTTATTATATAAACAGAAATGCTACTAAGTAGCTAATAATCTAAATTAATCATTAACGTTACGCTAACAGATTTTCTTCGCTTATAAAATATAACCCTCAAATGCCGCAGCAAATAAAAATGGCCGCTAGGCGGCCATTGAGTAGAATTAATTATTATTACGTTTTTATTGTGCAAAAATTAACCGCAATATCATTGTTCAGCAGATATCTGTGGCAAAGTCGGTATTTCATTGGCAAAGCCGCGCAAACCGACTACGTGTACATGCTCATGATTTTGGAAGACTTTTCGCACCAGTTTATAAGTTGTCCCTTTTTCTGGACTGATATTTTCTGGGGCGGCAATAATTAATTGCATCTCCAACCGCTCGCACAGTTCAAATAATGTTGCGATAGATTTGGCATCCAAACGCGCAGCTTCATCGAGGAACAGTAAACGGCAAGGCGAAATATCTTTACCGCGTAAACGGCGCGACTCCTCTTCCCAGCTCTGTACTACCATAACCAGAATAGACATCCCGGTACCAATAGCCTCACCGGTCGACAATGCGCCACTTTCAGCCCGCAACCAGCCATCTGCGCCGCGGTTAACTTCAACTTCCAGCTCTAAATAGTTACGGTAATCCAGTAACTCTTCACCAATGGTTTGCGGCAGGCGCTGCCCCATATCCATTTGTGGGTTTAGGCGCTGATACAGTTTTGCCAGTGCTTCAGAGAAAGTCAGGCGGTTACTGTTGAACAAATCCTGATGCTGTTCTTGCTGCTCGGATAACACATCAAGCAAGGTCGCATGGGCTTCGCGCACATTCACATTCAGCCGCACACTTTTGACCTGGCCAAATGACACCGCTTGCAAGCCCTGATTCAGCATTCGAATGCGGTTCTGTTCGCGTTGAATAGTTTTACGGATAATATTCGACACGCTTTTCGAGCTGATCGCCAGTTTCTGTTCACGGGCAGTCAGTTCTTCAGTCAGGCGGCCCAGTTCAATTTCCATTTGCTCAATGGCTTCGACCGGGTCATCTGTACGGATGATATCCTGACGGATACGTTCACGTAGATGCTGATACACCGCAATATAGAACTGAATTTTGCGCTCAGGCCGCTTAGGATCTTCAGACATGCGCAGCACATCGCGCAGATGTTCATTATCAGCCACCGCCAGACGTAATGCCCCCAGCGCCTTATCCGACATAGAACGCAATTCGTCGCCATCCATATAGGCCAGTTCACGACGATGCAAACGGCGCTCAACGCCATTGTCTTTCACCATGCGCATCACCGCGCACCAACCCGCTTTAGCATTAACCACCTGCTCGCGAATTTGATGATAGTCCCGCTCCAGCTTGCGCAGTTTCTTCTGCAAGCTGTCCATCTCGGCTTCACAGAAAGTCAGCTGTTTTTCCAACTGATTGCGCCGTGAGCGATTGGTACTCAATGCCGCATGTAATTCATCGCGACGCGTGCGGGCGCGGGCTTCGGCATTAGCATCCGCCTGAACGCCAATGTCCACCAGTTCCTGACTAAGTTCTTTGAGCATGTCACGTTTAGCATCATAAGAACTTTTCAATGACGCCAGCACTTGATTGTACTGAGTAAACTGCGCCTGATATTGACGCAACTGCTCGCGAGCCCGCGTACGCTCTGCTTCGGCCTGTTCTAAGCGCTGGCGCAGTTTATCATTCAGAGAGGAGTTTTCAGTCAGCATACCCGCAGAATCGGTATAGCTAAAGTGCGCTCGCCGCTGCACAACTTCTGTCAGTGCGAAAGCTTGCTGTTTAGCCTGACGCTGGCTGTTCTGCGCCTGAGTATAGTTTTTCTGCAACTGTTCATGTTGCTGCGGATCACTTTGCAGCACCGCCAACAGCGGTTCAAGCTTAGTCAGAGAAGCGCCGTGTTTCTGGATATGACGGGCGGCGTCTTGTGCTTCTGTTAGCTCTTCGGTGATTTCTTCGACGCGGTCAGCCAAAGTATCGTCAAGCAGCAATGATACCAACGGAATCAAACGGTTAAGCGCTGAGATACCCTCTTTAGCCTGTTCGAATTGCTGGCGTTGCTGTTGATTTTGGTCTTCGTGCGCATTCAGCGCGCGCTCGATTTCACCCCGGCGAGTATTTAACAACCGAATTTCAGCTTCTGGATCAGAATCGAATGCCACACCCAGATGAGAACCAATAAACCGGCTGAATGCCTGATGCAAACGCTGGGTTTTCTGCACATCAAACGACAGTGTCGCATAGCGCTCCGCCAGACTATCACGCTCTTGATACAGCGCTTCTAGCCGGTTTTCGCGGGCAGCGCGGCCAAACAGTGGCACTTCCGGATAGCGAGAATAACGCCATTGGCGATCGGCTATTTTCACCACCACCGCTTTATCAAGTTCTTCGACGGCAAAGACACTGTCATCAAATGACTGCGGATCCCCTTCGATGAGATATAAATCTTCCGGGCAATCTTCCAATCCGGCCAATTGATCGCGCACCAATGACAAGTCGGGTACCACGATACCGTGGCGAGACGGGCCATACAGCGCGGAGAAATAGGGGGCATCGTCGAGCGTGACATCATCATAAATCTCGGATAACAGCACGCCGCCAAAACGCTCGGCCAATGCAATCATCCGCGAATCTTCAGCACCGCTTGGCTGACTCAGGCGCTCAATTTGTGCATCAATAGCCCGTTTAGTTGCCGCCACTTCATCACGCTCGACGGTGGTTTCGCGCTCGCGCTCTAGCAACTGTTGCATGTATTCAGTGACTTGGCGGCTATCTTCCAGCGCTTCGCCGCTCTGTTCACTGAGTTGGCTCAGAGCATCTTGAGCCGCCAGCCATACTGGAGCTCGTGCCGTCAATTCTTGAATTTTTTGCTTTAGTTGCTCCAGTTCCTGGCGCATTTCCATACGCCGCTCACCGGCATCACTGACGCTGAGAGAAAGCGCCTCAACCTGTGATTCCAGCTCACGCTGCAACTCTTCCAGCTCTTCGGGCTGATAAGCTTGCCCCTGACGTTTGCAGAATTCTTGCAATAAACGCTCGGCATCTTGCTGGGCACGTAAACGCTGCTCCAGCTCGGACAGGCGCATGCGCAATGGCTGAACCCGCTCGGCCAAATGTTGCTGCGATGGCCAGTCACGTAATAATTCGCGTGCGGTTTGCCAAGCTTCACTGCGGCTGACCTCACCGGCAATGGTCACCACCAATTGATAAGCTTGCTCAAATTGGCTGTGGGCGGCATCTGCCACACTCAGTTTTTGTTCGAGTTGCAATAAAGACTCGGTCGCTTCTTGCTCTTTGGCCAGGAAAGTTTCCAGCCAATCTTCGGCATTATCAGCGGTTAATTCAGGTAATTGGCACAACGCACGGGCGCGTTCCAATGCCTGTAATGCTTGCTGATATTGAATGGCGCGGGTTTGCTGTACATCCAGCGCTTGCTGATAATCAGCTAACTGGCTTTTCAGCTCATCCACTTCCAGCTCAGCGGCTTCGGCACGGGCTTCATTATCAGCTTGTTGCTCGCTGGCCTCAGCAACCACTTCATTTTGCTCTTCCAGCCGGTAAGTCAGCTCTTCCAAATCACTTTGGTAGCGCTCGATTTTTTCCTGCTGGCGCATCGCGGTTTGCACCAGACTGAGATGGTCACTGGCGGCCTGATAATCAGTTTCGAGATCAGATTCGGCAGCACTTTGCTCGGCCAATTCACGGGACATTTCGACATGGCGATACTGCTCGGTCACTAGTTGCTTGCGGCTGCCCAGTAAATCACGACGCAAGACCAAAGCACCATCGAGATGAATACGCCGCTCATTGGCATGGCGCATATAGTCAGCAGCAACATAGGAAGTTGCTTCAGAGATAAGATGCTTAAACAGGTCACGGTCGGACTGGGTGACACGGATAGCCTCCAGCGTCATGCGGTTTTCGCGCAACGCCGCTTCCATATCCTGGAAGGCCTTACGAACGCCGCTGTTTTCTGGCAATAAATAATCGCGTAATGAGCGGGTAATGGCGCTGGAAATACCGCCGTACAATGACGCTTCAATCAAACGGTAGAATTTGCTGCGATCAGCAGAAGAGCGCAGACGTTTTGGGATCACACCCAAATCAAACATCAGCGAGTGGTAATCGGTGATGGAGTTAAATTGCTTAAACTGCACCCCTTCCATAGCTTCAACGCGTTCTTTCAGCTCTGGCAATGACAACACCCGCGCCTGGCGCTCGCCCACCACTTCGGTGAGGATCTGTGTGGGTTGAATTGCAGTCGGAAGCCCTTGAATAGTGAAAGGTTTGATATCAACTTTGCGATCGCGCCCGGCCACTTGTTGCAGACGTACCCCAACCACCACCCGTTGGTGGCGAGAGTTGACCACATCTAACGTGGAATAACACACTCCGGCGCGCAATTTACCGTGCAGCCCTTTATCACGCGAGCCACTGGTGGCCCCTGCTTCGGTGGTGTTACGAAAGTGCAGCAAGGTTAAATCTGGAATCAATGCTGTGACGAAAGCAGCCATAGCGGTAGATTTACCGGCCCCGTTACCACCGGATAAGGTAGTAACAAGTTCATCAAGATCGAATGTTCGGGCAAAAAAACCATTCCAGTTAACCAAGGTCAGTGAGCGAAATTTACCGCGTTCAATCATTCCTGTTCATCCTCTGCACTGTCCGTTGCATTGCCCATGGTGATGTCGCTTTCATCGCTTTCATCATGGAGTGACAGACTATTTTCGACCGCCATGGCTTCGCCATCCCGGATCATACGCAACTGAGCTTCGCGTGGGTCATCACCGCTGCGCACATCGGCACCAAAACGGAACACCGCCTCAGTGATACGAAACTTGCTACTGTCATTGCCCATAAAGTAAATCATGCCCAAACGGCGCAGCCGGTTGAGTGAGGTTCGCACTTTTTCCTGCAACTTTTGTTTATCCAAATCTGAGCCGGTTGAGCGCTGGTTAACGAACTTCAGCAATTTGCTCTCATCGGCCAGGCTCAGCAGCTCTTCGTACAGCTCATGCTGGGCGAAAATACCTTCATGAGCCAGACGTTCCGGGCTGAGATACAGATAACAAAGAATTTTGCCGACCATCATATCCAGCTCAGATAACACCGAGCGCGGGATCAACGTGGTTGAACGAGGGCGCAGATAGAAGAAACCTTCCGGCGCACGGATTAACTCCACGTTATAGCGGGTATAAAACTCTTCCAGTTGCTCCTGAAAATCCATCAGGAAAGCATGGTTATCCAGCTCATCAATACCAATATGACGGCCAGCGCGTAACTGACTATCCAGTGCCGGAAACAATGAGTTGGCCAATGCCTGAGCCAGTTTAACCGGCATTACTACTTCAATATTTGTTGATGACATGTGCCTGCACCTTGGCTCCGTAATCATTGATTGCCAGCCATTCAGCGGGTAATCCTGAGAAATCGGCTTCGGCCACACCAAGGCGAACTGCCTGGTCGACCAGGATACGAGCCACGTCAAAATGACGAGCACGCGGATATTGCGCGAGGTAATCGCGCATCACTTCCCCCAAATTGAGCGGCAGTTTTTTCTGCTGATATACCAGCAATGCTTGTTCAATCAGGGCGGCTAACTGCTCACGGATAGCATTAAACTCTTCAAATTCCAAGTCCGGTGGCAATTCTCCGGTGACCTCTTCACTACGCAGCGCCAACTCTTCATCGCGCATATCCAGCAAGCGATCAGCATTGGCGTAGGTCAAGGCCCAAGGGTTATCAAAATAATTTTGCACTGACTGGCGTAAGCGCTGGGCAAATACCCGGTTTTTATCCATATCAATCGCAGTACGGATAAACTTGTGCACGTGGCGGTCATAACCAATCCACAGATCAATAGACTGCTGGCCCCAACTGATAATACGGTCAAGTTTACTTTGTAAATCAAACACCAGTTTATCGACCAAATCCAAGCCCGCATTGCCGATGGTGGCTTCTTGAATGCGCAATAAATTCGCCTGAAGCTTATCACCAGCCGCCTCCAGCGTGTCTTGTAACTCTCTGAGTGTACCGGAGGTTTCTGACAGCAACATTTCGCAGCTGGCAATAGCAGCACGCCAATCTTGATTCAAGAGCGCCGCGATATCTTCTTTAACGCTATGCTGCTGCTCGTCCATTAGGCGCTGGGTCATGTCGATACTGTCAAAGATTTCAGCGACTGAATATTTAAGCGGGGCAAAGACATTACGGTGCCAGTGGAATTCATCACCGCCCTCTTCCGCCGCTTCTGCCGCCCGTTGCAGTTCTTGCGCCACTATCGACAACTGCATCGACAGCCGCAGAGTGGAAAACTCCCGCTGGCGGATATAATAATCTGTAATGCCAATGCCTAATGGAGTTAGGCGGTAAATAGCATTACCATCGGCCAACTCACTGGTAAAACGGTTGAGTAAACGCTGGCGCACCATATCATTGATGGCGTTATTGGCGCGCACGGCCACGGTTTCGGTGGTCTGTTCAAACCCTTTACTGACGTGACGAAATGCATCCACCAGCTCGCCTTCGCTCATTTCACCGTCCAGCCGCTCACCATTTAAGGTGGCAATAGCCATAAGAAAGGCCAGACGCTCTGTTGGCAGAGTAATCGAGAAATCATTTTTTCGCGCCCAGGCGACCAGTTCGGGTACTGTCTGGGAAAATTCACTCATAATGGGTCCTTCAGATTCGGCTTAAACGCCATGACATGCACGTAGCGCCCCAAACTGATAAAGGGCTCCTGCCGGCAATAGCGCTGTTCCAACGCCAATAATTCAGCAAATTCATCGACTTGTTGCTGTTTATTTTTCATGTAATCGTGAAACACCCGTACTCCTGTCTTACCGCTAATGGATAAACCCATTTGCTCAAGCCAACGGTATACCGTCGGCGGGTCTAACGGGTATTGCGGTGATAACGAGCGCTGCCGACGTCTTTTGAGGCCGGGTATCGCCAATTGAAAGTTACCTAATACCGCATTACGCATCACTAACCCATTGGCATTGAAAAACATCAATGACAGTGCGCCACCTGGGTTTAACGCATTAAAAAGTATTTGCAGAACTTGTTGTGGCTCTGCAATCCATTCTAAAACCGCATGGAACAATATCAGATCAACGGGCTGTTCCAAATGTTGGGTGATGTCCTGGGCCGCACTTTGTACAAATTGCATGTTGTGGCTCACACCTTTTTCCTGAGCGGCCACTTTTGCACGTTGGATCATCTCAGCGGACAGGTCACATAATAGAACCTGATGACCCAATTCCGCCAGTTGACAAGCCATATGCCCTTCACCACCACCTGCATCTAAAATCCGTAACGGGCGTTGCGGCAACTGCGCTAATAGCCCGGTGATATCTTGCCACACCACCGCCTGACGGATCATTCCCTTCGTCGTGCCGTAGATATTGCGCGAGAATTTCTCGGCAATATCATCGAAATTGCGATCCTGCATGGACAATTGCTCCGCGATTGTATCTATAACTATTGATTTACCGGCCTTGATAGAGACTCGCAAATCAATAGCGACAGCAAAAAGAATGACTATCAACCTGCTATTTTGGCACAGCCTGACTTAGAATAAATCTTCTTGGCCCGTAATCATCGCCAAATGCCGTTTTTTCAGCCAAAAGGTGCCTGTTTTTATGCTTTTTACCCTAAAAAAGTTTGTTGGCGGCTTATTAATGCCACTGCCCTTTCTGCTTATCATCATGGGGCTGGCATTAATCTTATTGTGGTTTACCCGCTGGCAAAAAAGTGGCAAAACGCTTTTTGCATTAAGTTGGCTGATATTATTGCTTATTAGCCTGCAACCTGTCGCGGATCGCCTGTTATTACCGCTGGAAAAACAATACGCAACTTATCAGGGAAACGACCCGGTAGATTACATTGTTGTCCTTGGTGGCGGCTACACGTTTAATCCGAATTGGGCGCCAAGTGCTAATTTATTCTCGAATAGTTTGCCGCGAGTCACTGAGGGGATCCGGCTGTATCGTGCCCATCCTAACGCAAAAATGGTGTTTACCGGCGGCGCTGGCCCGAACAGCCAAAGTAGTGCAAAAACAGCGGCGCAGGTAGCGGAAAGTTTAGGGGTTCCGGCGGCGGATATTATTGCATTAGAGCAACCCAAAGATACGGCTGAAGAAGCGGCAGCGGTGGCTACCTTGGTGGGTAATAAACCTTTTTTGCTGGTGACCTCCGCCAGTCATTTACCTCGGGCGATAAAATTTTTTACAGCCAAGGGCTTACACCCTATTCCGGCTCCCGCCAATCAGTTAGCTATTACCAGCCCCTTACACAGTTGGGAACGCATTATTCCGGCGGCAACCTATTTAGGCCACACCGAACGCGCTTGGTATGAAACATTGGGGCTAATCTGGCAAACATTAACGGACAATAAAAATGATGAATGATTTTGCAGTTAATTCAGCCAAGGTAACAGTTGTTTAGCCGCATTATCAAATGAAGCGCGATCCAAATTACCGGTGTGAATAAAGCGGGAAACCAACTCCCACAGAGTGTAGAGCCAACGGCGGGCCACAAAGGATTCCGAGACCGGCGCTTTATTGAGGTAGCGATAAAATAACTGGCTCGGCATACCCTCTTCACTCAGGCGGAATAAATCATACTCCCGCGGTGCCCATAGCATGGGGCCGGGGTTAAGCATTGCCAGCAATTGATCACTGCGGGGATCTTTAAGCATACTGCGTAAGGTCAAATTGCCGTGAACCAGCACTGAACTGTCGTCAAAACCGGCAAAAAGTGCATTTAATGATGCCCGAGCACGATAGAGAATCGCCCTATCTTCCAGGGTCATTTGTGGTGAGTTCATATTCGATAGCGTGGCCCACAGCACTTCAACTCGTTGCTGATACCAACTGAACCAATCATTTTCTTGTGTGCTATCAACATTGCCAACACACCCATGGCTATCGATCCGGTGCCAGGCTAATACGCCCTCAACTATCTGATCCATCAAAGCATTCCAGCGCTCCCCGGTTCGGGTAGGTGCTTCTACCGAAACTCCCCGAAGCCGCTCCATCAGCAAAATTTCTTTATACGGAGGTTGATGGGTCATGACTAAACCATACACAGTCGGCAAGCGGATATCGCCTTCGCGCGACAACATTGACAGTTTATAGGCCTCTTGCTGTGCAATCCCTTGACAGACATAACTCTTTGCCAACAATGGGATTGCCTGACCCTGCTGATTATACATCGCATACAGGTGGGCATAAGGCTGCTCGCTGATGCGCTCAAGGCGGGTAATCGACTCCCCAAGCACGACACTTAATTCAGCTTTCAGCTGTTCCATAAGGCTTTGTCCGATTATCTGACGAAATAGAGTGCTCATCATGGGATGATGGGCGGGATATTTCCAGAATGCAGATCAAATAATAGCCACAATAAAAGTTAAATAATTAAAGCTTGTGGGATCCAGAAATAACAACGCCAAACTCAATAGAGCTTGGCGTGGAAAGCGGCACAATGATTACTGCTTGAGCATAATAGCCCGAACTCTGTCTAAATCTTCTTGTGTATCAACCCCAACTGCCGGCACAGCTTTTGCCACAGCAACGTGAATTTTTTCACCGTACCACAGCACACGCAGTTGCTCTAACAGCTCTATCTGCTCGAGTTTGCTTGGCGCCCAATTAACATAGCGACGAACAAAACCGGCGCGATAAGCATAAATACCAATATGGCGTAAGAAACAATCACCAATGGTTTCTTTCGATTGAGCAAAACGCTCTCTTTCCCACGGAATGGCGGCACGCGAGAAATACAGCGCATAACCTTGCGCATCCATCACCACTTTCACGGCATTAGGGTTAAAGGCTTCTTCGCTGCTTTCAATCGGCACAGCCAATGTCGCCATACCTGCACTGGAGGCAGCCAAATTATCAGCAACTTGACGGATAATCATTGGCGGCACCAATGGCTCATCCCCTTGCACATTGACAATAATATCATCATCAGCAAAACCATAGCATTCAATGACTTCCGCTAAGCGCTCGGTACCAGACTGATGATCTGCGCGGGTTAAACACACTTCGCCACCCGCCGCTTCAACCGCTTTCACCACTTCCGGATGGTCTGTTGCCACAATCACCCGAGAAGCACCTGACTCCAATGCCCGCTCCATCACATGCACAACCATCGGTTTACCCGCAATATCAGCCAGTGGCTTACCGGGTAGACGGGTTGAAGCATAACGGGCGGGTATTATAGCAATGAAACTCATGCGTGCTTCTCATCAATGGACAGTGGGCGGGCTTCGTTTTCTAGCAATACCGGGATGCCATCACGCACCGGGTAAGCCAGATTGTCAGCTTTGCATACCAGCTCAAGGTTTTCTTTATTGAAGTACAACTTACCGTTGCAGACCGGACAAGCAACGATTTCGAGTAAACGGTGGTCCATACATCCTCCAGAATGGAGTTTAGCCAGCAGGAAAGTGGTCGAGGATACCATATCCGCCGATGCAGGTTAACTGCGCCGATACCGTCATTAATATCAGCCATTGATAACAAGTAGTTATGTTAATTGACATTAGTATAAGTGAAGATACTCAACAATCGGGATGATAAATGTTGGTTTTGTTATTGATATGTTGAATTGCGAGGAGTAGTATTTTTGTGACATAAGTCACACAATCATATCTATCGAGTAAGAAATGAAAGTATTCCATAAAATTATTGCGCTGTTTGCTAACTTCAGCAATTAAACCGCAAAAACAAATAGAAGCACCTGCAAAACTGCCCGACGGCAAAAGAAATATGTCGAACAGAGGCAAAAAAACTAGCGGCTACCCTTGGGTAGCCGTTTGCTTAGAAAGCGATCACATCTGCTGCTGACGGCCCATGAATACTACGATAAGTAGAGAATTCAACGTCCTGCCCTTCACTCAGTGATTTATTTTTGGTGTTGGCAATGGCTGTCTTGCTGACATACACATCCAAACTCCCGTCGTGGGGTGAAATAAAACCGTAGCCTTCAGACTGGTTGAACCATTTCACGCGACCCATTTTTAACGTCATAATAAATTTCCTTTTACTGGGCATCCTAACAACTCATTTTTATTTATTGTTTAGATGCAGTTGCCCATCCTAAAGTTTTCTGATTAAACCTCTATGAGCTTGATTTTATGGAAAACCCGCATAAATGTGGGCTTAGAATTTTGTCTATCTCGAGAATAAATGACAGGCGCATTGGCACGATCATTTTATTTCCGCCGATAACCCAACGTTATTACTTTAAATAATAGAGCAGCAACAGATACAACAACTAACAAACCAGCCACAAAAAATAAATGCTTAATGGGCAATAACAGGTTCGCCTAAAATATGACTTATGGGAGTTGCTTATAGGAGATTTCAGGGGTTCGTCTTTGAGGCTGTATCAGAAATAGCGTCTTGGGAGGAACTGCTTTGCTTTGCTCTCGTGCACTCTTACACATAAATAAGCCTGCAAAACAGGCCTACGCGTATTTACACATAAAAAACGCATTCATACAACTTTTTTATCGCATGGATCACAACAAACCCCAGAATCAATGCGATATGACGCATAAAAAACTAATATTCTCCGCAGGCTCCTCACCAGCTCAGCAAACTCACCTAGAATAAAATGGAATCAGCGTGATCCGCAGCCGTAAATATCTGCGTTGAAAGGCAAAAAGGAACATTCCTATGATAAGTCACCAGCCATTTGTTCATCCCGATGAGATACGCGCCAGATTCTCCAGTGCTATGTCGGATATGTATCAGACTGAAGTCCCGCTATACGGTGATTTATTGGAGTTAGTTGCCGAGACCAACCGCCAAACTATGGAACAATTGCCAGAACTGACCCGCCATTTGCATCAAACTGGGGAAATTGGGCGATTAAATATGGAAAGGCATGGTGCTATCCGCGTGGGAACTGCCACCGAGCTCACCACCTTACGCCGCTTATTTGCAGTTATGGGGATGGCTCCCGTCGGGTATTACGATCTGGCCCCTGCCGGTGTACCTGTTCACTCTACGGCTTTTCGCGCAGTACATGAAACTTCATTGCAAATCTGCCCATTTAGAATTTTCACTTCCTTACTGCGATTAGAGTTGATTGAGCAACCAGAGCTGCGGCAACGAGCAATTGATACTCTTGCCAAAAGAAATATTTTTACGTCACGTCTTATCGAGTTAATTGTTAAGCATGAAACGGCCGGAGGGCTGACTAGCAATGAAGCAGCTGATTTTATTACTGAATCCTTGGAAACATTCCGCTGGCATAATCAAGCTACCGTGAGTGCTGAGATTTATCATCAACTGCATGATCAACATCGGTTAATTGCTGATGTCATTGCTTTTAAAGGGCCACATATTAACCATTTGACCCCACGAACACTGAATATAGACGCAGTACAAGCTGCCATGCTGAAACACAACATTACCCCCAAAGCCGTCATTGAAGGGCCCCCCCCTCGCCATTGCCCAATACTGCTGCGACAAACCAGTTTTAAAGCATTGGAAGAAAAAATCGCGTTTGTATCATCCGATGGGCATATTGTTCAAGGGAGTCACACCGCCCGCTTTGGCGAAATAGAACAGCGTGGCGCTGCGCTGACCGCTAAGGGCCGCAATCTTTATGACCGCTTGCTGCAAGCGGCTCAGGATCAACTGCAAGCCCCTGCAAATGAGGAAAATGCAGCGCAATACATGGCTATTCTTAGCGAGAAATTTAGCCAGTTTCCGGATGATTACCCGACCATGCGCGCTGAAAAACTCGCTTTCTTCCGCTATTTCCCGACAGAAAAAAAACTCAGCGAACCTACGGCCTCAATGCAAAATTTAACTTTAGACGAGCTGATTGGCGCCGGATTTATCCAATTTGAACCTTTGGTTTATGAAGATTTCCTGCCGGTCAGTGCTGCGGGTATTTTTCAGTCCAATTTAGGGGATAAAGGGCAAAACCATTTTGCAGGACATTCCAGTAAGCAGGATTTCCAACAGGACTTGGGATCTGATGTTATTGATGAACTACAACTGTACGAAAAAACTCAGCAACACTCGCTAACGGCATGCGCGGCGGCTCTAAAGCTCACATCACTGAGTCTATAAATTGGATTATGCAGAATGGTGCGATAGTGCCTGAATCTTCAACAATAATTGTTCAGCTTGATCGGGAGGTAACTGCGCATCTACTGGCAAATACCACCAATTGGGCTGAGCAAAAGCTCGGCACTTAACAGCATCTTTTTCAGTCATTAGTAAAATTTGTGGCCCGGACGTCAGCGAGCTAAGTTGGGACAGTGAATAATCCTGATGGTCGGCGAAAGCATATTCCTTTTTGAGTTCAATACCGAGCAGACTTAGCGTAGCAAAAAAACGCGGGGGATGGCCGATGCCAGCCATGGCAACAACATGCTGTAATTGTTGCGCAGGAAAACGTTCGCCTGTCACCAAATTGACCGCCTCCCGTGCAACCAGTTGCATTGGTATTTCACCAGTGGCGGCAATACCGCCATTGGTTATCACTGCATCGACTGAGCGCAATCGCCCTGCCCGCTCGCGCATCGGGCCTGCGGGCAGCCACCAGCCATTACCAAAGCGGCGAACACCATCAATCACCACCAGCTCAAAATCCCGCTGTAATGCATAATGCTGTAAGCCGTCATCAGTAATGATGAAGTCCAAATTATGAGATTTCAGTAATGCTTGGACCGCATCAGAACGCTTCGGCGAGACCGCAACTGGGGCACCTGTTCGTTGATAAATTAGAACAGGTTCATCACCGGCCTGAGTGGTTGTAGTCTCGCTGGATAGTAATAACGGATACACAGACTTGCCGCCATAACCACGGGACACAACTCCGATGCGATAACCCCGCTGTTTTAGCTGTTCCACCAACCAAATAACCACCGGCGTTTTACCATTACCGCCGACAGTCAGGTTGCCCACAATGATAATAGGCACGGGGGAGCGCCATGCTGAACGCCACCCCAGAGTATAACTGACACGGATAAGCCAAGTGATCACACCATATAGCCAGGACAGTGGCAGCAATAACAAATACAGCCAAGACTTCCCAGACCAAATACGCTCAATCATTGGCCAAACTGCATACGGTTAAGTTGAGCATAAACGCCCTTTTTCGCCAGCAATTCTGCATGCATGCCACGCTCCACAATGCGCCCGTCCTCAATGACCAGAATCTCATCCGCTTTTTCAATGGTCGACAAACGGTGGGCAATAACCAGTGAAGTACGGTTTTTCTGCAATTCATCCAATGCGGCCTGAATTGCCCGCTCTGATTCAGTATCCAGTGCTGAAGTCGCTTCATCCAGAATCAATATTGGGCAGTCCCGTAACAGCGCCCGTGCAATGGCAATACGCTGACGCTGGCCACCAGAGAGCATGACACCGTTTTCACCAATCACGGTATCCAGGCCATTTTCCATTTTATTGATAAAGTCCATGGCATAAGCCATGCGGGCAGCTTCTTCAATTTCAGCACGGCTGTATTGCTCATCACGGGCATAAGCAATGTTATTAGCCACCGTATCATTGAATAGATGAACATTTTGTGACACCAACGCGACCTGGTTGCGTAATGCCCCCAACCGGTAATCACGCAAGTCATGGCCATCCAACAAAATACTGCCTTCGCTGACATCATAGAAACGGGTCATTAAATTAGCGATAGTTGACTTACCAGAGCCTGATCGCCCCACTAATGCAACTGTTTTACCTGCATCAATATGCATATTGATGTCATTCAGTGCTGGAGTATCTTTACCCGGATAGTAGAACGTCACATGGCGGAATTCTATTTCGCCTTTAGCGCGTTCAACTTCCAGTTTACCCTCGTCTTTTTCCTGCTCCATATCCAGAATAGTGAACAGCGTCTGACAAGCAGCCATTCCACGTTGGAATTGAGCATTCACATTGGTCAGTGATTTCAATGGTCGCATCAGCGCAATCATGGCTGAGAACACCACAGTAATGGTACCAGCGGTCAGGGTTTCCATCACACTCGGGAAGCTTGCTGCATACAGGACAAATGCCAGAGCAAAAGAGGCAATCAACTGAATAATAGGATCTGAAATAGAAGAAGCAGAAACCAGTTTCATCCCTTGTTGGCGCATGCGATTACTAACAGCTTCAAAGCGCTCAGTTTCAACTTTTTGGCCGCCGAAGATCAAAACTTCTTTATGCCCTTTCAGCATTTGCTCTGCACTGGTGGTAACTTCACCCATGGTGCTTTGCATATTTTTACTGATATTGCGAAAACGCTTAGATACCAACCGAATAGAAATCGACACAATCGGTGCAATGACGATTAAAATCAGCGACAACTGCCAGCTGTAATAAAACATCATAATAAACAAACCGATAATAGAAGCCCCTTCTCGCACCACTGTCACCAGTGCACCAGAAGATGATGCTGCTACTTGTTCGGAGTCATAAGTAATACGTGATAGCAACGTACCTGTTGATTGCTGATCAAAAAATGAAACCGGCATCCCCATCATATGGCTGAATAAGCGGCGACGGATATGCATCACCACTTTGCCGGAGACCCACGAGATGCAATAGCTTGAAATAAAGCCTGTTATACCTCGAACCACCATTAAGCCGATAACGGCCAGAGGCATCCATTTTAAAATTGAGCTATTAGCCTTACCAAAACCATCGTCGAGCAAGGGTTTTAGTAATGACAGCATAAAGGTGTCACTGGCAGCATTAAGGATTAATGCTATCGCCGCAACAACAAGACCGGTCTTATAAGGAGAGATCAATGGCCAGAGGCGACGAAACGTCTGCCAAGTGGATAGATCTTTATCATTCATCATGCAAATACCAGCACCAGAAGAAATAGCGGCCCATTCTACTCATTATGGCCTCCAACGCCAAATTGCTGGTGATACCAACGAGGCATTAAATGTTCCCTATAACCATTAATTTGCCAACTATCGCTGTAAAAATAAACACTTAATTGCCCCGACACCGAGGTATCATGCCAAATAATGTTATTTTTTTGATAGCGTTTAGTCACTTTTCTGGCCGGAAGATGCCATTGGTTATAGCGTGCAACAGAGGCAAAAGCCAATTCCGGCTTTACTGCCCGCAGAAAAGGGGGTGTAGAAGAGGTATTGCTCCCATGATGAGGAACCTGCAGTAACGTTGAAGCTAATTTAGCACGAGAATTTTTAATCAACTCTCTCTCACTGCGCATTTCAAGGTCACCAGTCAGTAATAAGCTGTGTTTGCCATCATCAACACGAATCACACATGAATCATCATTCTGAGCATTAGCAACCTGCACTCGCGGCCATAACACTTCAAAATTCAAACCTTGCCACTGCCATGCTACCCCTTGTTTGCAGGGCAAAGTATTTACAGCATCTTTTAAGGGAAAAGGAGCACGAACCGTCGCCATGGGAAAAGCAGTCTGAATCTCGGCTAGACCTCCAGTATGATCCTGATGATCATGACTGAGAATAATTTGCTCAACAGTGATACCCCGCCAACGTAAATAAGGCAAAATCACCATTGATGCCATGCTGCCAGTTGCCCAGCGATTACCTGTATCAAAAATAATGGCTTTCCCCTTGTGCTCAATGACTACCGCCAGACCATGCCCAATATCTAACATATCAACCCGCCATTGGTATTCATCACGGCGCTGAGTCAATAATACTAGATTCACACAAAGCACCATGACCCCAATAGAATAGTTACGCCACCATCCAAAACGCCATATAAACATGGCTAGCCAACCACTGAATCCGATAGCAACTGATGCCGTTCCAGTATGAAACCAGCCCATTCTCATCAGACTCAGCGGGAAGAGTACCGCAGTCAACGATATATCAGCCAACGACCAGAACACCCCAGCAACCACAGGAAGGAGAGAGAAAGCCAAAGCCAGCAAAACACAAGGGACAGTAATTAAGGAAACGAGAGGCACTGCCCACAGGTTTGCAAGTATCGAGAATAAACTGATGCCGCGAAACAACGTTATTTGCAACGGCATCAACAGCAACATCATACCTAATTGCAAATGGATCGCGCGAATAACTAGCCCTTGCCAACCCGTTTTAAAACGCGGGGAAAGCGGTACCCAATAAAACCAACATATCAAACTAAATACCGCCAAACAGGAGAGCCAAAAACTATCCGAAAGTATTGCAAGAGGATCACTAAGTAAAATTAGCGCTAGTGCCCATAACCATACTTGCCATGCACTACAGGAGACATTAAAAAGCCTAAGCAGCAACCATAATGTCAGTGCCATAGCAGCTCTAACTGCCGGGGGATTCGCCCCTGCTAGCCAAACGTAAATAACAGCAACCATCCAGCCAGTTAATAGCGGAAACAGCGGACCAACTCGACTAACCGGCAGTAAAAACTGAATCGCCCGAGCCAGCCCCCCACCAAATAACGCCGCCATAGCAATGTGTAAACCTGAAATCGCCATTAAATGGGCCGTACCGGTATCACGCAACATCGCCCAATACTGGGGTTCCAGTTGGCTCCTTTCACCAAAAGCCAGTGCCAGCAATATCTGCCGTTGTTTATAGGGTTCAAGTTGCCGTTCCACAACACGGATGATTTGCTGACGAGCATTACAAGGCGCATCAAGTAATTCGGCTCTAATGATTCGTCCCTGTAATGGACGGCGATTTGCTATAGCCCAACGCTGGCTATCAAAACCGCCTTCGTTGAGCAAACTATGCACACCTCGCATTCGCAGCCAGAACTGCCATTGTTGCCCAGCACAATAATCCAGGCCCTCTTGCCATTTGACGGTGACCTTAATAGCAGGAAATACTTTCTTCCCATTTACCTGCTGAATATCTAATAGAACCTTATTACCTTCTACCCAAACCAAATGTGAATTATTTATTGTGGCGACGATCTGTTGATCTCCCTGAGTGAATTGCTCAATCTGCATCAACATCTTATCGCCGTGCCAACATCCCCAAACAAAACTCATCAGAGCCAATGTAAGACACTGACAATAAGTATTGCCGCTAACCCATAGCAATGCGCCCAATGCCAGTAACACGCCAATCACCCTGGGGCCTGGGAGATGAGGTAGCAAAATAAGAGGTAAAAGACCCGCGATGATAGCAAACGCGCAATGATCTGTTGATAAAGTGATAAGCAACCATCCATGTTATGACTCTCAAATAGCCTCATGGCTATCCGCTCACTGTGGGTGAGAAACTGATTCTCTATGTAGATTGGCTATAGGGCCAGCACCACTGACAGGAGTTCCGAGCCGATACGCGAACAGTTTTATTGAGTTGCAAAATCTGCAAAAGAAATGCGGGATGCCTCTAAAATAATCAGGAATATATTGATGGATAAAGCATTTTGGCAAGGGAGGGCGTCAGGATTAAGAGACAAAAACAAATAAAAACGGTGCCTCTAGGGGCACCGTTTCGTATCAGCTTTATATCCTTTCACTGGAAGCAATAGCTCCGAGTGTTTTGGACATAGATAATAACGCGGTAAGCTGTAAACAACTTAACCGTAGATATTAGCGCGATCACGCAACTCTTTACCTGGCTTAAAGTGTGGAACGTACTTACCTTCCAACTCAACTTTATCACCAGTTTTCGGGTTACGACCAACACGCGGAGCACGGTAGTGAAGAGAAAAACTGCCAAATCCGCGGATCTCAATGCGCTCACCTTCAGCTAGTGTTCCAGCCATATGTTCAAGCATTTCTTTCACTGCATCCTCAACGGCCTTCGCCGGAATATGAGAGTGCTGGCCAGCAAGTCTTTCAATAAGTTCAGACTTGGTCATATAACCTCCAAGCTTTGCAGCTAAACTACCGTATAGGGGCGAAAACATCGCCCCCCGTTATTACTCGCCTTTTGCAGCTTTGAACGCTTCTGCCATTGCGCTAGAGAAGTTGCCTTCTTCTGGCTTGTTGTTAACTGTAGCAATAGCATCTTTCTCATCAGCTTCGTCTTTAGCACGAACAGACAGGCTGATTACGCGGTTTTTGCGGTCAACGCCAGTATATTTGGCTTCAACTTCATCACCGACGTTCAGAACCAGCGTCGCATCTTCAACACGGTCGCGAGTTGCTTCAGAAGCACGCAGATAACCTTCTACGCCGCCTGCCAATTCAACTGTAGCACCTTTAGCGTCAACTGCAGTGACTTTACCAGTAACAATAGCACCTTTCTTGTTAACAGACAGGTAGTTATTGAACGGATCTTCAGCCAGTTGTTTCACGCCCAAGGAGATACGCTCACGTTCTGCGTCAACTTGCAGAACCACAGCTGCGATTTCGTCGCCTTTCTTGTATTCACGAACAGCTTCTTCGCCTGCAACGTTCCAGGAGATATCAGACAGGTGAACCAGGCCGTCGATGCCGCCGTCCAGGCCGATGAAGATACCGAAGTCAGTGATAGACTTGATTTTACCTTCAACGCGGTCGTTTTTGTTGTGGGTTTCTGCAAACAGCTGCCATGGGTTAGATTTGCACTGTTTCAGGCCCAGAGAAATACGACGACGTTCTTCATCGATGTCCAGAACCATAACTTCCACTACGTCGCCAACGTTAACAACTTTAGACGGGTGAATGTTTTTGTTGGTCCAATCCATTTCTGAAACGTGTACCAGACCTTCAACGCCTTCTTCGATTTCTACGAAGCAGCCGTAATCAGTCAGGTTAGTTACACGGCCAGTCAGCTTAGTGCTTTCTGGGTAACGTTTAGCGATAGCAACCCATGGATCTTCGCCCAGCTGTTTCAAGCCAAGGGATACACGAGTACGTTCGCGGTCGAATTTCAGAACTTTAACAGTGATTTCGTCGCCCACATTGACGATTTCGCTTGGGTGTTTAACACGTTTCCAAGCCATGTCAGTAATGTGCAGCAAGCCATCAACGCCGCCCAGATCAACGAATGCACCATAGTCAGTCAGGTTCTTAACGATACCCTTAACTTCCATGCCTTCTTGCAGGTTTTCCAGCAATTGATCACGCTCAGCGCTGTTCTCAGATTCGATAACTGCACGACGAGAAACAACTACGTTGTTGCGTTTCTGATCCAGCTTGATGACTTTGAACTCAAGCTCTTTGCCTTCCAGATGCAGAGTATCGCGAACTGGGCGCACATCAACCAGTGAACCAGGTAAGAACGCACGGATGCCGTTCAGTTCAACTGTAAAGCCGCCCTTCACTTTGCCGTTGATCACACCAGTAACGGTTGCAGCTTCTTCGTAAGCTTTTTCCAGCATCAGCCATGCTTCATGGCGCTTAGCTTTCTCACGGGACAGCAGAGTTTCACCGAAGCCGTCTTCAACTGCGTCCAGTGCAACGTCAACTTCATCGCCGACTTGAATTTCCAGTTCACCTTGCGCGTTCTTGAACTGTTCTGCTGGAATTGCTGACTCAGATTTCAGACCGGCGTCAACCAGTACGATATCTTTATCGATAGAAACAACAACACCACGGACGATAGAGCCCGGACGTGTTTCAATTGTTTTCAGGGATTCTTCAAAGAGTTGAGCAAAAGATTCTGTCATGTTTATAATCTTCAGGATTCTTAAGTTTAACGTCCATCTAGCATCCCGCCGGATGGGGTTGTTTCACATGCCTCGCCACACATCCTTGCAGCAAGGTTAAAGTGCTCATCAAAAATAATTTTATTTAAAAAAATCGTTGAGAGCTCAGAACTGACCGCATTGTCGTTATTTTTTTAACGACAATGCTAGAATTCGTTGGGCATAAGCCAGCGCCTGTTCGATCACCTGCTCGATGGACATACTGGTTGAATCCAGTACCAACGCATCTGCCGCAGGGACTAAAGGTGCAATAGCCCGATTACGATCGCGAGAGTCCCGCTCCTGTATCTCGGACAAAAGACGTTCAAAGTTAACATTAAACCCCTTTTCCTGCAACTGTAGCATACGCCTGTGTGCACGTTCTTGTGAACTTGCATCAAGAAATATTTTCACCGGGGCATCGGGGAACACCACCGTGCCCATGTCACGGCCATCTGCTATCAGGCCGGGCGGCTCACGGAAAGCCCGCTGACGACGCAACAATGCTTCACGCACCCGAGGAAAAGCCGCTGCCTGGGATGCCGTATTTCCCACAGTTTCAGTGCGAATCTCATTACTGACATCCTCACCTTCTAAAATGACTTTTAACTGCCCATTTTGCGAAACAAAACGAACATCGAGATGTGCGGCAAGTGGAACTAATGCCTCTTCGGTGCTGATATCTACCTGGTGATGCAGTGCCGCCAAAGCTAAAACACGGTATATCGCACCGGAATCCAGCAAACGCCAGTCCAACGATTCAGCCAATGCTTTGCAAAGCGTACCTTTACCTGCACCACTTGGTCCATCAACGGTTATCACCGGGGCTGACGCCGTCATTTATCTCTCCTTTCGGTAGGCAAAACCTCTTGTCTACCCAGCAGGGCAAACACAGGAGCAGTATTATACGCTGCATCGATGTGAACTGTTACCCTGCGGTGGTTTAGTTGCTGAAAATAAAACCACAAGCCGTGGCTGGAGTGTAGAAGAGATGGGAAAGATAGCCAGAAAAAATATTTATTCTTTATATATTAACAAGCAGATATCAGAAATTTGTACATAAACTCTGTAACCAAATCAGATAATCAAATGATTCATTTGAACTAATATCACCGTTTTTTTTTGCAAAAATTCACTATAAACGGAGGGTTTTCGTTCTTCATCTCAAGTCTGTTATCAAATCTTTCCAATTTGCTGAATACGACAGATACCAACAATCCAACATCCGTGGCGTTTACTGGTCTCACGTGCAATCATAACAAATTGAATTAATAGAAAATTTCCAGGTTTCATTATAGCTTTTTGCCGCTAAACCCTTAGGAATCCCATACTCTAAGCGCGGGAAATATACATCTGCTTTAGTTGGCAATCTTCCTCTTCCAGCCCTTTCATTCATTTGATATCAGAGAATCCCATCCCAGCATATTTGGATTTTTCAGTGCTAGTTATTGGCCTCCAAAACACCTCAGTCTCGACAACATCCTTCACATACTGACTACTTTCAACTTCTTTCAGAACTCGCAATAGCTGGATTTTAGTTAAACATATTTCCTGCATGGTAGCTCTCCTAAATGGTTGTATTTAAACCAGAGAACCTTACTAAGTGATAAACCTAAATTCAGAGGGGCTACAACACGACGAGGGTCTCAAGGGATTCGACGAAATATTTTACAATGTAGTAAGGAAGCAATTTCTTACCTACTTTCTCAACACTGACTTCTTTTGTCTTCTCACCAGATGAGGTTGAGCACGGAAACGGTATAACCACCACTTTCGATATTCAGCGTCAGATATTGCGCCCCATTACAACCATACGAACAACGCCGATCTACTGTTGCGACATTACAAACTATTGTCTTAACTATGTGAGAGAGCTTTAATAATTTTCTGAGCTGCAGAATCAACTGAAAATTCGGACTCTAGTAATTGCCTAGCAAAGATTCCAGTATCATAACGGTATTGAGCATCTAAATATAATTTTTCAGCCGCAGAAAATAAAGCATCATCATCGCCATTAATACAAACAACTCCGGCGCGCGTTTTATTTATCAAACTCTTTAAATCATTTCCTACATTAACACTCCCGAGAATTGGGATTTTTGCAACCATATACCCTAATAGTTTTCCAGGAAAGTTATGGCTTGTATGATTAGCCGATAAAGAAAATAACCCGATATCAACCTCAGATAAAACAAACTTAAACTCATCCTGAGAAATTGAAGGTAAATAACTGAAATTTTTCAATCCCCAATCAACAGATAATTGGTTGATAAGCGAAACTTCATCCCCTTGTCCTATATACAAAAAATGAGCACCATCGTATTTGCTCATTCTCCTGGTCAATCGCATCAAGTTAGCCATATCTTGGGCATGACCGATGTTGCCACCGTAAAAAAAATTACTTTACCCTCTAAACCAAGTCGTGCTCTGATTGATGGGTAACTATTAGGAGGAGGAGTAATAGGTGATAACATCGCCCAATTATGTAAAACCTCTGTAGGGTATCCCCTATAATCAGCGTTAAATACATCTATATTATTTTTTGACATCAAGCCGATCATATCAGCCTGATTACAGGAATACTTTTCAAAAAATCTGAAGTATCGTTCGATCAAGGAGCCCTTATTAATCATACCAGCATCAATTGCCCAGCGCGGAAAAAGATCCCTTAAAACCAAGTATGCTTTACATTGACAACGATTCTTTAAAAATTTTACTAGTCCTCCCCAAAATATAGATGGGGAGTAATAAATAATACCGTCAAAGGTATCTTTATCAACCCTCGATTTTATAGCATGGCAAGCACGCCAGGAAAGCAACGATTCATTAATAGCACGTTTTACTTTACCAACATCTTTGATCTCACCACTTTTAAAACGCCAGATATTGATACCATCAAGTGTACTTGTGATTAACGGTTCATCCTGGTCACGACCAGGGGTAATCACAGTTATCTGATGCCACTGTTGCAAATGTATAGCAAGTTCATGAAACATTTTAGCGGCTACGCGAGTGCTATCAGGTAGATAATCATCAATGATCAACGCTAATTTCAAAGTGATTTCCTCCATACGACGCGATTTACATAATCTGTATAACTTAAAATAGTACGCAATACTTTTTCCGAAACATTCGGCGCTATATAGTCACGGACTTTATTTATCAACCGAGCTGCACCTCGAGGTTGATTTTCAAGAATAGCAATTGCTTGTAAAATTCGCTCGACGCTCATTCCCGTGAACATCACCGCCCCTTCTTCAAACCCTTCAGGGCGTTCCTGGGCTTCTCTAATATTGATCGCTGGGAAATTTAAAATTGAAGACTCTTCTGTGATGGTTCCACTATCACTTAGTACAACTTTTGCATCCATTTGTAAGCGAACATAATCGCTAAATCCTAATGGTTTTAACAAATTAACTAATGGGTGAAATTGTAATCCCAACATCTCTATTTTCTTTCTAGTCCTTGGATGAGTTGACACAATAATCGGATATTGGTATTTAACAGCTAACTCATTTAGTACTTCTACATAACTGTAGATATTTTTATCAGAGTCGACATTTTCTTCACGATGAACACTTACTAAAAAATATTCACTCTTATTGAGAGATAAACGGCTAACGATATCAGATTTATTAATTTTGTCATGGTAGAAACTTAACACTTCATCCATTGGACTACCGGTTTTAATAATTAGATCTGGTCTAAGCCCTTCATTTAATAGGTACTCACGCGCAATATCGCTGTATGGCATGTTGACATCGGAAATATGATCAACAATTTTTCTGTTTATTTCTTCGGGTACACGGAGATCAAAACAACGATTACCTGCCTCCATATGGAATATGGGAATTTTTCTACGTTTGGCAGATATAGCAGCTAACGCACTATTAGTGTCACCGAGAATTAGCAGAGCATCCGGCTTTAATTCTGCAAAAATTTTGTCTGACTTGCTGATTACCTGAGCCATCGTTTCCGCTGCACTGTTCCCTGCACATTCCAAAAATATATCAGGTGAACGAATATCCAAATCATCAAAAAATATTTGATTAAGTTCATAATCGTAATTTTGACCAGTATGAACTAAGGTATGCGTACAATATTCATCAAGTTTTGCGATGGTACGCGACAATCTAATAATTTCAGGTCTAGTACCAACGATTGTCATCACATTTAATTTTTGCATGGAAAATACCTCGTTACATAATCGTTATGCATAAATTCAATCAATTCGCGCCACGTTGGTGGATTGAAATTAATTGCATCTCTCAGTTTTTTTTGAATCAAGCGAACGGTCGATAACTAATTGTTCTGATTTATTAATTTTAACGGAATGACCATAAATTTCTGACACTAACGAAATTAATGAAAATTTATCAATCGGATCAACAGAAAGATGATATAAACCAGTTAAACTATTATCAACGAGGATTTTTTCTGCCAGTAATTTAGCTATATAAGAAGTTGGTAAGCCGGAAAAAATTGCCTTTGAAAATCCATTAACTTCATTCTGTTGTTTTAAAAACCAATCAATTAAACTCACTGCTGAGCTTAGTTCATGACCAATAATAGATGTTCTTAAAGTCAAATGCCGACCATAGTTGACTTCACCTAAATATTTTGACTTGCCATAAATATCTGTTGAATTAGGGAGGTCAAGTTCATTATATAAACCAGTTTTACCATCGAAAACACAGTCGGTCGAAAAATGAATATATTTTGCTTCATATTTATCACATAAAGCGGCTAATTGGTGCGGTAATAATGAATTGATTTTAATTGCAGGAACATACTGCTTTGCAATTTCATGTTGCTTTATTAAGCCAATACAATTTATCACAACATCTGGTTTGGCTAATTTGATGGCATTATCAATGCTATCAATATCAGTAGCATCTACATTAAGCAGTAAATTCTCTTGGAGCTTATTAAAGTATATCTCTTTACCTGCCATACTACGTGCCGTACCGATAACATTTAACTGCTTGTACTCATTCAGATTGGCAAACAGACTGTAACCCAGCATACCTGTTGCACCTAAGATCAATACATTCACGGTTAGACCCCTTCTGGTACCAACAGATTGCCTGCTTCAATTTCACGAATAAAATCAAGCTTACGTAAAAGCACTTTCATTCCTTCAACATCTAATCGCAGAGTATTATGGGAATTATAATCCTCAACGAGAGAAAGGTCCCTTTCACCATTTTCAAAATACTTTGAGTAATTCAAGTCTCGATTATCTGCTGCTACGCGATAATAATTCCCTTCTTCTTGGGCAACAAACATCTCTTCACGGCTACAAAGAGCTTCATACTGTTTTTCACCATGACGAGTACCTATGATATTAACTAGATGCTCAGGCTTATTCATTATTTCCAACAATGCTTTTACCAAAGTATCTATGGTCGCAGCAGGCGCTTTTTGTACAAAAATATCACCATTTTGTCCATGTTCAAATGCATGTAAAACCAAGTCTACTGCATCATCTAATGTCATCATAAAGCGAGTCATATTAGGGTCAGTAATAGTAATAGGATCACCATTTACAACCTGCCTGATAAATAGCGGTATAACTGAGCCTCTTGAAGCCATCACATTACCATAACGGGTACAACATATGGTTGTATTTGTATTTACTAAATTACGGCTTTTAGCAACAATAACTTTTTCCATCATTGCTTTAGAAATCCCCATTGCATTAATAGGGTAAACCGCTTTATCTGTACTCAAGCAAACAACCCTTTCTACTCCATGAGTAATGGCTGCTTCCAAAACGTTTTCAGTGCCAATAACATTAGTTTTTACTGCTTCTAATGGATAGAACTCACAGGATGGAACTTGCTTAAGTGCGGCAGCATGGTATATATAATCGACCCCACGCATTGCATTAGATACGCTCTGATAATCCCGCACATCACCTATATAAAATTTTAGTTTATCCGATTTGAAATATTTACGCATATCATCTTGTTTTTTCTCATCACGTGAAAAAATCCTAATTTCACTAATTTCTGTATTTAAAAAACGATGAAGAACTGCGTTACCAAATGAACCTGTACCACCAGTAATTAACAGTACTTTATTTTTAAACATTGTCACCTCCAATAGTCTCTAGATATTTCCAAGTTTTCAAAGCCGTTTTTTCCCACATGTAATTATCTCTTAAAGAAATAGATTTCCCTCTCATTTCCTTCAATAAAATCGGATTATTAAAAGCCTCAGAAATTTTAATTGAAATATCCTCGTAACTATTTTCATCAAAATATAACGCAGCATCCTTTGCAAACTCAGGCATAGGTTCTGTTTTTGATGCTAATATAGGAACGCCACATCCAATAGCTTCTAATAAGATATTAGGACAATTTTCACACGAGGAAGGAAAGATAAATAGCGATGCACCTTTATATATAGCAGGTAGCTCTTCATATATTACCTTACCTTTGAAAATAACGAAATTCTCAAGTTGGTTATCTTGAACATAGCGTATACAGTCGGAATAGGCGGGTTCCATAAACTCGCCAACAAGAATTAATTGATATGCCTGTTTTATAGTTTCGGGTAATAAAGCATATGCTTTTAATAAATTTAAGTGGTTTTTATACGGCTCAAATCTAGAAACATACAGAATATATTTACCTTTTCTATTATCCAACTCTTCATCAGGATTCACACCCGGATTAAAATGATTAGATATTCCATGAGGTATAACTTGTGATGCATTGATTTTCATCAATTTTTTCACGACGTTGCGAGCATAATTAGAAATAAAAATAACACTGTCTGCAGACTTCATTGTTCGAGACATTAATAATTTTAATATTATATTTTTTATCTTAAGTCTACGATTTGGAAGAGCGCCTTGAGCTTTAGAGTCAAAAGGCAGCATATTTCTAAACATTGTCACTTTGGGAATAGCAAAAGAAAAAAATGTAAAGTCCATTCCGCCTGGAACAAATAATACATTGGCTCTGACAAATAGTAATAGTATTGGGAGATATAACGACTCCCATAGCATTCTAAAAAAAATATTCTGATTAGCAAATTTAGTTGTTATATATTTAATTCTCTTATCACTAGGAATTATGGATGGGTCAGGACATACGATATAAATTTCACATTGCTGTTCAGATGATATATTGGAGAGTAAATTAGATATATAGGTTTTTCCTCCACCAACTTTAGCTGACAATGCATTAATAAAAATACGATGCATATTTAATCTCCAATCACGCTTAAATATTTTTTACCAATAAAAGAAAGTGTCTTCTCAGACAAGAGATTTTCAACCTCTCCTCTAGATAACATCTTATTGCCATTATCGAGAATAAATTGCTCTATCTCATCAGGGCTGGTATTTTTATCTATATTTAATACGAGTGGGTATTCATCAAAACTTGAAAATCCATTCGAGCTAAGAAAATTCAATATTGGTTTACCCGTTGCCATGCATTCATAAATTTTACTAGGCGACATCGGGCATGACTCATTCTCAACATTGATTAATATATTGAGATTTTTCATCAATTCTAATGCCTCATGTCTTGCGACAACACCATGATAATTTATTCTTTTTGATTCAATTAATTTAATCCCATTTAACGGCCCATAAAAATCAAACTGGCATTTTGTTGCTAAATAGTTACTCAAACTACAAATTTTATCCGTTGCCAAATGAGGTTCTCTGATTCCTTTATGGAATGCACCTATATAGCCAATTTTAAGTTTTAAATTAAGTGGAGTTACTGGATTATTATAAAATTCATCAATATTAACCAGATGAGGAATTACTGTAAATTTTGTCACATCTGGATGCGCAGCTCGGTATAGATCGTATGTTTTCTCATTTGTTAAAGAAATTAAATCAGCAATATTAAAGATTTTTTTTTCAATCCAATGATTGAGTTTTTTATATAAATAGTAGTTATTGACAGGCATTTCTTTAGAGACAGAGAATGGATCTCCAAAATCTACAATAAACTTGGCATTTCTATTATATATTTTATAAGTAGAAGACGCGATCAATGCGGAAAATGTTGGAGAATAACCAATGACCAAATCATATTTTTCTTTGCGCAATTTGAATACTTGATATAAAGAAAATGGAAGCCAATGCCACAACCCATCAGGCCAAAATATTTTTCTATATGTATACTTCACCAAAGATAATAATTTTGATTTTAAGCTATCAGCGCTCTTATTCGATGCACTAACAAAATTCGAATGTCCTTTTTTTACAGTAAAAGGAAAATTTCCTCTATAGATACTATTTCCGTTATCCTGTTCGTCAGTCACCCCACCACAGATAAAATCTACACTATGCCCTTGTTGTAAAAAAAAACATCTTAGCAGTGCCCATCTATAAGAATGTGCAGTTGCACTTGGCGGATAATGATAATTTACTATAAGTATTTTCATGTAGTGGACTTTTTACCATACTTTAATGCACATAGACCAACCAATGTAATAAAAGGTATTATTAACATAACATACCTTGAATTAATTGTGGGATTTAAGAACCAAACTAAAAAAAATGAAGGTACAATCGACATTACATATTTTGCTTTAGTTCTCATGAAATAACTATATTTATAAAAAGCTTTAACAATCCAAGGGGATAATAATATAAAAACAAATAATTGTGGTATATTTTTTAATTTTGAAACATCAATACCGTCTGAAGAATAGAAATTTACAGAATCAAAAACACTATAAAATGATTGCATTAACCTGATCGGGTTTAATAACAGAGATCCTATTCCATAGTTAATATTCATTTTATATATAAATGCACTAAGCCCATCACTCAATGTACTTTCACTAATAATTAAACCCTGATATCTACTTATATAACCATTTATTAAAGACATAAATAAATAAACAATCAGAAAATTTTTCAATGTTGGTTTAGAGTATATAAAAAACAGATATATACATATTATTGCCGGTAATTGAATTCTTACAAAAAATGAAAAAACAAAGATAAAAAATATACCTATCTTTTTATTATACAGTGCATACTCAATTAATTTATACAATATAAATATTGTAAATACGTCTTTATTAATTAACTGTGCAAAATACCAAAAACTGCTATTGAGAACAAATAACCACGTTATGCAAATACTTAAGCCAAGTTTCTGCACTATTCTTTTAAAACTTATAAAGCATAATAAAAAAATATAGAGATTAAGTATTAATGATAACTTTTCTGGAACAATGCTAAATCCTAATGATTCTAATATTCCAAAATAAACATAGTAAATAATTGCTATACCTATATTATTGACCCCAGCAAAGTCAATATATCCATTTTTTAAATTCTGATAGTTCTTATAATATATTGAGTGATCGATTATATTTGCTGGGAAAAGATAGCCATATATAGGTTCATGACTATCAATTCCACCAACGATAAATTGCAAATAATAAATAATGCAACATACAAAAAAAACAATAAACATATAATATGATATTAAGTGCATGAACATATCATTTTTATGGAGTTTGTTCATAAAGCGCTCCATTGGACAGTTATGATGCTTATTATAGCCATAATCAATGATGATAATAAAAAGAAAAATACCAATCTAGAATATTTAATATGGTATTCTCTTTCTGAGAATATAAATGTCGCTAATAAGAGAACTATTGTACCTACTAAAGAAGACATTAAAATATCTTGTATGTTTTTAGAGAAAATCATCAATGTAATAGTTATTACAATAGACAAAAAATATGAATACGATATATATTTTGTTTTCCCTGATAATTTAACACCAGTCTCTAATATATCTTTAACGATCAATAAACCTGACGGTAAGATAGCTAGAAAAATTAATGATTTTACGCCTTCGTAACCATTGTGAAAATATACATCTATTATCCAACATCCAATGTAATGGATGGCGATCGAACTAACCACAATAAATAATAGTAATAGCTTTAATATTTTATTGATTTTCCCCTCTAGATCACTATTATTCTCATTCTTGTATAAGTATGGGTTCCAGGCCATAGTAAACGCAATGTATAATAATTGAAACGGAGCTGCAAACTTTACAGATAAGCCAAGTAACGCAACTACTTTAGGGCCAAAATAATATAAGACAATAAATCTATTACCAAATTGAATAAAAAAACTTCCAATTCTTGCGGGTATTTGTGGTAGAGAAAAATCTATGGATTGTTTAAGAAAAGAAAAATCCGCCTGTAACTCTCTCCCCCCTTTTGTTTTCCATAGAATCAATACGGAACCCAAAAAAAAACACCATCAACCAACCAGATAAAATGCCCATCACATACCCAAAATTTCCTAATTTTTCAATAACGACTAAAATATAGGTTATAAGTGCAGTCACAAACACCTGACTCAAAGTGATAATATAAAACAACCCTTCTTGCTCTGAATATCTAAAATAGATTAAAAAAATCGATGATAAATTAAAGAAAAGGCAACTCAATGCTATAATTGTTATATTTATTGACTCTATTTCAGAACCAAATAAAACAATAGATATTCGATTTGAAAAAATAAAAATAATAAAAAAAACAATAATTGACAATAAAAATATAACCATTAACAGTGCATATGCATAATTTAATTTATTTTTCACCTTATACATATATCGTTGCACTGCAGTTTCGAGCTGTATTGAACCAAATATGATTATAAAATTAAATAATGCGACGAGAACCTCAATACGCCCATAATCCTCAATAGGGATTGCAGAAAGATAGAATGGCAATAGCAGTATTGGAAGCATGCGAGATGCCCCCGTAATACAGCCATAAATTAATATGCTTTTAAAAAGATTATTGCTTGACATCAAAAAATCTTATATACCATGGCATTGCTTCTTCAACTCCATCAAAGATATTATGTGACGCTATATAACATAAAGACCGTTTAGCTTTACTAATATCAGCTTGAGAATGACGAACATCACCTGAACGGAAGTCCTGATAGACAGCTGATTTCTCATATACAACGTTATTATTTCTTAGAGCGTTTTTAAGAGCATTAAATAACTCATTAAGTGTTGTTCTATCACCAACCGCAACATTATAGACTTCATTTTTAGCCGCATCGTTAGCCAAAGCAGCGAGAATATTCATTTGCACAACATTCTCGATATAACAGAAATCCCTACTTGTTTCACCATCGCCATTAATAAAAACATCGTCATTGTTGATCATAGCAGATGTCCATTTTGGAATAACCGCCGCGTAAGCTCCATTCGGATCCTGTCGCTTACCGAACACATTGAAATAACGAAGTCCAATAGTTTTAAAGCCATAGGTACGTGCAAAAACTTGTGCGTAAAGCTCATTCACGTATTTAGTCACTGCATAAGGCGAAAGAGGATTACCAATATTTTCTTCAACTTTAGGTAGTGCTGGATGATCACCATATGTAGAACTGCTGGCCGCGTAGGTAAAACTGTCTACCTTCTTATCTCTAGCTGCCACTAACATATTTAAAAAACCGGTAATATTTGCAGCATTAGTGGTCAAAGGATCAGCGATTGAACGAGGTACAGACCCTAATGCCGCTTCATGCAAAACATAGTTAACACCAACTACCGCTTTTTGACATACATCGGCATCACAAATATCACCTTCGATAAAAGTAAATTGCGCCCATTGGTCTGCCGTAACCAGCGATTGAACCTCATCAAGGTTGTATTGATGACCGGTTGAAAAATTATCCAGGCCAACAACTTTCTGATTAAGTAATAGTAAAGATTCCAAGAGATTAGAACCTATAAACCCTGCCACACCCGTTATTAACCATGTTTTCTGATTATCTCGCAGATAATTTTTAATTTCGTCAAATTTCACAATAATTCCTTGTTCCGATATAGTTCATATCACATTTCTGTGAGGTTAAATTACAATCTAATATCAACAATTTTCGGGTCAATAATATATTTCAGATCGTAAATAACACCGTTCGGCTTAACCAACCCTTTAATGTCATCATTTGACAAGGCTTTAAACTGTGAATGGGCAACGGTAAAAATCACACCATCATATTGATTAATTGGCATATTCTTAAGAACATCAATCCCATACTCGTGTTTTGCTTCTTCCGCATTAACCCACGGGTCGTAAACATCAGCAATTACATTATATTCTTTAAGTTCACTGATAATATCAACGACTTTAGTATTACGCAGATCAGGACAGTTTTCTTTGAAAGTTAATCCCATTAATAGGATCCTTGCCCCTTCAACCTGAACCCGTTTCTTAATCATAGCTTTAATTAACTGAGAAGCGACATATTTGCTCATTGAATCATTGATACGTCGCCCAGAAAGTATAACTTCAGGATGGTAACCAATAGCCTGAGCTTTGTGCGTGAGGTAGTATGGATCTACACCGATGCAGTGCCCACCCACCAAACCTGGACGGAACGGCAAAAAATTCCATTTGGTACCCGCTGCTTTAAGAACTTCTTCGGTATCTATACCTAATTTATTAAAAATTACAGCAAGTTCATTAATTAACGCGATATTGAGGTCACGCTGAGTATTCTCAATCACTTTAGCGGCTTCAGCCACCTGAATAGAAGAGGCTTTGTGAGTACCAGCAGTAATGATGCTCTTATATAGCTCATCAACAAATTCGGCAGTTACTGGAGTGGAGCCTGAAGTAACTTTCTTAATTGTGGTGACACGGTGTTCTTTATCGCCTGGATTAATACGTTCAGGGCTATAACCCGCATAAAAGTCTTTATTGAATTTAAGCCCTGATACTTTTTCTAGCACTGGAATACAAACTTCTTCCGTTGCGCCTGGATAAACAGTTGATTCATATACTACAACATCATTGACTTTGAGTACTTTACCTAAAGTTTCTGAAGCCTTAACTAAAGGAGTCAAATCAGGCTGTTTATAATCATCAATTGGAGTCGGAACCGTAACGATATAAACATTACAGTTTTTCAGCCGTTCAACGTCTGATGAATAGGTTAAAAAACTCGCATCTTTTAACTCTTCTGAAGAGCATTCAAGAGTAAAATCCACACCCTCACTTAACTCCTCAATCCTTTTGCTATTGATATCAAAACCAAGAGTATGAAATTTTTTACCAAACTCAACTGCTAGAGGCAAACCAACATATCCCAGCCCAATTATGCCTATTCTGCAGTTATTTAGATCAACACCCATTATTTATTTCCTGATAATTTTTAGAAAACACATAAAGTTAGCAATAAGTTTAGTGCTATATGGTCAATTAATCTCCACGGGCATCAATTCAAATAGAGATGTAATAGAAAATATAAGAGTGGAATATCAATAATATGTATTTATATCACTCTGTTTCAATATCGAACATATGAGTAAGAGCGCCAAGCACGCTACCGCCCCTGGCTTAACAGCTACCAGTACACTGAACTTCTTTTTGATCCTTGATTATCAACTTGTTTTCAAGGATATACTGCAACGCATTTAAATGACTACTGCTTACTAAGTGACCTATTTAGCCAATGTAAATAGTCATGCCGAAGTTTAGTTCAATAAATGAACAGCTATCATTTAGATGAGGATCACAGATGCTAAAACTAGAACACCTCTCTGTTTGATGATTACTCATCGAAAAAGCGGTGGTCAGTCCCATAATAAATGTTGAACACTTCCTCATAGCCACTTTAGGCTCACATGATTATTTACCCGTACTTGACTACGGCCAATTTTGTTAGAGTGCACAACCATAGAAGCTAAATTGTAGAGCAGTGGATTTGTGCTCGTATCATTGAGCACCACAACTGGTGGTATCACAACAAATGGATTATCACTGGCGACCGGACGAATACACTTAATGGCGTAATCCAAGCCAAGTGATTGAACTTTAAGGACGTTCACGATGTTCACGCCCAGAAGGCTAGTAGGATGTACTTCAGACTGCCACTGTTGCCTCACATATTGACTCAGCAGTGCTTCAAGCTCATAAAGCATGTCAGAATGGTTTTCGACCGAGTTATCAGAAGAGTAGTGAGGGACTAGAACAATTCCGTTGATAACCAAAGCCACAATTTTATGGACAATGTATTGAATCATCGGCTTATCTACAATCGGTAACATCTCTTTTGATATAACGTCAATTCCAGGCAACATGTGAATCCCAACACATGTTACCGGAACAATGGCTTCCCAATTACTCATATTCAGTTCCACCGCTGAAATGGTTGCTGGGGATTATAGTCTTTTCGTGCTCTGATGCCAGCATCCATTGCTCTCTCAAATTTTGTATTCCATCTGATCCCTCAAGCGGGAGATAAGATGTCGTAGAGACAGGATTATTCCCGCCCCCTCTCGCGCCACTGTCAATCAGCGTCGACATTGACCAGATATCAGGCTTGTTCCATCATTTAGATCACTATGAATCATGGCCCGTTTGCAAGATCTCATTGTGATGTGTTACCACATCATTGTCATCCTCGAAGAGGCTCACCCATTCGTCAAAGCTCAGGTTCGTTATGATGAACGCATTTTTTATATGACTGACCTATCAAGCAAAATATTTTTCAGCTTGTTCCAACAAATTATCTTATTGGACATTAAGCATTTTTATATTTACTCGATCACACTTATCACGTAGAGACTCATACTTATGTGACCGTTCTCTCTTAGATAATGATTACTTATGAATCATAACAATAATGTAACGAAAAAAACATTGAAAGCTTTCCTAAATCCATTGATTTATCTGGTCTTTTTTTCACCAATGGTGAAAGAAAGTGATTATCATCGTTTTTATCTTTCTGACGATCATTCTCATACTAATATATATTACTGATGGCAGCGTCTTCTGTAAAAGGCCAGGAACTGCCGTTGTGCATTAACTACGCGAGTAATTTACCGATTACAAAGTAAGATCCTTGTAGGTTCCCCGTAGCCACGGGGAACTTTCAATCAGGAACCTAAAGAGTTATAGATTAAATAAATCGGTGAGGTACTAAAATTCGCCAGGCAACTACATGCCCCATAATCCCTGTCTACAAATCTATATACCGGCTCATCTTATGCTGAGAAATCCGGCAAAGATTGATCAGGCCAATTGGCTCAGCCGCGCTAATTGCTCGAAGTAATCAGGGAAGGTCTTCGCGGTACATTTAGGATCAAGGATAGTGACCTGAGTGTCAGATAAAGCCACCAGCGAGAAACACATAGCCATACGGTGGTCATTATAAGTGCCTATTTCTGCTGCGATTAACTGCGTTGGAGGCACCACACGAATGTAATCCTGCCCCTCTTCCACTTCCGCGCCCACTTTTCTCAATTCTGTTGCCATCGCGGATAAGCGGTCGGTTTCTTTCACTCGCCAGTTATAGATATTACGAATAGTCGTCGGGCCATCGGCAAACAGTGCGGTGGTGGCAATAGTCATCGCAGCATCAGGAATATGGTTCATATCCATATCAATTCCCTGCAATGTTCCCCGGCTGCACTCGATATAATCATCACCCCAACTCACTTTAGCGCCCATTTTCTCCAGCACATCAGCAAATTTGGTATCACCCTGCACACTTTTTTTACCAATACCGGTTACACGTACTGTTCCGCCTTTAATCGCGGCGGCCGCGAGGAAATAAGAAGCAGAAGAAGCATCGCCCTCAACCAGATAGGTGCCTGGTGAGTGGTAGGTCTGCCCGCCTTTAATGTGGAAAACCTGATAGTTTTCATGCACAACATCCACACCGAAAGTTTTCATCAGATGCAGGGTGATGTCGATGTAAGGTTTAGATACCAACTCCCCTTGAATCTGAATATCAGTATCTTGCTCCGCTAAGGGGGCTGTCATCAGGAGCGCTGTCAGGAATTGGCTGGAAACACTGCCATCTACGGTCAGTTTGCCGCCACGGAAACCACCACGTAAGCGCAACGGCGGATAATTTTCTTGCTCCAGATAATCAATCTGCGCCCCCCCCTGGCGCAATGCATCAACCAAATGACCAATTGGCCGCTCTTTCATGCGCGGTTCACCGGTTAATATGATGTCATTGTTGCCCAGACACAGGGCCGCCGCCAAAGGGCGCATCGCCGTTCCTGCATTGCCCAAGAACAGTTCTACTGGTTGGTCGGCAACCAACTTGCCGCCCAGCCCATCAACTTCACAGCGCGTTCTGTCGGCAGAAAGACGGAATTTCACGCCTAATGCCTGTAGTGCATTGAGCATATGGCGGATGTCATCACTGTCTAACAAGTTATTCAGCTGGGTCGTCCCCTCGGCCAGCGCTGCCAGAAGAAGTGCACGGTTAGAAACACTTTTAGATCCGGGTAAGTTAACTGTGCCATTAATCAGGGCAATGGGGTGTAAAGTCAGGGATTCCAGCATGGGAAAAGCACTCTCCAGTCTTTGATGAACAACAGCCCCGTACAGGACGGGGCTGTTGTAATTACTTAATAAATAAAACCAAACAAACTAATATCTGCTCAGAGTAATCAACCATGGCGGCGTTCAAAGTCAGCCATAAAATCTGTTAATGCTTTAACACCTTCAATTGGCATCGCGTTATAGATAGAGGCACGCATACCCCCGGCAACACGGTGACCTTTTAAGGCTTGCAGCCCTTGGGCTTCTGCTTCACTCAAGAACAGTTTGTCCAGTGAAGGGTCTCTCATTTGGAAAGGCACATTCATCCAAGAGCGGTTAGCAATAGCAATCTGATTGCGGTAGAAGCCGGTTTTGTCGATAGCGCCATACAGTAATTCAGCTTTCGCCTGATTACGTTTTTCCATTTCCCCCAAACCGCCCTGCTCTTTCAGCCATTTAAATACCAGACCAGACAGATACCAGGCAAAAGTTGGCGGGGTGTTGAACATAGAATCGTTTTCTGCCAGCACCTTGTAATCAAGAATTGACGGCAGCTCCGTGCGAGCTTTACCGAGTAAGTCTTCACGCACGATAACCACGGTCAGACCAGCTGGGCCGATATTCTTCTGGGCACCTGCATAAATCACACCATAACGGCTGACATCAATAGGGCGGGAGAGAATGGATGAAGAGTAATCCGCAACCACGACTTTGCTGCCAAAATCAGGCTCTTCATTGATAGCCAACCCGTCAATGGTTTCATTCGGGCAGTAATGCACATAGGCGGCATTATCACTCAACTTCCATTGTTTCATCGGCTGAATACCTGTTCGGCCGCCAACATCAGTTTTCACATCAATCACATTCGGCGTACAGTATTTTTGTGCCTCATTGACCGCACTGTGCGCCCAATAGCCGCCGTCGATGTAATCGGCACTGTTATTGTCGCCGAGCAAATTTAGAGGCACAGCAGCGAACTGTGCGCGTGCGCCACCGTGGCAAAATAACACTTTATAATTGGCTGGGATCTGCATCAAATCGCGTAAATCTTTTTCAGCCTCTTCTGCGACCTGCATAAATTCTTTACTGCGGTGGCTGATTTCCATCACCGACGTACCCAGACCATGCCAGTTACGCAATTCCTGTTCCGCACGACGTAAAACTTCAACCGGTAGCATTGCTGGACCAGCGCTAAAATTATAAACCTGTGTCATTTCCCCTCACCACACTCTACTGAGATTGCCATCATTATCCTGACTCGGTTTTATCATTCGAGTCCGCCTGCTGCAACGGTTATTCACTCACGAAGGCGAAACTCGCCCTCTCTTCCACAGCAGGCTGTGCGTTATCTTGTCACTTATTTGAAATTATTCGCTAAAAATGGCTCAATCATGACCTTGTTACATGATAGATAACTCATTTTTCCCGCGGATGATGCAAAGCCTCGACCCAGTGGTGGTGACCGCAACATTGGCAAGTAGCATGTGAACCACCAGATAAAGTCATCATCAGGCCACATTGGTTACAAGCGTACCCCCCCGTTTTCTCTATCTTAATTAATGGTTTAATGCAGTTTTTTGGCAGTACAGGCAGGCCGGGCTTAACCTTGTCGGTACTGAAGAAAAAGACACTGATAGCCCCATTAACCTCCAGAATAGCTAGCCGCACCTGACCGAGATGCTCTACACCTTGTTGGCGCAACTCCATAAAAAATTCATCGTGTGTAATATTTTCCTGCTGCAAGGTTTTCCAAACAAAGACTCCATCGCTGATAATAATGAGTGGATCCCCTTCCATCCATTGTTGGATTTTTTCGCTGCGCGACATGAGGAAAGTGGCCAGTCGATACAAAAGCATAATGCTGATGAAGACCATAACCACCGGCAGTATTGGCACATCTTCATAAAAAGTGACATCACCGGCGGCTGAACCGAGAGTCAGAATAATAACCACTTCAAATAACGACATTTGCCGTACACCACGGCGGCCACTCAGCTTAAGAAATAAAAAAACCAACACAAAGGTCAATAAACACCGAAATCCCACTTCTGCTAAAAATTCAATCGGGAATTTATCCAGTGCCATCCGGTTGAAATCAAAAGTTTTCATTTCTTGTTATCCTACCGTCTAAAAAAGGTCAACACGTGTCACGCTACCTATTAAAGGTAGCTGGTTGAAGGTATTTGCATTTTTATTTCAGATTCAGATTACAGGTAATAAAAGATACGGAGGCCGAAGCCCCCGCAGAGTTTGGCTAGATCAATACCTGTGGAACAACTTTTGAATTTCTTGTGGTTTTTGTGTTTGGGTTAAGGCCAATTGCAACAATACCCGCGCCTTTTGTGGATTAAGTGAGCCAGAGGCAACAAACCCATATTTTGTATCATCCACTTCAGCATCTTCAGTGGTCGAGCCCGTGGGTACACGGGATGAGCGCACCACGGCAACGCCATTATGGGCGGCGGTTGCCAATGTATCGAACACAGTATGGTAAAGGTTGCCGTTGCCCACACCGGCACTGACAATTCCTTGATAACCATCAGCAATCAAAGCCTTAGCTGGCAAATCAGAGGCATTAGCATAGTTATAAATAATGCCCACTTTGGGTAACTCATTCAGCTTACTGATATCAAAAGCTGGTTGCCTTGGTGCGGGCTGATGCAGATAATTCACTTTACCATCATAGATATAGCCCAGTGGGCCAGTATTAGGTGACTGGAAGGTTTGCACCGAGGTGGTATTGGTTTTCATCACATCACGGCCCGTCAAAACCTGATCATTCATGGCGACCAGGACACCGCGTTTGGCGGAGTTGGCATCACTGGCCACCACGACGGCATTGTAGAGATTCAACGGACCATCTGCGCCCAGGGCTGTCGCTGGACGCATTGCCCCCACTATCACGACCGGCTTATCACAATTGACGGTTAAATCGAGAAAATAGGCGGTTTCTTCCAAAGTATCCGTCCCATGAGTAATCACGAATCCGTCGGTTTTAGCGCAATCGGCATTAATTTTTTTTGCCAACGTCAACCAAACCTCATCATTCATATCCTGAGAACCGATATTCACCACTTGCTCACCTTGAATATTGGCGAGTTTTTTCATTTCCGGCACGGCGTTGACCAAGGCATCCACGCCCAGTTTTCCGGCGGTATAGTTTGATTTAGTCGCTGAGTCACCGCCACCGGCGATAGTTCCCCCAGTCGCCAACAAGGTGATATTCGGTAGAGCAAAGGCAGAACCACTAATCCCTGCTAAGATTCCGGCTAAGACAGTTAGCTTTATAGACTTCATATTATGACTCCATCATTTATGAGCTAGCGAATTATCCGGAATATCCATATCAAAACTGTGACATTTACTGCGCTTTCGGAATACATGGAGCTATTAACTAAAACCCCGTATGATTGCGCGTTTTTAGTACCGCCAAAAAGTGAAGACAATGACCCAAACTTTTATTCCCGGCAAAGACGCCGCGCTGGAAGACTCCATCTCCCGCTTTCAGCAAAAACTGAGCGACCTCGGTTTTAATATTGAAGAAGCCTCTTGGCTGAATCCGGTTCCTCACGTTTGGTCGGTACATATCCGCGATCGTGACTGTCCGCTGTGCTTTACTAATGGCAAAGGCGCTAGCAAGAAAGCCGCATTGGCTTCGGCCTTGGGTGAATATTTCGAACGTTTATCTACTAACTATTTCTTTGCGGACTTCTATCTGGGCAAAGGCATTGCGGAAGGTGACTTTGTTCATTATCCGAATGAAAAATGGTTCCCCATCCCTGAAGATGACTTGTTGCCGGAAGGTATTCTGGATGAGCGCCTGTTGACGTTTTACGATCCAGAAAATGAGCTGGTGAGTAGTGACCTGGTGGATTTGCAGTCAGGTAATGCGGCGCGCGGTATCTGCTCTCTGCCATTCATCCGCCAGTCAGATTTAGAAACCGTCTATATTCCAATGAATATTATCGGCAATCTGTATGTTTCAAACGGCATGTCTGCGGGCAATACCGCCAATGAAGCCCGTGTGCAAGCATTGTCTGAAGTGTTTGAACGTTCAGTGAAAAATCGTATTATCGCCGAATCTATCAGCTTGCCAGAAATCCCGGCCGAGGTGTTAAACCGCTATCCGGGTGTGGTAGAAGCTATCGCCAAACTGGAGGAGGAAGGTTTCCCGATCCTGTCTTACGATGCCTCTTTAGGCGGCGCTTATCCGGTCATTTGTGTGGTGCTGTTTAACCCATCCAACGGGACTTGCTTTGCTTCATTTGGTGCGCACCCGGATTTCGGTGTGGCCCTTGAGCGTACAGTGACTGAGTTATTACAAGGTCGTAGCCTCAAAGACTTGGATGTGTTTACCGCGCCAACCTTTGATGATGAAGAAGTCGCTGAGCATACCAATCTGGAAACACACTTTATCGATTCAAGCGGCTTAATCAGTTGGGATATGTTTAAACAACAAGCTGATTATCCTTTCGTGGATTGGAGCTTTAAAGGCACCACTGAAGAAGAGTTCGCCACCTTGATGGCTATCTTCAAGCAAGAAGATGCTGAAGTGTATATCGCTGATTATGAACATTTAAGTGTCTATGCCTGCCGCATTCTGGTGCCAGGCTGGTCAGATATCTACCCTGCCGAAGATTTGTTGATGGCAAACAACACCATGGGTGTACATCTGCGTAGCACTTTACTGGCCTTGCCGGACACTGATTGGCAACCAGCACAATATCTGGAACTCATTCAGACTTTGGATGATGAGGGTTTGGATGATTTCGCCCGAGTCCGTGAGTTGTTGGGTATTGCCTCCGGTAAAGATAACGGCTGGTACACACTGCGGGTGGGTGAGTTGAAATCTATGCTGGCCTTGGCGGGCGGTGATTTAGAGCAAGCGCTGATTTGGGTCGAGTGGACACAAGATTTCAACTCTTCTGTCTTCACCGCTAAACAGGCGAATTATTACCGTTGCCTGCAAACTCTGCTGTTGCTGACCCAAGAACCAGAGCGTGATGCGGCTCAGTATTATGGCGCTTTTGTGAAAATGTATGGTCAGGAAGCTGTAGAGGCTGCATCCGCGGCGATCGCCGGTGAAGAGCGCTTTAATGGCCTGTTCAGTGTCGATGAAGATCTCAAAGCCCTGCCAGCACACCAAGCGCTGCTGGGTGCTTACGCTAAATTGCAGGCGGCGAAACGCCGTTATTGGGCAAAAAGCGAGTAACTCCTTGGCCCTATAGATTTCAGTTAATTATCTGTCGGAGCTGACAAAGCCAATTGAAGGGGAATCGTGCCGTTGGGGTCGCAGCGACGTAAGTCGCCGGAGTGCCCCTAGGAGCGGTAAACCCTTCACTCACTGAACTACCAGCAACTTTGTCATTAACCTCAAGCGGCATTTCGCCGCTTTTTTATCGCAAATTTTCCGGCTATTAATTTCTGCAATTATTCCCAACCCAAATAAATACCAATGACACCAACCAACAATTGTTTTTGTCATAAAAAAACGTTATTTTCTGACGCCGCTTGGGGTAAAAAACAGCACCTTTAAACAAACATTATTTGCCAATTAGATAAAACAGATAAATAGGTGAATAAATAGTTAATTTTTAATGACGGTGGTAAATAAAAATAGCACAAAAACTGTTTTTATTTAACGTTCTCAACGGCTTTAAAACAGTGCAATCAAAAATATTTGTAAATCTTAAAATATTTTTTTATTTTAAAAATCAAAAAGTTAACTACATTAAGCACACATTTTGTAGTGTTTTAAAGTGAACTAAACTCTCGCAATATGATCCATATCAATTTTCACGCTATACTGCTTTGCTAGTATCTCGTTGTGCTTTATTAACCCTTAAGAGAGAGTTAGTGTGAAAGCTGACAACCCCTTCGATGCATTATTACCTGCGGCAATGGCTAAAGTAGCCGAAGATGCCGGTGTCTATAAAGCCACCAAGCATCCGCTAAAAACTTTTTATTTAGCGATTACTGCTGGTGTGTTTATTTCAATTGCGTTTGTTTTTTATATTACAGCGACTACCGGTACCGCAGGCGTGCCTTTCGGCTTTGCCAAGTTGGTGGGTGGTATTTGTTTCTCCCTGGGGCTAATGTTAGTGGTGGTATGTGGTGGTGATCTTTTCACTTCTACCGTACTCACAACCGTAGCCAAAGCCAGTGGTCGTATTACCTGGCGCCAACTGGGATGCAACTGGGTTAATGTCTATATCGGGAACCTGTGCGGCGCGCTGTTTTTCGTGTGCCTGATTTGGTTTGCGGGGCAATATACGGTGGCAAATGGTCAATGGGGTTTGAATGTTTTACAAACAGCCGACCATAAATTGCACCATACTTTTGTTGAAGCAGTCTGTTTGGGTATTCTGGCTAACTTGATGGTCTGCCTGGCGGTTTGGATGAGTTACTCTGGCCGCACCATAATGGACAAAATGTTTGCGATGATTTTACCGGTGGGGATGTTTGTTGCCAGCGGCTTTGAGCATAGTATTGCAAATATGTTTATGATCCCTATGGGTATTGTGATTAAGAACTTCGCATCGCCTGAGTTTTGGCAATCCGTAGGAGCGGCACCAGAGCAATTTGCTCACTTAACCGTAAGCAACTTTATTATTGATAACCTGATCCCGGTCACTATCGGCAACATCATTGGTGGCGGATTATTGGTAGGGTTGACTTACTGGATAATTTATCTGCGCGGTGACCAGCAACACTAAGTGTGGCCGCACAAAGTTTCGAAGAAATTCACATTAAAAGGTAGATGCATTATGACCGAACTTAATGAAAAATTAGCCAAAGCATGGCAAGGTTTTACCCAAGGTGATTGGCAGAACGAAGTCAACGTTCGTGACTTCATCCAGAAAAACTACACGCCTTATGAAGGCGATGAATCTTTCCTTGCCGGCTCTACCGAAGCGACTGACAAGTTGTGGGCGAAGGTTATGGAAGGTATCAAACTGGAAAACCGCACTCATGCGCCAGTTGATTTCGATACCGACGTAGTCGCAACCATCACTTCCCATGATGCTGGTTATATTGATAAAGATCTGGAAACCATCGTTGGTTTGCAGACTGAAAAACCATTGAAACGTGCGCTGATCCCATTCGGCGGCATCAAAATGGTCGAAGGCTCTTGCAAAGTTTATGGTCGTGAGCTTGACCCACAACTGAAAAAAGTCTTCACCGATTTCCGCAAGACACACAACCAAGGTGTGTTTGACGTTTATACCAAAGACATCCTGAACTGCCGTAAATCTGGTGTGCTGACTGGTTTGCCAGATGCTTATGGTCGCGGTCGTATCATCGGTGACTATCGTCGCGTAGCCGTTTACGGTATCGACTTCCTGATGAAAGACAAACTGGCTCAGTTCAACTCTCTGCAGGATGACCTGGAAAACGGTAAAGACCTGGAAATGACTATCCAGCTGCGCGAAGAAATTGCTGAACAGCATCGTGCTCTGGGTCAAATCAAAGAAATGGCAGCCAAATATGGTTGCGATATCTCAGGTCCAGCGACTAACGCTAAAGAAGCAGTACAGTGGACTTACTTCGGCTACCTGGCTGCGGTGAAATCTCAGAACGGTGCAGCAATGTCCTTCGGCCGTGTATCGACTTTCCTTGACGTTTACATCGAACGTGACATGAAAGAAGGTAAACTGACCGAAATCGAAGCGCAGGAACTGATTGACCATTTGGTCATGAAACTGCGTATGGTTCGCTTCCTGCGTACCCCTGAGTATGATGAACTGTTCTCTGGTGACCCAATCTGGGCTACTGAATCACTGGCCGGTATGGGCGTTGATGGCCGTACTCTGGTGACCAAAACCAGCTTCCGCTTCTTGAATACCCTGTACACCATGGGGCCGTCTCCAGAGCCGAACATGACCATTCTGTGGTCTGAAAAGCTACCACTGAACTTCAAAAAATATGCAGCTAAAGTGTCTATCGATACTTCATCTGTACAGTATGAAAACGATGACCTGATGCGCCCTGACTTCAACAACGATGACTATGCTATCGCTTGTTGTGTTAGCCCAATGATTGTCGGTAAACAAATGCAGTTCTTCGGCGCCCGTGCCAACTTGGCGAAAACCATGTTGTACGCAATCAATGGCGGCGTTGATGAAAAAATGAAGATCCAGGTTGGCCCGAAAGAAGCGCCAATGATGGATGAAGTGCTGGACTATGACAAAGTCATGGATCGCATGGATCACTTTATGGATTGGCTGGCTAAACAATACGTTACCTCGCTGAACATCATTCACTACATGCATGACAAATACAGCTATGAAGCTGCGCTGATGGCACTGCATGACCGTGATGTTTACCGTACTATGGCGTGTGGTATCGCAGGTCTGTCTGTTGCTGCTGACTCCCTGTCTGCTATCAAATATGCCAAAGTAAGCACCATTCGTGATGCTGATGGCCTGGCTATCGACTTCAACATCGAAGGCGAATATCCACAGTTTGGTAACAACGACTCACGTGTTGATGACATCGCCTGTGACCTGGTTGAGCGCTTCATGAAGAAAATTCAGAAGCTGCGTACTTACCGTGGTGCAGTAGCCACTCAGTCTGTACTGACCATCACCTCTAACGTGGTTTATGGTAAGAAAACCGGTAACACCCCAGATGGCCGCCGCGCTGGTGCTCCATTCGGTCCAGGTGCTAACCCAATGCACGGCCGTGACCAGAAAGGTGCTGTTGCCTCTCTGACTTCTGTTGCTAAACTGCCGTTTGCTTACGCGAAAGATGGTATTTCTTACACCTTCTCTATCGTGCCAAATGCACTGGGTAAAGATGACGAAGTTCGTAAAGCTAACCTGGCAGGTCTGATGGATGGCTACTTCCATCACGAAGCGTCCATCGAAGGTGGTCAACACTTGAACGTGAACGTAATGAACCGTGAAATGCTGTTAGACGCGATGGAAAACCCGGAAAAATATCCGCAGTTGACTATCCGTGTATCTGGTTACGCTGTTCGTTTCAATGCGCTGACTAAAGAACAGCAGCAGGATGTGATTACACGTACATTCACTCAGTCAATATAAGTTCTAACTAAAATAGATTAAACTAAAAGGCTCCACCTTAGTGGGGCCTTTATTTATCCAGTATTGGAGTAACCTGCAATGTCCGTACTTGGCCGCATTCACTCATTCGAATCCTGTGGCACCGTTGACGGCCCGGGTATTCGATTTATCGTGTTCTTCCAGGGCTGCTTAATGCGCTGCCTGTATTGCCATAACCGTGATACCTGGGATACCCACGGCGGTAAAGAAGTTACTGTGGAAGAATTGGTCAAAGAAGCCGTTACTTATCGTCACTTTATGAATGCTTCTGGTGGTGGTGTGACTGCCTCCGGTGGCGAAGCTATCTTGCAAGCAGAATTTGTTCGTGATTGGTTCCGTGCTTGTCATGAAGAAGGTATTCATACCTGCCTGGACACTAATGGTTTTGTACGCCGCTATGATCCGGTGATTGATGAACTATTAGACGCCACAGATTTAGTCATGCTGGATTTAAAACAGATGGATGACAGCGTGCATCAAAATCTGGTTGGGGTGTCCAATCACCGAACGTTGGAATTTGCCCGCTATTTGGCAAAACGTAATCAGAAAACCTGGATCCGTTATGTGGTGGTGCCGGGTTGGTCAGATGATGATAAATCAGCCCATATGCTGGGTGAGTTTACTCAGAACATGACCAATATCGAGAAAATCGAATTGCTGCCTTACCACGAATTGGGTAAGCACAAATGGATTGCCATGGGTGAAGAGTACAAATTGGATGGGGTAAAACCCCCAACCAAAGAAATTATGGATCGTGTGAAAGGTATTCTGGAAAGCTATGGTCACAAAGTGATCTACTAATAGCCATCAATGACACGTTGATTTTTAATCATGCCGCCATGCAAGGTTTACCCTGCTGGCGGCATTTTTTTGGCGGTTATACCGCTGCGTAAGGTGTTTTTTGTTGATCGGGTTTGCGTAGTAACATCATTAAATACACTAAAGCCACCCCGGCAATCATGATGAACAATAGATTGTCTGAATAGCGCTGCATCAGTAATGACGTCATAGTTGGGCCCGTCAGGCTACCAATGGTATAGCTCATCAGGAGCGCCTGATTCATTGCAACCAATTCATCAGCACTGGCTTTTTCACATGCCCACGCCATAGCAACGGGATAAAGGGTAAAGCCGGCACATCCCAAAATAAACAATGCCGGTGCCAGCGCATAGTTACCCAAAACTGCCACACTGCCGAGAATCACAACAAACACCTGAATGCGCAGCACCAGCAAACGGCCATAGCGGTCAGCCATTTTACCTATTGGCCACTGGCCAATAATTCCTGAACTGACCAGCAGTGCCATCCACCACCCAACACTGGCATCACTCATTCCTTGATGGGATAAATACAACGGCAGCAACCCATAGAGCGAACCTAATAATACACCGGAGATAATGCAGCCATTAATCCCCAAACGCGCGCTACGGCGCTTTAACATCGGCCAAACGGCAATATGGGGTAACTCACTGCTTCCTGTATGCGAGAAATGCGCAAATAGCAACGGTAGCATGGCAGTAATGACCAACGTACTGACCCACGGAATAACATTGAGCAGTTGAGTCGAGACTACGCCCAAGAGTAATTGCCCAGTGACGGTACCCAGATAGTAGATCATCATGTAAGCCGCCAGTAGTTGGCCACGGTTGGTTACCGTACCACTACGCAGTAGCGCACTTTCGACTATGACCCAAATTAATGCACACGCCACACCGGCAAAAAAGCGCCACCCCAGCCAGCTCCAAAAATCAACCGACAGCATCAACCCACAAGTCGCCAGCGCGAATAAAATGCAGGAGTAATGGTAACTGCGATTAAAGCCCAATTGCTGGATAAACCGCCCGGCAATCAATGTCCCAACTAGGTTCCCGCTAAAATATGACGAGCTAACCATCCCCACTTGCCAGGTCGGCAATTGTTGATGGGATAACCATAAGGGAACTAATGTATTCAAAACCGCGATAGAAATCGTAAACAGCAAAAGCCCACAGAGCAAAAGCAGCACCGGGCGAGAATATACGGACATAATAAGACAGAAACCGTCGGGACAAGGAAAGTGAGCGCATCATGCCACTGGTGATAAAAAAGTCAATTACATCACGAGAGTGGATAGCACGATATGTTGTTGGATAAATCTCTACGCCCTTATCCCGGGTATTCGCTGATAATCGCAAAAAGAAAAAGCCCCCGAGGGGGCTTTATAACTGCCTGATAACTAAGCGAGATAAATTGACTCGCGGCTATTAGCCAATAAATTCTAAACCGCCCATGTACGGGCGTAAAACTTCGGGCACCTGAATACGGCCATCAGCCTGCTGGTAGTTTTCCAGCACGGCAACCAAGGTACGCCCAACTGCCAGACCAGAACCATTCAGAGTATGAACCAGACGGGTTTTTCTGTCAGTTTTGTTACGGCAACGTGCTTGCATGCGGCGCGCCTGGAAATCCCACATATTGGAACATGAGGAGATTTCACGATAAGTATCCTGCGCTGGCAGCCACACTTCCAAGTCGTAAGTTTTGCTGGAGCCAAAACCCATATCGCCAGTACATAACAGCACTTTACGGTAAGGTAACTCCAGTAATTGCAGCACTTTCTCTGCATGACCGGTTAGCTCTTCCAACGCCGCCATAGAATCTTCCGGGCGAGTTATCTGCACCATCTCAACTTTGTCGAACTGATGCATACGGATCAAACCACGGGTATCTCGCCCATAGGAACCGGCTTCAGAACGGAAACAAGGTGTATGTGCCGTCATTTTCAATGGCAGAGACTCTTCTTCCAGAATCTCATCACGTACCAGGTTGGTCACTGGCACTTCCGCCGTCGGAATCAATGCATAGGTGCTGCTGTCAGATTCTTCTTCCAATGGTTTGGTATGGAAAAGATCACCACCAAACTTAGGCAACTGGCCAGTACCATAGAGGGTCGCATGGTTAACCAGATAAGGAACATAGGTTTCCAAGTAACCGTGTTTTTCTGTGTGCAGATCGAGCATGAACTGTGCTAATGCGCGGTGCATCCGGGCGATTTGCCCTTTCATCACCACAAAACGCGCGCCAGTCAGTTTCACTGCGGCGGCAAAATCAAGCCCACCGGCCATTTCGCCGAGAGAAACGTGATCTCTTACCTCAAAGTCATACTTGCGAGGTTCACCCCAACGGCTGACTTCAAGATTATCGTTTTCGTCTTTACCCACTGGGACAGAATCATCCGGCAGGTTAGGAATGGACAATGCCAGATCGCGGATTTCGTTTTGCAACTTGTCCAGCTCGGCCTTCGCTGCATCCAGCTTTTCACCCAAAACATTAACTTCCAAGCGTAATGGTTCAATATCTTCGCCACGCGCCTTGGCCGCACCAATCAATTTCGATCGGGAGTTACGTTCTGCTTGCAGACTTTCTGTTTCAACCTGTAAAACTTTGCGGCGCTCTTCTTGTTGGCGCAACATCTCAACATCAAGTTTAAAACCTCTGCGAGCCAGTCTTTCGGCGACTGCGTCTAGCTCATTGCGCAGCATATTGGGATCGAGCATGCTAGTCCTGTGCTTGTAGTTATGGTTATACCCTTGAACTGGAATTGCAATGTTGTTAGCAACGCCATGGTTTGGGGGTATAAATGGTTATTGAAAAGAATTTAACGACGTAAGTAGCATAAACAGCCGCTTAGCCGTTCTATATAGCGCTAACCTTACCGCAACAGCAAGGCTAGCGGTAGCGTTTTATCGGGCTATTTTGATCCTGCTCAGCCAGCCATGCCAGCTTTTCACCAATTTTGCCTTCCAGACCTCGGGATGACGGTAAATAGTAGCGAGTTGCGGCCATTTCTGGCGGGAAATAGTTCTCACCAGCAGCATAAGCATGTTGTTCATCATGGGCATAACGGTATTCAGCCCCTAGCCCCATTTCTTTCATGAGTTTGGTTGGCGCATTGCGCAGATGTTCCGGCACATCAAAATCAGGTTTATCACGCGCATCCTGCATGGCTGCTTTAAACGCCGTGTAAACTGCATTACTTTTCGGCGCACAAGCCAGATAAACAATTGCCTGAGCAATGGCTCGCTCACCTTCCGCCGGACCAACACGGGTAAAACAGTCCCACGCTGATATAGCCACTTGCATCGCGCGAGGATCGGCATTACCGATATCTTCTGATGCAATGGCTAATAAACGCCGGGCCACATAGAGCGGATCGCCGCCCGCCGTAATAATTCGCGCATACCAATACAAAGCGGCATCTGGTGCGGACCCACGAATAGACTTATGGACTGCCGAGATAAGGTCATAATAACGATCGCCTTTATTATCAAAGCGCGCACTACGTTCGCCAGACACTTCTTTCAGTAGGTCTGGGGTCAATACCCGCACCCCATTGGCATCTATTTCTGCCATATCTGCCATCATTTCAAGGCTGTTCAGGGCCCTGCGCGCATCGCCTCCCACCAATTCAGACATCATACGGCGAGTTTCATCTGGCAGTTTTATATTCTGCCCACCATAGCCCCGGCTGCTGTCTGACATTGCTTGCTCAATAACTTTTTCAATATCGGCAGCGGTGAGAGCTTTCAGCAAATAGACCCGAGCTCTAGAGAGCAACGCCGAATTCAGTTCAAATGACGGGTTTTCTGTTGTGGCGCCAATGAAAGTGATAGTGCCATCTTCAATATGGGGTAAAAATGCATCTTGCTGACTTTTATTGAAGCGATGGACTTCATCGACAAATAAAATTGTCCGCCGACCCGCATCACGGTTTTGCCGCGCGCGCTCAATAGCTTCGCGAATCTCTTTAATGCCGGAAGTCACCGCAGAAATACGTTCGACATCTGCCTGTCCATAGCGACCAATAATTTCGGCTAGGGTGGTTTTGCCGGTTCCCGGTGGCCCCCAAAGGATCATTGAGTGTAATTGTCCAGCAACGATTGCCCGTGGTAACGGTTTACCCGGAGCCAGCAAATGTTGCTGACCAATATACTGCTCCAACGTCAAAGGCCGCATCCGCGCAGCCAATGGTTGAAACTCATTCTGGGAAAAATCGAGGGACATATTACTCACACTGACCTCACTGCCGCTGGTCGTCCAGCGTCACGCCTTTTGGTAGGGTAAATTTAAATTTACTGGCATCCGCAGAGCTATTTTGCTGACCTTTCAGCGTATAAGCGCTGCGCTGCCCATCTTGCTCAACCGCAGTAAAGCTTTTGATAGTGCCCGTTGGCGTCACTGTGATAGCAAATTGCTTCAAATTGCCACTGGCGCTCTTTGGCGTCAGTTCAAAATCATCGCCTTTTTGCTTCACATTATACTGTTTCCAGTCATCCGGATTGTTGCGGGTAATCAGCATAAATGGAGTGTTACCTGTAGCATTTTTCAACCAGGTCGCTGTGGCCTGTTCAACAAACGGGTTATAGAACCACAGCGTTTCGCCATCAGAAATCAAGACACTCTCGTCAGGGGATGTCATATGCCAGTTAAATAGATTTGGCCGTTTCACCCACAACTCCCCCTCACCCTCTTGTATCGCAGTCCCTTCTGAGCTGGTCACTTTTTGCGAGAAGTTAGCGTGGAAACTATTTACCTTGCTCAGGCGACCTTGTAAGTCGGAACTGGCATCTGCCAGCGCGTGAGCTGAAATTAAACCCGATAAAAGACAGCAAGCAACAAGCAGTTTTTTCATTATTCTAAATACCTTATAAAATTCATGCACCCTAATCGGGCTGCCACAAAGGCGAATTCAGTGATCGAGTTATATTGTCACTCTATGTGCCGTTTAAGTCTATGACCGGTAAGCTGAATGCACATCATAAACCTGTCCACTTTAGCTGAAGCATTTCCGTTGCGTTAGTATATTAATCTGATAAATCTGGGGTTTACGCTTCTTTGCATAAGGGCCGCAAAGCGGCCCTATCTATGTTAACTGCCCCAGAGCAAAATATGACTATTCATGTGGCGGCGGAGCCAAGACCTCACGATTACCATTATGGCCCGGTGTACTGACAATCTGCTGAGCTTCCATCTGCTCAATAATCCGTGCGGCACGGTTATAGCCGATACGGAATTGACGCTGCACACCGGAGATAGACGCACGGCGTTTCTCCAGAACAAAGTTCACTGCCTGATCAAACAGTGGGTCCAATTCTTCGTCGCTATCCAAACCAAGGCTACCGCCCTCACCTTCCTCACTACCACTGAGAATACTCTCAATATATTGAGGACGACCGCGAGCTTTCCAATCATTAACCACGGCATGCACTTCCTGATCTCGGACAAAAGCGCCGTGAACACGTACCGGAATTGAGGAGTTAGGTGCCATATACAGCATATCCCCCATACCCAGTAGCGATTCTGCGCCGCCCTGATCAAGGATAGTTCGCGAATCTATCTTGCTAGAAACCGTAAATGCGATGCGGGTCGGGATATTGGCTTTAATGAGGCCAGTAATCACATCCACCGACGGGCGCTGAGTTGCGAGGACTAAATGAATCCCAGCAGCTCGGGCTTTTTGCGCCAAACGAGCAATTAATTCCTCAACTTTCTTGCCCACTGTCATCATCAGATCAGCAAACTCATCCACCATCACCACGATATAAGGCAATTTCACCAACATTGGCGGTGAGATATCCATACTATCAGAGGGTTTCCAGAATGGATCGGGGATTGGACGCCCCATAGCTTCAGCTTGAGCAACTCGTTCGTTATATCCCGCAAGGTTACGCACACCCAATGCAGACATCAGCTTATAGCGCCGTTCCATTTCGCCGACACACCAACGCAATGCATTCGCCGCATCCTTCATATCAGTAACCACTTCGGTTAACAGATGAGGAATGCCTTCATACACTGACAACTCCAGCATTTTCGGGTCAATCATGATAAAGCGCACATCTTCTGGTGTGGCTTTATACAAGATGCTGAGGATCATGGCGTTAACGCCCACCGATTTACCTGAACCAGTGGTACCCGCCACCAGTAAGTGGGGCATTTTAGCGAGATCGGCCACAACTGGTTGACCAGCAATATCCTTACCTAGCACGATAGCTAATGGCGACGGATTATCGCGGAATTTGGCGCAATCGAGGACTTCGCGTAGATAAACCGTCTGACGATGTTTATTTGGCAGTTCAAGCCCGACATAAGGTTTGCCTGGAATCACTTCCACCACACGCACAGCAATAGCCGAAAGAGATCGAGCCAAATCGCGAGAAAGATTAGAAATGCGCGAAGCTTTGACTCCCGGCGCTAAATCAAGCTCAAAGCGGGTAATGACCGGCCCCGGAGAAATGCCCACCACCTCTGCTTTCACCCGATAATCACCTAACCGCGCTTCGACCAAGCGAGCAGTTTGCTCCAAAGCAAACATATCAACCGGTTCCTCTTCCTCTGGCGGAGAAGAAAGGAGATCCAATGTTGGCAATGGTGTTGTCGGTTTGACCAAAGGCTGATCATTACGCATCAGGAAGGGGTGAATCAAACTGTCCATAGCCGGAGTTGGCTGCGCTGGTGGCACTGGCTGTGGCTGTACTGGTACCGTCGGCTGTGCTGGTATTGATTGACCTGAATACGCTTGATTTGCTTGTGATGGCTGATAAGCCGAAGTCTGCTCAGGTGCTGAAGTACTTTGCATAATTGCCGAAGTACTTTGCACCGTTGTTGATTGTGCAGCTTCGTCAACATACGGCGACAACGTGAACAGAGGCTCACGTGGGCTTTCATCGACCAGATCGGCAACCGGTGAGAACGTAAAGGCGCTCCGGGTATCTACGGGTTGCGTTTCTTCAACAACGGCATCTTTATATTCGCTAGCATCATGATTTTCATCACCCGAAGAACCATAACGATGTTGCTGTTGCGCTGCAAAGGCTTGTCGCAATGCCGCCTCTTGCAAAGCTTGTTCATCTTCTGGCTCTGCTGCGGAGAAAGTATTCACTCCCTCATCGGCTGATTGCCCGTAACGCTCTGATTGTTGGTCAGCAAAAGCTTTACGCAAGATTGCCTGCTGTAATGCATCATCATCTTCAGACGCAACCGCCGCTGTAAATAACGTTTCAGTAACTTGAGGTGCTTGTGCTTCTTGCTCTCGCTGTTCCTGCTCTGCCATACGCTGAGACGGTAGTTTAATACCGTAGGAAGCAAGCTCACGCCGTGTCGGGATTCGAACAGGATTAGGCCGGGGTAATTCAGGGCCAATACCTTGTTTAACCTGCGAACTGCTATCACTGGTAGCGGTAAATGCGGGCATAAACGTGGCTGTGGCGACACTGGCTGCCACTATTCCGACCGTAGACGCAGGGCGACTTGGCGAACCCATAGGGGCCAGACCATCACTATCTGTGCCTATTCCAGGGTTCATATAAGGCGTACTTTCTATCTGATCGCTATGACGCTGCGCCGCTGAAAAATCAAAGGGAGAATGGCTAGCGGGTGTTGCTGGTTTATCCCATGAACCCAGTTGAGGCTCAGGCCTTTCAACCGGAGGTGCTACACGTGTTGGCGCAGGAGACGTCGCTTCTTGTGGAATTTCAAAAGAATAGAGCGGCGGTATTGCGGCCATATTATCTGCCATCGGTGCTGTACTGTGACTGATAACAGGTTCGGACGAAGGACCCGCAGGAGATAATCCAGACTGCTCATCATTATTTGTTGCACGTAATGTACTCAATAATGGGTCATGGTTATTTAATGCTTCATCGTTCTCTTCAGTTTCAGTTGGTACTTCGCTAGTCAGTGTTGCCCTATCCAATGTCGGGCTGACAGGCGCGTCTGTTACAGATGGTGCCGAGAACAATACGTCATCGTCATCAGCATGGGCAGAGTTTGCCGCCAGCGCCGTAGCCGCGGTTACGCCTGCAACTGATTTATTCGGCGTCACACCTTTGTCTTGGTCAGCAGTCATCGCCTCATCAATGTGGTAATCTTCATCGTCATAATGTTCTTCTCGACGTGAACGATTAGTCATAAATGTCAACGAGCCTAAGACTACCCCACCAATTTTTTCAGCAATAACCAACCATGACCAACCGGTAAAGAGCGTCAGGCCAACAGCCCAGATACAGAGCAATGTCAGGGTTGCCCCCACGCCGTTAAACCATGGCAACATGGCATTACTAAAGAGACTGCCGATCACTCCGCCAGAGGCGAAATAGTAAAGATCATCAATATTTAATGCAGCTAAACCACATGACGTTAAAATTAGGGCTAATGTGCCGATCAATCGCAGCGAGAGTGCAAAATAATCGACATGCTCACTGGCATCACGCTGACGAAATGCTGCCCAGCACAACATCACCATGATGGCAGGAATTGCATAAGCCAAGACGCCGAAAGTGAAGAACAATGTGTCGGCCATCCAAGCGCCCACACTTCCACCAAGATTATGGATCGGCTCATGCCATGAGGTTTGCGACCAACTCGGGTCTGAAGGGTTGAAACTGAGCAGCGCGGCCATTAGGAAGGCTGCCAAAATCGTTACCACAATCAAAACAGCCTCAAGCAAACGGCGCCCACTGCTGAGTTTTTTCAAAGTAACTTCTTTATCTTCTGTATATTCCTGGCTCAAGAAAGGCTCTCCAGGTTCCTGTTAACTGGTATGAGTAGCAACGCCGAGAACCCTCCCGGCGTTGAAACTGTATGAATAAACAGGAGTGTAACCAAATTACTCAGGTTTTGCACCTGCCTGTTTACCGCGTTTTAATAACAAGGCGGTTACTCTGCTTCACTTCTTCCATGACCACATAAGTGCGGGTGTCGTTGACTCCCGGTAGGCGAAGCAAGGTCTCACCGAGTAATGTACGGTAAGCAGACATGTCAGGTACACGAGTTTTCAACAAATAGTCGAAATCACCGGAAACCAGGTGACACTCTTGAATTTCCTCAAGATTTTTTACAGCGGCATTAAATTGCTCAAACACATCCGGAGCGCCACGATTCAGAGTAATCTCAACAATAACCAGCAGTGATGCATCCAAATATTGTGGATTAAGCAGTGCGGTATAGCCATGAATGAAGCCCTGACGCTCTAAGCGGCGAACCCGTTCCAGACATGGTGTTGGGGATAACCCTACTCGTTTTGAAAGCTCAACGTTAGAAATACGCCCATCCTTTTGTAATTCATTCAGGATGTTACGATCTATACGATCGAGCTCTTTCCCCGGGCGTTTTTTATTATCTATCATCTTATAATCTCTCTTAATTTCCTTGAGTCTGCGACATGCTCTCATTGACTATAAATTTTGAGCCTGCTACAGACACGACCCGCAGCCTGTTTTATGCAAATATATCAACACGTTGTTATCTCACACCCTGTCTGTCCAACTGTATGCGAGGTACTCGATGATTATTAGCGTTGAGGAAGAGATAGCGCATCACGAACAACAACAGAAACTCCCCCCTGCAGTTATCCGAGAACATACTCCACATGCCATCCAGCATTAATCGAAAACATTCCAGGGTTTTCGCTTGGTATCACTGACACCAAATCTGAAATTATGGCGCGCAGATAATTTCTTCTTCCTATGATGTTTTCGCAAATGCACAGCCGATTGTCAAAGTAAAAGAAGTTAAATCAGTACAACATGCCAGAATTAAAAATCAGGAGCGCTTCTCTTCGCTATTTTTTCATCCTAAAAATGCTATAAAATGATGCAAAATAATGTATCTAAATTGTTGATATTTTTTTAACGATCGCTCTGCAAGCCACATTTTTTATAGGGTCAAAGATTTTTAAGGCTGTCTTTCTCGTCACCTGAAAAGATATTTCTATCTCATTTGCACTCAGCTCGACTTCGTTTTGCCCCTAACTGCTGGTTCTTGATACATTTAGTGTATTAAATAGGCATTACCTATCAAACAAATCGCTAACAACATTTTTGTCTGCTTTTTTTAATGCTCGAACTTCCCTACAATCGTTAACATTGTCCGTCATATGGGAAAGAGGTATTCATGAGCACCGCTAAACATAGCAAATTGATTATTTTGGGTTCTGGTCCTGCGGGTTATACCGCAGCAGTGTATGCGGCACGTGCCAACCTGAGTCCCGTATTGATTACAGGAATGGAAAAAGGCGGTCAATTGACCACCACTACCGATGTCGAAAACTGGCCTGGTGACCCAGAAGGCCTCACTGGCCCGGCGCTGATGGAACGGATGCATGCACATGCAGAAAAATTCCAAACAGAAATTCTGTTCGACCACATCAATAAAGTCGACCTACAAAACCGCCCATTCCGCTTGTTTGGTGATAGTGCTGAATACACTTGTGATGCACTGATCATCGCAACCGGCGCATCTGCGCGTTATCTTGGGATGGAATCGGAAGAAGCATTCAAGGGCAAAGGGGTTTCCGCCTGTGCAACTTGCGATGGTTTCTTCTATCGCAACCAAAAAGTTGCTGTGGTCGGCGGTGGCAATACTGCCGTTGAAGAAGCGTTGTATCTGGCAAATATTGCCGAGGAAGTTCATCTGATTCACCGCAGAGATAGCTTCCGCTCAGAAAAAATTCTGATCGACCGTCTGATGGAAAAAGTGAAGAACGGTAATATTGTGCTCCATACTGACCGCACCTTGGACGAAGTGCTGGGAGACAATATGGGCGTCACAGGTGTGCGCCTGAAATCCACCAAAAATAGCGAAACTGAAGAGTTAGCGGTAGCCGGTGTCTTCATTGCTATTGGTCATAGCCCTAACACTGCCATTTTTGGTGATCAATTAGCATTGGAAAATGGTTACATTAAAGTGCAGTCCGGTATTCAGGGCAATGCAACACAAACCTCAATTCCTGGTGTGTTTGCTGCAGGTGATGTTATGGACCATATCTATCGCCAGGCAATCACCTCCGCCGGCACCGGCTGTATGGCCGCGCTGGATGCAGAACGCTATCTGGATGGATTAGTTAACGACAAATAATCCACATTGATATTGATATCACCATTTCACCTAATACAGACGGGCAGCTAACAGATATGTGAGCCGCCCGTTTTTAATTTCTGTTGGCCCTTTATTTTGCATATCGGCATGTCAATGAAAAACAGCAAATTATAGATATCGACTAATGCGGCGACTATCACAAGCATTATGGTTTCCCCTCATGGCTTGACGAGGTAATATTGCCCCTCGCTGGTTTGCCATCTTCAAAGGTGACAAATATTTTTTGAAGCTTTCCCGTACCTTGCGCAGAAAATTATCCGATGAATAAAACACGACAGTATGAGTTGATTCGTTGGCTGAAAAAACAAAGCGCCCCCGCGCAACGTTGGCTCCGCCTGTCTATGCTACTAGGCCTCCTCAGTGGGTTACTGATTATTACTCAGGCTTGGTTATTGGCCACCTTGCTGCAAGCGCTGATCATTGACAAAGTCCCGCGCACGGAATTAATCACTGATTTTGGTTTGCTAGCCGGAACCTTCGCCGTGCGCGCCGTGATCAGCTGGTTACGTGAGCGAGTAGGGTTTATTTGCGGCATGAAAGTACGTCAACAGATTCGCAAAATCGTGTTAGACCGATTAGAGCAACTCGGCCCTGCGTGGGTAAAAGGCAAACCCGCCGGAAGTTGGGCAACGATTATCTTGGAACAGATTGAAGATATGCAGGATTACTATTCTCGCTATCTGCCGCAGATGTACTTGGCTGTCTTTATTCCAGTGCTTATTTTGATTGCTGTCTTCCCTATCAACTGGGCAGCAGGTTTAATTTTATTTGTCACTGCACCACTGATCCCTTTGTTTATGGTGCTGGTCGGAATGGGCGCTGCCGATGCTAACCGGCGTAATTTTGTCGCACTAGCGCGTCTGAGTGGCAACTTTCTCGACCGTTTGCGGGGTCTGGACACTTTACGGTTATTTAACCGCGCCAAAGCAGAAACAGACCAAATTCGTGAATCCTCAGAAGATTTCCGTCGCCGCACCATGGAAGTTCTGCGTATGGCTTTCCTCTCTTCCGCTGTATTGGAATTTTTCGCGGCAATATCCATCGCAGTGGTTGCCGTCTACTTTGGTTTTTCCTATTTAGGTGAATTGAATTTTGGTAGCTACGGCCTTGGTGTCACCCTATTCTCTGGTTTTCTGGTTTTAATTTTGGCACCTGAATTCTTCCAGCCGCTACGAGACTTAGGTACGTTTTACCACGCCAAAGCACAAGCTGTTGGTGCTGCTGAATCATTGGTAACATTTTTAAGTAGCGAAAGTGAAACTATTGGTCGTGGCGATAAAGTTCTGGATGGCACTGATGCCATCACTCTTGAAGCTGACGCGCTGGAAATTCTGTCCCCCACGGGGACTCGCTTGGCTGGGCCATTAACATTCTCTCTCTCTGCGGGCAAACGAGTTGCTATTGTTGGTTTAAGTGGGGCGGGTAAAAGCTCCTTGCTGAATTTGTTATTGGGATTTTTACCTTATCGTGGCTCATTAAAAGTCAACAGCATTGAATTGCGTGACCTGGATCCGCAAGTTTGGCGAAATCAGTTAAGTTGGGTCGGCCAAAATCCGCACTTACCGGAACAGACGCTAGTCGCCAATATTTTGCTAGGCCAACCTAATGCTGACAATAACCAACTGCAGCTGACCATTGAGCGCGCATATATCAATGAATTCCTCAATGACTTACCACAAGGATTAGATACTGAAGTCGGTGACCATTCGGCACGTCTTTCTGTTGGGCAAGCCCAGCGAGTGGCGGTTGCCAGAGCATTACTCAACCCATGCCGACTTTTGCTACTAGACGAACCCACTGCCAGTTTGGATGCCCATAGCGAACAGTTAGTTATGAAAGCGCTGGAGGAAGCCTCCCGTAAGCAGACCACATTGCTGGTCACCCATCAGTTGGAAGATACGCTGGGGTATGATCAAATATGGGTGATGGATAATGGCTTATTAATTCAGCAAGGTGATTACTCCAGCCTGAGTCAATCTGCCGGTTCATTTGCCAACCTGCTGTCCCACCGCAGTGAGGAGCTTTAATCATGCGAGTACTTCTCCCCTTCCTGGCGTTGTATCGCCGTCATTGGTTCCTGATTTGTCTGGGTATTGTGTTGGCCATCATCACATTACTGGCCAGTATAGGGTTACTCACATTATCAGGCTGGTTCCTGGCTGGGACCGCGATTGCAGGCCCAGCGGGGTTGTATACATTTAACTATCTGCTACCTGCCGCCGGTGTTCGAGGCGCTGCGATTATCCGAACAGCCGGCCGTTATGCCGAGCGAGTTGTCAGCCATGACGCGACATTCCGAGTACTGGCACATCTGCGGATCTTTGCATTCCAGAAAATATTACCCCTCTCCCCTGCTGGTATTGCTCGCTTTCGCCAAAGCGAATTGCTGAATCGCCTGGTTGCCGATGTCGATACACTCGATCATCTCTATCTGCGAGTCATCTCACCGCTGGTTGCCGCGATTGTTATCATAGCAACAGTAACATTTGGCCTGAGTTACATTGATGCCAGTTTAGCCCTGACACTCGGTGCCATTCTGCTTGGGTTATTATTGTTAGTGCCATTGATTTTCTATCGTGCCGGTAAGCCTATTGGCCGTGATTTAACAGATCTGCGCGGCCTTTATCGTTCACAGCTAACCTCTTGGCTACAAGGCCAGGCCGAACTGTTGGTTTTCGGCGCATTACAACGCTTTCGCGCTTCATTGGAGGACATCGAACAGCGCTGGATGATCCGTCAGAAGCAGCAAGCATCCCTGGCTGGTTTAGCCCAAGCTTTAATGATTCTCGCTTCAGGCCTGACAGTAACATTAATTTTATGGCTCGCTGCTGCGGGGATAAATGGTAACAGCCAGCCAGGGGCATTATTGGCCCTGTTTGTTTTCACATCATTAGCAGCTTTTGAAGCTCTGTTACCTGTAGCAGGCGCTTTCCAACACTTGGGGCAAGTTATCGCGTCAGCAACCCGTGTTGGTCAGTTAATGGAACAAAAGCCCGAAGTGACATTCCCAGTTACCGGCCCGGCAGTAGCCCAACAAGCTGCGCTAGAAGTGACAGGGCTGAGTTTTACTTACCCACAGCAACCTTTACCCGTTTTACAAAATATATCGCTGTCACTAGCCGCAGGGGAGCATATTGCGCTATTGGGCCGTACTGGCTGTGGTAAATCTACACTGTTGCAGTTATTAACCCGAGCATGGGACGCAAATGAAGGTATCATCTCACTGAATGGGAAACCTTTAGCCAACTATGATGAAACTGTACTACGCCAAATGATGACAGTCGTCAGCCAACGGGTGCATATTTTTAGCAGTACATTGCGGGAAAACCTGCTACTGGCCCACCCTGCTGCATCCGATGCTCAACTCAAAGTTGTTTTGGAGCAAGTTGGTTTGGCTAATTTGTTAGATAATAGCGAAGGACTGAATGCCTGGCTGGGGGATGGTGGCCGCCCATTATCTGGTGGTGAACAACGCCGTTTGGGAATTGCCCGCGCATTGCTACATCCAGCGCCACTGCTACTCCTTGATGAACCTACCGAAGGGTTAGATGCGGAAACCGAACAACAGATTCTGATGTTATTGCGTCAGCACTGTCAGCATAAAAGCTTAATTATTGTCACTCATCGCTTGTATGGGTTGGAATATATGGATCGGATTTGTGTGATGGATGGCGGGAAGATAGTTGAACAAGGCGACCATCAGAGCTTATTGCAAAACAAGGGGCGCTACTACCAATTCCATCAAAGGCATTAATACAAAGATTCTTTGTGAGTAATGCGACTGAATAATGGCAGATAATCGACCAATTCATAGCTAATATTAAGTAAAAAACTGAAAGCAAAGCAGTCTGACTTGTTATAGATAATTATATACAAAGTCATTGAAGTTGTAGTCATACCAAACAGACGATAAATCGATTGGGACGGTGTATATACCATCCTTGGTGGGTTTCAAACCTGATGGGTTAACATTGTGGCTGATTAATCTCGATAGACTTGAACAGCCAAGAGACTCGGGTGATAACTTCTTATTGACACTTAGCGCCAACAGCCAATTTAAATATGAGTTACAAAGGCCTTGTAAGAGTGAAATTTGCAGATGGGCCGAGTAACGAGTATTGCTAGCAACAATGCGACGTCAAGTACCAGAGTCTGCCCAGCTGGGCCTGTATAGAGTCACCAAGGGGATTTATGCGTATCACACAACTCTCTTCTCAATCATTTGCATTCCCCTCACCTGAGCTGGCGCTACGCGAACCAAACGGATTGTTGGCCTTAGGAGGGGATTTATCTCCTCCTCGTTTGCTGGCAGCCTATGAACGGGGAATTTTCCCTTGGTTCAGTCCAGGGGAAATGATTTTATGGTGGTCACCCGACCCCCGCGCTGTATTGTACCCAGAAGATTTACATATCAGCCGGAGTATGCGGCGTTTTCTACGCCACTGCCCTTATCAATTTACAATCAACCATGCTTTTGAAGATGTTGTTCGCGCCTGTGCTACTCAGCGTAATGAAGGAACCTGGATTGGCGATGATGTACAGCAAGCCTATTGCCACTTACATACGCTGGGCAATGCTCATTCCGTAGAGGTTTGGTTGGAAAATGAACTGGTTGGTGGTTTGTACGGTATCTCTGTGGGCTCACTCTTTTGTGGTGAATCCATGTTTAGTCGGGCTAATAATGCCTCAAAGAGCGCTTTAATGGTTTTTTGCCATCATTTTACCCATCATGGTGGAGAACTGATTGACTGTCAGGTCCTCAACGCTCACACTGCGTCGCTGGGTGCGATTGAGATCCCACGAAACTTTTTTTTGCAGCAGTTGAGTCAACTCCAGTTTAGTCCACTACCGGCTGAATGCTGGTTACCGCAATCGTTGAATTTTTCATCCGCGATGCAGTAAAGCTCAACCGTTGAAAAGAACCCCACATTAGGCTTTATCCCCTCTTACCGGCAGACTAATTTTGCTGAAATGGTGCGATGACCGCCAACACTTCTTTACATAATGTGGGTTTTTCGGCATTATCTTGCCGGTTAAAAACTAAGGTAGTTACACCTAGAGGATTCGATGGCCAAAGAAGACAATATTGAAATGCAGGGCACCGTTCTTGATACGCTGCCGAACACCATGTTCCGCGTTGAATTGGAAAACGGGCACGTGGTAACCGCTCATATCTCCGGTAAAATGCGTAAAAACTATATCCGCATCCTGACGGGTGACAAAGTCACTGTAGAGCTGACCCCGTACGACCTGAGCAAAGGCCGCATTGTCTTCCGTAGCCGTTAATCGGCTAATCTGTCGCCAGTTTAAGACTGGCGAGCTCTGAGGATGTAGTCCCCCCTCCGGCGCCCTTCCCATTTATGGCTAGGGCGTTTTGCGTTTTCTTTTATTTGTCTATTTAGTGCATTTATTCACCATACAAACAAAAGTAAAATGTGCAAAGAAATAAAAAGGGCGATAGCTAAATTAGCTTATCGCCCTTTATTTCGCTCTTAATTTGAAGTTCCCGCAAAGCTAGCGACTGGCTAACTTAGTGAACGGCACCTTCAGTTTTGCGTTTTTGCGCACTTTGGAACTCATAAGCCAACTGCTGTTTTTCTTTATCCAGCCCAACAGTGACCGAACCGCCATCAACCAAAGAGCCGAACAACAACTCGTTTGCCAGTGGTTTTTTCAGGTTTTCCTGAATCACTCGAGCCATTGGCCGCGCGCCCATCGCCTTGTCGTAGCCTTTATCAGATAACCAATTACGTGCTTCTTCACTGACTTCCAGTGACACACCTTTAGCATCTAATTGCGCCTGCAACTCAACAATAAATTTATCAACGACTTGCTGGATAACTGCTGGAGACAGGTGGTTGAACCAAATGATGTTATCCAACCGGTTACGGAACTCCGGAGTAAACACTTTTTTGATCTCTTCCAGCGCGTCAGTACTGTTATCCTGCTGTTTAAAACCAATGGAAGTACGCTGTGTTTCGCGCACACCAGCATTGGTAGTCATCACCAGAATAACGTTACGGAAATCGGCTTTACGACCATTGTTATCCGTCAGTGTCCCGTTATCCATCACCTGCAATAGCAGGTTAAATACATCCGGGTGCGCCTTTTCAATTTCATCCAACAGCAAAACTGCATGAGGATGTTTGATAACCGCATCGGTCAACAAACCACCTTGATCGTAACCAACATATCCCGGAGGCGCACCAATCAAGCGGCTAACTGTATGACGCTCCATATATTCAGACATATCAAAGCGCAGCAGTTCAATGTCGAGCGCTTTGGCCAATTGCACCGTGACTTCTGTTTTCCCGACCCCAGTTGGGCCAGCAAACAGGAATGACCCGACAGGTTTGTGTTCATGCCCCAAACCCGCGCGGCTCATTTTAATCGCTTCAGACAACGCATCGATGGCCTTATCCTGACCGAACACCAACATATTCAAGCGGTCGCTCAGGTTTTTCAGCACATCGCGGTCACTGGCAGACACCGTTTTTTCCGGAATACGGGCGATACGGGCAACCACAGATTCGATATCCGACACATTAACCGTTTTCTTGCGTTTGTTGACTGGCATTAAACGGCTACGAGCCCCAGCCTCATCAATCACATCAATGGCTTTATCTGGTAAGTGACGATCATTAATATATTTAACCGATAACTCCACCGCTGCGCGTATCGCTTTAGCGGTATAACGCACATCATGATGCGCTTCATATTTCGTTTTCAGGCCGTTGATAATCTGAACAGTTTCTTCTGGCGTCGGCTCAGTAATATCAATTTTCTGGAAACGCCGAGCCAGCGCACGATCTTTTTCAAAGATATTGCTGAATTCCTGATAGGTAGTGGAACCAATGACCCGAATTTTACCGCTGGAAAGCAGGGGTTTAATCAGGTTAGCGGCATCTACTTGCCCACCAGATGCGGCTCCCGCACCGATAATCGTATGAATTTCATCAATAAACAGGATGCTATCTTTGTCATTTTCCAACTGTTTCAGCAGCGCCTTGAAACGTTTTTCAAAATCGCCACGATATTTGGTGCCAGCCAGAAGTGACCCAATATCCAAGGAATATAATGTGCACTCTGACATGACTTCAGGAACATCGCCCTGCACGATACGCCAAGCCAAACCTTCAGCAATGGCGGTTTTACCGACACCAGACTCCCCCACGAGTAGCGGGTTATTTTTACGCCGGCGGCACAATACCTGAATCGCACGTTCTAACTCTTTATCACGACCGATAAGTGGGTCAATGCCGCCAACGCGGGCCAGTTGGTTCAGATTGGTGGTGAAGTTCTCCATACGGTCTTCCCCTCCTACCTGTTCTTCATTCACCGGATTTTCTGCATTCGGTGCCTGACCCGGTTCGTCCTTACGGGCGCCGTGGGAAATAAAGTTCACTACATCCAGACGGCTAACATCATGCTTACGTAGTAGATAAGCCGCCTGAGACTCTTGTTCACTGAAGATGGCAACCAATACGTTGGCACCAGAAACTTCATTGCGCCCTGACGATTGGACGTGGAAGACCGCACGCTGTAGCACACGTTGGAAACTGAGCGTCGGCTGGGTGTCGCGCTCTTCTTCACTCACCGGCAAGGTCGGTGTGGTTTGTTCGATAAACGCTTCCAGTTCCTGGCGTAAGGCCACCAGATCAACCGTACACGCCTCCAGCGCTTCCCGCGCGGCTGGATTGCTTAGCAATGCCAGCAACAGGTGCTCCACGGTCATAAACTCGTGTCTGTGCTCACGCGCTCTGGCGAAAGCCATGTTGAGACTGAGTTCAAGTTCTTGATTGAGCATAGGCACCTCCCAATAGTTGCCTTAATCAGGCTTTTTCCAGCGTACAAAGCAACGGATGCTCGTTCTCCCTGGCGTATTGATTTACATGCGCGACTTTGGTTTCCGCCACCTCGGCAGTAAAAACACCACAAATCGCCTTTCCTTGATAATGCACATTGAGCATCAGTTGTGTTGCGCGTTCAATATCATAAGAAAAGAACTTTTGCAGAACGTCAATCACAAATTCCATCGGTGTGTAATCGTCGTTGTTAAGTATCACTTTATACATAGATGGCGGTTTGAGCGCCTCGATTTGTTTATCTTTGACTAAATGTTCAAAATTCAGCCAGTCGTTGTTCTTACCCATTGCCTGCCCATCGTTTCACTGAACCACACAGGAGCAATACCTCACTCCGGTTATAAGACCATTTCATGCAGATATCTATTATTATTTTAACATCACTTATGCCATAACGCCGCCAGAGAAAGAAGTCGGTCTTTTCACTTTAATAAAAGTTAAATTGTATCCAAATAAAGATAATAGCGTTAGCTGCATCAAACTTTGAAGAACTGCCCCACGTTGACAAAAGCCGCCCTCTTGACGTTAAGGCCATTTCCACTAGAGTGTATTTTCGTGAGCTGTTGGAGTTTTAACCAATTCGCGCTCACTTTAACCAGTGATTACCTCATCTCGAACTAAAATAGCCTTGCGAGGAACGTAGAAGTATGGAGACGGGTACTGTTAAATGGTTCAACAATGCCAAAGGTTTTGGCTTCATTTGCCCTGAGGGCGGCGGCGAAGATATATTCGCTCACTATTCAACTATCCAGATGGATGGCTACCGAACGTTAAAAGCGGGCCAGATGGTTAACTTTGATGTCCATGAGGGGCCAAAAGGGAACCATGCCAGCCTGATTGTTCCACTCGGGTTAGATGTAGTATTGCAAGAAGCCGTACCGCAGGAACTCGCTGCATTGGCCTAAAGCTGCGCACTTATCTTCCAGAGCATCTTGGCCATATCATCACCTAACGCTATGGTGCTAAAGGTATTTGCAACGCGGCTTGTTGCATTGCAACATCGATGACGATTCAAAATGCCAGCCAAATAATGACTGGCATTTTTATTTCCATACCCTAAATAATTCGAGTTGCAGGAAGGCAGCAATTGAGCAAATCCCCAAGAGCTTACACGAGTAAGTGACTGGGGTGAACGAAAGCAGCTAACGCACATGCAGCTTGAAGTATGACGGGTATAACACTTCTAATATGCGGCCAAATAAACCAAGATCAATCCTCTGACTAATCTATTCACGCGCTAATGCATCAATAGGGTTTAACCGAGCAGCGCTGCGCGCCGGTAAATAGCCGAATACAACGCCAATCACAGTTGAACACAAAAACGCACTGAACAATGCCACTGGTGGGAAAGCAATTTGCCAGTTAGGTAAAAACATCTCCACAATCAAGCCAATGGCAAATGATAGCGAGATACCGAGTGCGCCTCCTACCAGGCAGACCAAAATAGCTTCAATGAGAAATTGCTGCATAACATCACTGGATCGCGCGCCCACCGCCATGCGGATCCCTATTTCTCGGGTACGCTCAGTGACCGAGACCAACATGATATTCATCACACCAATCCCACCGACCACCAGTGAAATAACCGCCACTAATGTGAGGAACAACTGCATGGTGCGGGTAGTTTGCTCCGCAGTTTTCAGTAAGCTATCCATGTTGTAGGTAAATATGTCTTTTTTGCCATGGCGCATAGTGAGCAATCTGACCAACTGCTGTTCAGCTTCTTTACTACTATAGCCCTCTTTAATCCGAATAGTGATCGAATCAAAGTAGGAACGGCCCATCAGCCGGCTCGCCATGGTGCTATAGGGCACCCATACCCGCAGCGCTTTGCTGCTGCCAAACATGGATTGTTTTTCTTCCACCACACCCACGATTGTAGCGGGCATATTGCCAATCAATATCACTTGCCCCACCACCTCTTTGAGGTGAGGAAACAGCCGGCGTTGCGTATTGCGGTCAATGACCACCACTTGTGACTGACGCTCAACCTGCTCGCGGGTGATGGCAGTACCTTGTTCAAGCTTCATGCCATATACCCGGAAATATTGTTCACTCACCCCCGAGACACTGGCTGCCACATCAATATTGCCATAGCGCAACCGCATACTACCCGCGATAGTCGGGGACACCGCGCTGACGTATGATTGTGCTTTTAGCGCAGTCATATCGTCATAAACCAATGCCTGCCGCGTACTGGGGTCGTCGTCACCAAAGTCTTTACCGGGATAAATATCAATCGTGTTGGTGCCGATAGCTCTGATATCCGCCAGTACCAGCTGTTTAGCCGCGTCCCCAACCACCAAGATGGAAACAACCGAGGCAATACCAATAATGATGCCTAACATAGTCAGGGCGGTACGCATTTTGTTGGCCGACATTGCGCGCCAGGCCATTAATAGCGCCTCACGGAAACGCCCCGCTAATTGTTGCCATGAAGGTGCCGGTGGTGTCAGGCTAATTGCATCGGAAGTGCCAACGTTTGACGTGGTTTTCGAACCAGAATCGGCCATAATGCGGCCATCTTTGATTTCAATAATCCGCTCAGCCTGAGCCGCAACAGTGGGGTCATGGGTAACAATAATGACCGTGTGCCCCTGCTGCTGAAGCTGTTTTAATATGGCCATGACTTCAACACTGGAATGGCTATCCAGCGCCCCTGTTGGCTCATCGGCAAGAATAACCTGGCCACCATTCATCAAGGCTCGGGCAATACTGACGCGCTGTTGTTGCCCGCCCGATAATTGATTGGGCTGATAACTGACTCGCTCCCCTAGCCCCAGCCGGGTTAACAACATGTTCGCTCGCTCGCGGCGTTCATTTTTACCCAACCCCGCATAGACCGCCGGAACTTCAACATTATGGGCCGCACTCAAATGAGGTAGCAGGTGATAGCGCTGGAAAATGAAACCGAAATGCTCACGGCGCAGTGCTGCCAGTGCGTCGTTATCTAAGGCTGCAACATCTTGCCCGGCCACCCGATAAACCCCTGCGCTCGGTTTGTCCAGACAACCGAGGATGTTCATCAGTGTCGATTTACCTGAGCCAGAAGCGCCAATAATCGCCACCAGCTCACCCGCATTGATGGTCAGTGAGACATCCTGCAATACATCAACAGTTTCTTCGCCGTACTGATAGCTACGACGGATGCCTTTTAATTCAAGCAATGCCGTCATTACGCATCCTCCGTGCCACCGCGGCTAACGATGACTTCCTCACCCACGTTCAAACCTGAGACAACCTGCGCATCGACGTTATTACGGATGCCAATAGTCACCTCGCGTTTTTCTTCTTTGCCGTCTTTCAGTACCGCAACTTGATAGCGATTCGTCCCCAGTTCATCACCTAATGCCGATAAAGGGATAACTATCGCCTGCGGAACATTAGCCAACTGAATTGATACTTGCGCAGTCATTTGCAATCGCAATAATCGATCCGGGTTAGGCACTTCAAAACGCGCTGAATAGAAAATCGCGTCATTGACTTTTTCCGGTGTGGGCTGGATGTCTTTTAGTACACCATCAAAGTGCTTTCCAGGATCACCCAAGACAGTAAATGAAGCTTTCATGCCGGGTTTTAAGTGAATCACATCTGCTTCTGAAACTTGTGCATTCACCAGCATCGTACTCATATCCGCTAGCGTCAGAATATTCGGCGCTTGCTGCGCGGCAATGACGGTTTGGCCTTGTAAAGTGGTGATTTGCACCACATCGCCGTCCATCGGAGCCGAAATTTTGGTGTAATCCAAATTAATATTGGCAGTATCTAAACTGGCTTTAGCTTTATTAATTTGCGCATTAATAGTCTCAACTTGCGCTTTTTTCACCGCCAGTGTGGTGCTCGCCTGGTCCAAATCCTGACGTGATACCGCCTGCAATTTCGCCAAATCTTGCTGACGGCGTAGGGTGACCGCAGCCAATTGCAGCTCAGCTTTCGCCTGCCCTAATTGCGCATTCAAATCCTGCAACGTCGCTTCCACTTCTTTGATTTGGTTCTGCGCCTGTTGCGGGTCGATCATGGCCAGCAATTGCCCTTGCTTGACTTGATCGCCAATTTCCACATACAGCTTTTCCAACTGGCCACTGACCTGAGCACCCACATCAACTTTGCGTACCGCATCAAGTTTACCGGTTGCCAATACATTCTGTTGCAGATCACGGTTAGCAACTTTTACCGTTTGAAATTCAACCGGTATTGGCGCCATGAGGTGCCTAATAAGGAAAAAACCGCCAATAATGAAAACGGTAATTGCGATAAGCCATCGGCGCTGACGTCTACTAAACTGCATCAAATCAATTACCTTCCTTAAATTGTAAATTATCCACCTGCTGAAAATAGCATCGGTAATGTTCATTTAACTAAACAACATATAAACACCCACCGGGCTACAGTCGGAATCTAAGATGCATTGAGACTCTGTTTAGTTCCCGTTTGTTCCAATAGCACGGGAAATACATTGATATAACGGACTTAATCATGCACAACATTAATAACACCGCATTAATCCCTGATAATATTAACCGTTGGGGGTTAATCGCATTGCTATTCAAAGGCAATCAAGCGCTGGGCGGTTCGTGGCAAGAATCTCAGTTTCGGCTTAAATTCATCGCCCGTGCCTTAATCAGCCCCAAACTGACCTTTAGCTTGCTAGGTGTATTGGTGAAGCAACCGTTTCTCAATAGCATCCTGCGTGCTCAACCGGATTTACCTTGCAAATTGCACCGCCCTTATTTGGCTAACACGCTAAATAATAGGCAAAAACTGGCTGTACTACAGGATCATTTCCAGTTGGAAAATCAGTGTATGCCAGAATTATTACGCCGCAACTATCTACACCATTCGCCGTATAAACTCACTGAGTTAACGGGCAAGAATGAGGAAAAGTATGCCCTTTATTTGGGCGTTATTCCCAAACTCAATAAAGAGGGTGAAATTACGCTGATGCTCGCTAATGAGCAACAACAAACCCTGGCATTACTCACATTCAGCCTCACTTATTATCAAAACAAAAAAACAGTGTTTATCGGTGGGTTGCAGGGGGCGGACCATGAAACGCCACACAGCGAAATTCAGGTCTGCACTAAAGCTTGTCATGGTTTATTCCCGAAACGTTTAGTCTTGGAGGCAACTTGCTACTTGGCAGAATTGATGGGGATAACACAGATTATGGCTGTAGGTAACGGCACGCATATTTATCAGAATTGGCGCTATCGGGCGAAAAAGAAAGATAAATTACATGCTGATTACGACAATTTCTGGCTCTCTCTGGGCGGAGAACAAAGCGCAGAAGGCTATTTCAATTTGCCCGCCAGAATTGCACGTAAGCCGATTGAGGATATTCCAAGTAAAAAACGCGCGGAATATCGTCGCCGTTATCAACTCCTTGAGCAACTCGAACAGGGCTTAGCCACGCATTTTCCGCGCGGCTAGAGACGTCTAAAATGCCCCCGCTAGTCAGCTCGGCCACGCGCCAGCCAGACTACGCGGGAAAACATTTTTTTCAGCAGCGGAGGGATAAACTCAACGCCCCGCTCTCTGGCATAGCTGGTCACTTCAATGGCTAAATCCGGCTTCGAAGTGCGATGAATGGCTTTTTCGATCACTCTGCGTGGCTGCATTTTAGCATTTGCCGGAATACCGGAAATCCGGTGATATACCTCATCAAAACCTGAGCGATATAAAAAGTGCTCCATATCCGGGGCGGGTAAAATGGTCAAACGATCCCGCTCGTGATCGCGCCCATCATCCGCCATCGTCCGTACAGTTGCCGCATACTTTTTCCCTGCATCATCGCCATCAGTCAGGGCATGCCATTGTATTCCCATTCTGTTGGCAAACTTCAGTAACGGACGCAGGCCGCTCTGAGCAAACTCAATCACTTTTACACCTTCCGCTTCAAAGTGATAGCCACATTGGCGAGCAAGATCATTAAGCAACCAAATTTCAGTTTCTCCCTCAACCATCAGCCAACAACGGGCAAACAAAGCGGAGGGACGATTGAAACGAATATGAAAAGCAATGCGGCGGCTATCTTCGGCACTCATACCGCGAGGGCCAATGCGGTAAGTGGCAACCCTGGACGATTCGCGCACCAATCGACAAATACTCTCTACCGGTACTAATGAAATTAACTCTCCCGAATTTGTCGTGGTGATGCGCTGGAGGGGAAGTTGGCTGAGTAATCCCCAAGCGACGGACAACATAATCGGGTGTAGACGCGTTTCCGGGTCTTCCACCAGCAGTAATGGACGGGCATGGGGATCAAGGCTCAATGGCCCTTTTGCTTGCAGTAAGGTTGAAAACATTCCTAGAAGTATCAATCGCATACTGCGGCTGTTTGGCTCAGCCACCATACGGTTAATACTATCGAGAGCGAGCCAGGCTTCGCGTTCAGGTTGCGGGCGATGAGGATTACGCAGCCCCACAGACTGCGAACCTTGTTCGGCAAAATAGTGTTCTAGCAGTTGGCGCATCGCCTCCAAGCCCTGGCGCAGTTCGGCATTCGTCAATTTCTGTGGGCGACGAACCAGTTCGCGGCTTAATTGGTCCAATTGCTGGTTCAACGCCACTTTATCCGGCTGATTTACTTTATCCGGCTGATGGTTATTTTCAGTGGCAGTGCTACGCAACCGGCGGATAAAACGCGCATCTCGCAGGCGTAATACCGGATGAATCCGAATCACCCCACGCGCCAGCTTTTCGATATCGTGTAACTCCAGTGGACGCCCGTCTAAATCAAGGAAAGTACGCCAGGTACACACTGTGCCATCGTCAGCTAATTCACCTTCAATACGGTAATAAATACGGTGTAAATCATCGTCATTTTTTATCCATAGCGGGGCTAACTGGCGATAGCGGGGGGCGCGCCAATGGCCAATATCTTTCTCGCAAAAGGTGAAAATAATTTGTAAATGACGTTCTTTAGCATTCTCATCACCTGCCGGATGATAAAAATCCTGCGAGGTAAAATGATAAAGTTGAGGTTCGGGGGACAAAAGTAATGTAAGAGCATCTAATAAGCTGGATTTACCCCAGGCATTCTCACCGATCAGCACTGTATTATCATCAAGGTTCAATGAAATACGGTTAATACCGCGAAAACCGACAATATCTACACGCTCAAGATACATGCTACGCCTCCGGTGCGAATTTATTCATACTGATACTATCAGATTACAGAGTTAATCTATTACTTGATTATCTGAGACAAAAAAACCTTATAGGTCAAATAATACGGAGGTGTGTATGCTTTACTCTTTCCTTGATTTTAGATAGTTTATTGCGCCACAGCCCATTATTCATCTGCTCATGATACCCAAAAAGGGTGTTTCTTTAGCTGCAAAGCAGGACGGTATAACTCGTGTATTCAGGATTGTTGATCATTCTTTTGCCGTTAATTTTGGGTTATCTGATCCCACTCAGCCGCAAAACATTAATTCAATTGATCAACCGCTTATTAAGCTGGATGGTCTACGTTATTTTATTCTTTATGGGTATCAGCCTGGCGTTTCTGGAAAACCTGAGTGCGAATCTATTGCTTATTTTCCAATATACCGGCGTCTTTTTCCTGTGTATTTTTTGTGCCAATTTATTGGCGCTATTTTTACTTGAGCGCAAGGCACCTTGGAAAAATACCCACCGCCAGGAAGTATTACCGTCGCGCCTGCATATGGCGCTGGAATCATTGAAATTATGCGGCGTAGTGATTGTCGGCTTCTTATTGGGATTGAGCCAATGGGAGTGGTTGCAATTTGCCGCGAAAGGCAGTGAATTGGCGCTGATCTTGTTACTTTTCTTAGTCGGAATTCAATTGCGTAACAGTGGTATGACGCTACGCCAGATTGTATTGAACCGCCGTGGCGCTATTGTGGCCTTTGTCGTGGCATTTAGTGCATTGGCTGGCGGAATACTTGCTGCAGTATTGATGGATTTACCGATTAAGACCGGACTGGCGATGGCCTCTGGTTTTGGCTGGTATTCACTATCAGGAATTTTATTGACTGATTCATTCGGCCCAGTAATTGGGAGTGCTGCATTCTTCAATGATTTGGCGCGTGAACTGGTGGCCATCATGCTGATTCCAACGCTGGTGCGCAGCAGTCGTTCTACCGCGTTGGGCTTATGCGGCGCGACCTCAATGGACTTCACTCTGCCGGTATTGCAGCGCAGTGGTGGGCTGGAAATGGTGCCAGCAGCTATCGTACACGGTTTTTTACTGAGTTTACTCGCCCCAATATTGATTGCTTTCTTCTCTTCCTAATCTTCTTGTGCGCAGTGAGCCACGGAGTTTACTGCGCACTCCACTACCCCATTGTGAATAAATTCTCATTCGCAGCAAAAGTTGCGCCAAATCAAAACAAGTTAAAGTTGCATTAAAAAAGCCTTTTTAAACCTCCTGTCCGCATCTATGCTTTTAAACACGCATTACAAATGCAACTTTAAAAGGAAAAATAATTATGTTCTGTGTGCAATGTGAACAAACCATCCGAACACCTGCGGCTAATGGCTGCTCCTACGCGCAAGGGATGTGCGGAAAAACCGCCGAAACCTCTGATTTACAAGACTTATTAGTCGCTGTGTTGCAAGGCCTTTCAGCTTGGGCATTAACCGCCCGCGAGCTGGGCATTATTGACCATGAGATTGACAGTTTTGCACCCAGAGCCTTTTTCTCCACACTGACCAATGTGAACTTTGACTCAGACCGCATCGTCGGTTATGCCAAAGAAGCCATTTTATTACGCCAATCATTAGCTATTCGCTGCCGTCTCATTGACCACCAGATTGCGGTCGATCACCCGTTGGCCGAACTGCAACTGTTATCTGACGATATCCCGACCCTGCAACAACAAGCGCAGCAATTTGCTCTTAATACTGATAAAGCCGAGGTCGGTGATGATATTCATGGTCTGCGAATGTTGTGTTTATATGGCCTAAAAGGAGCAGCGGCTTATATGGAACACGCCCATGTATTGGGCCAGTTTGATGAACAAATTTATGCGGATTATCATGCCTATATGGCTTGGTTAGGTACCCAACCGCGTGATGTCGATACCTTACTGAATAACGCCATGGGCATTGGCAAAATGAACTTCAATGTCATGGCTATTTTGGATCACGGCGAAACTCAAGCTTACGGCGATCCGCAACCAACCGCCGTTAACGTGCGCCCGGTAGCCGGTAAAGCTATTCTGATTTCGGGGCATGATCTCAAAGACTTACAAATGTTACTGGAGCAGACTCAGGGAACCGGGGTGAATATTTATACTCACGGCGAAATGCTGCCCGCTCACGGTTACCCAGAGTTAAAACGCTACTCACATCTGGTCGGTAACTACGGCAGTGGCTGGCAGAACCAGCAAACAGAGTTTGCTAAATTCCCCGGCCCAATCCTGATGACATCCAACTGTATTATTGACCCGAATGTGGGGAATTACGGAGACCGCATTTGGACTCGTAGTATTGTTGGCTGGCCGGGTGTCAATCACTTGGAAGGTGAGGATTTCGCCCCCGTTATTGAACAAGCACTGGGTATGGCGGGGTTCCCATACAATGAGCTGGAACACCTGATTACTGTCGGCTTTGGTCGCCAAACCTTACTCAATGCCGCGGATACTGTCATTGATCTGGTTGCCACGAAAAAACTGCGCCATGTCTTTTTGGTCGGTGGCTGTGATGGTAGCCGCACAGAACGTAGCTATTTCACTGATTTTGCCCGCAGTGTTCCGCAAGATTGCATCATCATGACCTTAGCTTGTGGGAAGTATCGCTTCAATAAACTGGATTTTGGGACTTTAGAAGGGTTGCCGCGCCTGCTGGATGTCGGCCAATGCAATGATGCTTATTCTGCCATTATGCTGGCGGTTAAGTTGTCAGAAAAACTGGGTTGCACTGTCAATGACCTGCCACTCAGCCTGGTGCTGTCATGGTTTGAGCAAAAAGCCATTGTTATTCTGCTGACTTTGTTGTCATTGGGTGTGAAGAATATTTACACCGGCCCGACTGCGCCGGGTTTCTTGACCGACAATCTGATGGCAATCCTCTATGAGAAATTTGGTATGCGCCCAATTACCACAGTAGAACAGGATATGAACGCAATTCTGGGTCATTAAGTTACCGCCTGATGTCCAGCCAATGCGCTTTATTACCACTGGCTGGGCATCAATCCTATTTTTGCCAGAAATGACCTGATTTGTTGTGAGGCTCCGATGACTGACTTTATCCCTACTGATTGCCCAACCGCCCTCTGCCCCAACCGCATGCAAGTTCACTCCATGGTGCAAGAAACTCCTGATGTGTGGAGCTTGCTGTTGATTAATCATGATTTTTACCCTTATTTACCGGGGCAATATGCTTTGGTCAGCATTCGTAACAGTGATGAAACCTTGCGTGCGTATACACTTTCCTCTACGCCCGGTTTAACGCCATTTATCCAACTCACCGTGCGCTGCTTAAGCGGTGGCGAAGGCTCACAATGGCTGACTCAGCAGCTCAAAAAGGGGGATTATCTGTGGCTTTCGGATGCTCAGGGCGAGTTTACCTGCGCCAATTTTGATGATGACCACTACCTGATGCTTGCCGCTGGCTGCGGTGTTACGCCCGTGATGTCAATGTGCCGCTATCTATTGGCTCAGCGCCCTAAAGCCGATATCCGCGTGATTTTTAATGTTCGTTCACCAGCAGATGTGATTTTTGCAGATGCCTGGCAACAGTTGTTACAGCGCTATCCACAGCAATTACAACTGACATTGATGGCTGAATCAGGTGCAACGGAGGGATTTATTGCCGGACGAATTAATGCTCAGATCATGCAACAGGTCGCTCCAGATATTGCTCACCGCCGAGTAATGACTTGCGGGCCTGCGCCTTATATGGATTGGGTTGAGCAGTATTGCCGCGAACAAGCTGTTCCGAGTCACCATTTCCAGAGAGAGCAATTCCGACCCTCTGATGAAGTTATCGATACCAGCAATGAACTGACGATGACTATCAGTCACCCACTTCGCAGTGTGAAAGTTCCCGTTGGCACTTCACTGTTATTTGCACTGGAACAACACCAAGTACCAGTGATGGCGGCTTGCCGTGCGGGGGTTTGTGGCTCGTGTAAAACCCGTATTTTGCACGGCGAATACACCACCACCAGCTCCATGACCCTGACAACCGACGAAATTGCCCAAGGTTATGTTCTGGCTTGCAGTTGCCAGTTACACGGAAATGTCCAACTGGCTTAATAGAATTATTCTTGCTCTATTCATGTTGTTAATAGGGCAGGAATCGTCAAACGCGCCATACTTTGACCTCATATACCCTAAATAATTCGAGTTGCAGGAAGGCGGCAACTGAGCAAGTCCCTGGGAGCTTACATAAGTAAGTAACCAGGGTGAGCGAAAGCAGCCAACACACCAGCAGCTTGAAGTATGACGGGTATAGAATAATGACTCGCTATTAATCCTTGAGGGAACAACTATGAAGCAAACCGTGGCAACACTGGTCGCAAAAACGTTGGAGCAAGCAGGTGTTAAGCGCATTTGGGGTGTCACCGGCGACTCACTCAATGGGTTGAGTGATAGCTTACACCGCATGGGAACAATCGAGTGGTTGGGAACTCGCCATGAAGAAGTGGCCGCTTTTGCTGCGGGCGCTGAAGCACAGCTCACCGGGCAACTCGCGGTCTGCGCAGGGTCCTGTGGCCCTGGAAACTTACATCTGATTAATGGTTTATTTGATTGCCATCGTAATCATGTTCCGGTGCTGGCAATCGCCGCGCATATTCCCTCGAGTGAAATTGGCAGCGGGTATTTTCAAGAAACCCACCCACAAGAACTGTTCCGCGAATGCAGTCATTACTGTGAATTGGTTTCGAATCCTGAACAATTGCCGCGCGTCTTAGAAATTGCCATGCGCAAAGCCATTCTTAACCGCGGTGTTTCCGTGATTGTGCTGCCGGGCGATGTCGCGCTCCAGCCCGCCCCAGAAGACGCCGCCGTGGTGTGGCAAACCCCTAAACTGCCGTTGGTTCAGCCACTAATGAGTGAGTTGAATATATTGGCTGAAACATTGAACAAAGCCAAAAATATCACGCTAATGTGCGGCAGTGGTTGCGCAGATGCCCATGATGAAGTGGTAAAATTGGCTGAAATGCTGCAAGCCCCTGTGGTACATGCCCTGCGGGGTAAAGAACATATTGAGTGGGACAATCCTTACAGTGTGGGCATGACCGGGCTGATTGGTTTCGCCTCCGGTTATCATGCCATGATGAATGCCGATACCTTGGTGCTACTAGGGACTCAATTCCCTTACCGCGCATTTTATCCCACCCATGCAAACATCATCCAGATTGATATCAACCCCGGCAGCATCGGCGCTCACTGCCCGGTCAATATGGCGCTGGTCGGGGATATCAAAACCACCCTCGGCGCACTGTTACCGCAATTAGACGCTAAAAGTGATAATACGTTTTTGACCAAAGCGCTTGAGCACTATCGTACCACCCGCAAAGATCTCGACGGGCTGGCAACCGCCAATGACAATCAGCCAATTCATCCACAATATCTGGCGCAACAAATCAGCCGCCATGCCACCGATGACGCCATTTTTACCTGTGATGTTGGCACCCCAACCGTGTGGGCCGCTCGCTATCTGGAGATGAATGGAAAGCGCCGTTTGCTCGGCTCGTTTAACCACGGTTCGATGGCCAACGCCATGCCACAAGCTATCGGCGCACAAGCAACTGATTTGAATAGGCAAGTTGTGGCATTATGCGGAGACGGCGGTTTCACCATGTTAATGGGGGATTTCCTCACTCTGGCACAACTAAAATTGCCGGTGAAGATTGTGGTGTTTAATAATAGTGTGCTGGGCTTTGTCGCGATGGAAATGAAAGCCGGTGGTTATTTGACGGATGGTACCGACCTACATAATCCAGACTTTGCCGCTATCGCCAATGCGGCGGGTATTAAAGGCATTCGGGTAGAAAAAGCCTCCGAGCTGGATATCGCACTGGAAAGTGCTTTTGCCCACCCAGGGCCGGTCTTGCTAGATGTGGTCACTGCCAAGCAAGAGTTGTCGATGCCACCACAAATCAAGTTTGAGCAAGCTAAAGGATTCAGCCTTTATATGCTTAGAGCTATAATTAATGGCCGAGGTGATGAAGTAGTAGAATTGGCGAAAACTAACTGGCTGCGTTAATAACATACTGTTCATTCTGCCAAAAAACCTCAATCCCCTACTCCAGAGACCGGTTTTGTACCGGTCTCTGAGGCCAATAATTCTTGTGTTTTTCCCATCCACTTAACAGTTTTTACATCATATACAGATAAAAATTAAGCAAGTGCATGGGACTGTTTTATTTAAATCCTCATTCATAATGTACGGCGTAAATTTATAATAAAATCGAATTTGTATTGGGGATAAATGAAATGACAAAAAATACTATGTCAGATTTCTCACCCTCGGCTGAGCTAATCTGCATACTCAGAGCAAAATCTTATGGTGAAAAAAGAGAAGGATACAAAACAGATGATTATATCTCGCTATTAATTTCACACTCTTTAACCTCATTCTTTTCCATGACACAAAAATCATTTTTGATGCCAGGCAATATTCTCTCACCGCAGATACCTGCGGGCAGCTATGAATTTTTAATTAGCCGAATAAAATACATTGATGAATTCTTTCAATTACGTGCCAGTGAATTCTCCAACATTTTTATTCTGGGGGCCGGTTTTGACTCCAGGGCTATTCGCTTTCAGAATCAACTACAGCAAAGCCGGGTTTATGAGCTTGACCACCCAGTATCCCAGAGCAATAAAAAAGAAAAACTACAAGAACTTAGTATCCCAACCCCACAAAACTTACATTATATTCCCATTGATTTTAATCAACAGGATTTGACCGATATCTTACAAAATTTACCCGTCAAAAAAGGAGAAAAAAACCTATTTATACTGGAGGGGCTAATTATGTATCTCTCGTCCAACACGGTAGACCGTATCTTTTCAGCCATCGGCACTTATGCTCCTACTGGCAGTGAAATCATTTTCGATTATGTCTATTCCGATGTCCTCGCCGGCGAGAACACATCATATGGTTCGATAGAGGTTTTCGAAGGATTAAAAAATATCGGTGAGCACTGGGTTTTTGGCATCGAAAAAGGGAGCTTGCCGACATTTCTCAATAAATACCATATAAAGCTGTATGACGAAGCAGATGCCAACATTCTGGAGCAGCGTTTTTTCACTAATAAACAAGGGAAATCACTCGGGAAACTGAATAAAGCACTGGCCATTGCGCATGGAATTAAATGAATAATATATTCTTGGGCTTTTTTGTTTCACTATTCTCGCTATGATAAAGCCACTCTTTTCCAACCTGCGAGAAAATTATGCTGATCGATTTACGCAGTGACACAGTCACACAACCTGATGTCGCGATGCGCAATGCCATGGCCAATGCCGAAGTCGGTGATGATGTGTACGGCGATGACCCGACGGTGAATGCTTTAGAGGCTTTGGCCGCCAGGTTATCCGGCAAAGAAGCCGCATTATTTCTGCCGACGGGCACACAAGCGAATCTGGTCGCACTGTTAACTCACTGTCAGCGCGGCGAAGAGTATATCGTCGGCCAAAAAGCGCATAATTATCTGTATGAAGCCGGTGGTGCCGCAGTGCTTGGCAGTATCCAGCCACAACCTATTGATGCAAATGATGACGGTACTTTGCCTCTGGATAAAGTCTTGGCGGCTATCAAGCCCGATGATATTCATTTTGCCCAAACCCGGCTGTTGAGTCTGGAAAATACCCACAGCGGCAAAGTCTTGCCACTGAGTTACTTGCAGCAAGCATGGGCATTGACCCGCGAGAAAAAACTGGCGTTACATATTGATGGTGCTCGTATTTTTAATGCTGCTGTAGCGCTGAATGTCCCCCTGAGTGACATTACCCAATATTGCGATACCCTGACAATTTGTCTATCAAAAGGGTTGGGAACCCCAGTTGGCTCGCTATTATGTGGCAGTGCAGAATACATTAAACGCGCACGCCGTTGGCGTAAAATGACCGGCGGTGGTATGCGCCAGGCGGGAATTTTGGCGGCGGCGGGGCTGTATGCACTAGAGCACAATGTCGCCCGGTTAAAAGATGACCACGATAATGCCCTCTGGCTGGAGCAACAACTGCGCTCATTAGGTGTGCAGATAGTGGCTCCGGGGGCGCAAACGAATGTGCTGTATATTCAGCAATCTGTCGAGGCCGCCGCTAAACTTGGCCCTTGGATGCGCGAGCATGGCGTATTAATCAGTGCTGGGCCAATCACCAGAATGATTACTCACCTTAATATCAGCCGCAGTGACCTGGAAAAAGTGGTGGCGTTATGGCGCGAGTTTTTAACCGAGCAGCGCTCATGACACCGCAACGGATATTGGTACTGGGCGCCAGTGGCTATATTGGCCAACATCTGGTGCCAAAACTACGCCAGCAAGGGCATGCTGTCACTGCCGCCGCACGCCGTATCGAGTGGTTAAAAGAGCAGCCATGGCCGGGGGTCGAGTGCCGTTTTGTCGATCTTTATCAGCCCTCAACCCTTATCGCCGCGCTACAAGATATTGATGTCGTCTATTATCTGGTACATGGCATGGGCGACGGGCAGGATTTGATTGAGCAGGAGCGCCTGGCTGCCACCAATATGAAAACCGCGCTCCAACAGAGCCCGTCGGTCAAGCAGATCATTTACCTGAGCGCATTACAACCCGATGATAACAGTTCCCCTCATCTGATTGCCCGCAAACTAACCGGTGACCTGCTGCGCCAAAGTGGTATTCCGGTGACCGAACTGCGCGCCAGTATCATTGTCGGCCCCGGCTCTGCCGCTTTTGAAGTGATGCGCGATATGGTTTATAACCTGCCGATTCTGACGCCGCCGCGCTGGGTGCGCTCAAAATCATCCCCGGTCGCGCTGGAAAATTTACTGATTTACTTAACAGAATTGCTCAAGCACCCATCAGCAGAAAATCGCATATTTGATGTCGCCGGGCCGGAATATATTAGCTATCAAACCATGTTCGAGCGGTTTATTGCAATCAGTGGTAAACGGCGCTGGCTGATTCCTATTCCGCTCCCAACCCGCTTTATCTCGGTTTATTTCATCAATATGGTGACCTCAGTCCCGACGCCAATTGCCAGTGCTTTGATTGAGGGGCTGAATCACGATTTACCGGCTGATGGCCAAGCTTTACAGGCGCTAATTCCCCAATCACTCATTAGTTTTGATGATGCCGTTAAAGAGACATTGCGCCGCGAGGATGAAGTGGTGGATTCGCCCGACTGGGGCTATGACCCCGAAGCTCGCGCCCGTTGGCGACCGGGTTACGGTTTTTATCCCAAACAGGCGGGTTGCACACTTTATACCTCCGCTTCCAGCGAGGCGCTGTGGCATGTCGTCCAGCAAATTGGCGGCAAAGAAGGTTATTTCTATGGCAATCCGCTATGGAAAACCCGCGCCTGGATGGATGATCTGGCCGGTGGCGGTGTGGTTTATGGCCGCCCGGAAAGAGAAACGCTGGAATTGGGTGACCTGATTGATGGCTGGAAAGTTATCACTCTCAAACCATTACGTCAGTTAGCCATGATGTTCGGCATGAAAGCGCCGGGGCTTGGGCGGCTCACTTTTACTATCAAGGAGTTAGGTGGTCGCCGCAGCTTTGATGTCCGGGCATGGTGGCATCCGGCGGGCTTTAACGGATTACTGTATTGGTTTGTGATGATGCCCGCACACCTGTTTATTTTTCGGGGTATGGCGAAACGTATTGCCACTTTGGCGGTGCAATATGATCGCGAACAGCAATCTATTCATGAACAGAAATTGCCCACACCCGAGCAAAATGCCAAGTCAGAGGCTTAATACCCGTAGGGAAATACACCAAAAGGCCGATAAATAACGGTTATTTGTCGGCCAACTGCAACATTTGTTATATTTAGTCAGCCCTTTCTGATTGCATAGCGCTGCATTTCACGAAAGAATGGCATATTATTTGCTGGACGAATAATTCAAAGTTCTAGCATTCTGATTTTTGGTGGGAACCGAATTCGTTATGAAGATATTGGTCACCGGTGCAACCTGTGGGTTAGGCCGAAATGCCGTTGAATATCTCCGTCGTCAGGGTATCAAAGTCATCGCCACCGGCAATAATCCGGCGATGGGCGCATTATTGACAAAGATAGGCGCTGAATTTATTCATGCCGACCTGACGAATCTGGTTTCCTCGCAGGCAAAAGCCATGCTGGCCGGTGTCGATACACTGTGGCACTGCTCCAGTTTTACTTCGCCCTGGGGCACTGAGCAAACTTTTGAACTGGCCAATGTCCGCGCGACACGCCGTTTAGGTGAATGGGCCGCCGCATATGGTGTGGAGAATTTCATTCATATTTCTTCACCCGCCATTTATTTCGATTATCACCACCATCGAAATATTCAGGAAGACTTCCGCCCAGTCCGTTTTGCCAATGAGTTCGCGCGCAGCAAAGCCGCTGGCGAGGAGGTTATTCAGCAATTAGCGCTGTCTAATCCGCAAACCCATTTTACTATTTTGCGCCCGCAAGGCTTATTCGGCCCGCACGACACTGTGATGCTGCCGCGCCTGCTACAAATGATTAAATATTATGGCACCCTGCTGCTGCCCCGTGGTGGTGATGCTCTGGTGGACATGACCTATCTGGAAAATGCGGTGCATGCCATGTGGCTGGCGACTCAAAGCCAAAATACACCGTCTGGCAGAGCCTATAATATTACCAATCAACAACCTCGCCCACTGCGCACCATCGTGCAACATCTGCTGGAAGAGTTGGATATGCCCTGCCGTATTCGCTCAGTGCCCTACCCAATGATGGATATCATGGCCCGAGCTATGGAGAAATTGGGTAATAAAGCCGAAAAAGAGCCAATATTGACCCATTATGGGGTCGCTAAACTTAATTTTGACCTGACACTGGATACCCAGCGGGCAGAATTAGAATTAGGTTACCGCCCGTTGGTATCATTGGATGAAGGGATTATTCGCACCGCCCGCTGGTTGAAAGAGCACGGTAAATTACGTGGATAATACCCGAATTTAACCCGCAGGGTTTGTCCTTACCCCACATGACTCATGTTATTGCTTATTCCTCCCCCGTGGTTATAACGGGGGCCAACACTTATTCATCGCAAGCTTTCTCTGATAAGGTAAGTGACTAAATAGATAATAAAACTCTGGGCGTTAAAACTATGTCTTCTATCACCAACAGCTTGATACTTATTATTCTTTATTTTATCCCTTTTATTATCGCCAAAACTCGCAAGCATAATAAAACCGGATCTATTTTTTTAGCTAACCTACTGTTTGGCTGGACATTAATCGGCTGGGCCGCCGCTTTAGTTTGGTCAGTATCTGCAGATGTTGCGCCATTAGGTGAAATATCTAACAAAGACCTTAAGAAACATCTGCCGGAAATAAAGTGCCCCTTTTGTGGCTCCATGAATATGGCCAATACCACTATTTGTCATGCATGTGGTAAAGATCAATCCGTCATGGCAGGGAGTGCGCGGCTAAATTCAGCCACTAAAATTGTCAGCTATGCCCGAAAAGATCCATCCGCTGGGATCAGTGGTTTGCAAGGTAAACCCAGCAAAAAATATAAATCTCAGATTAATATTAACAATAACTGACTATTTAACGTATTAATTGCCGCATCAGGCTGTGGGGAAAATAGGTTTATACTAATATAACGTTAATAACTACCATCGCTTTCATAACAGATTCTTTCACTTAAGGTCATCATATGAAAAAGAAAAATATTGCCCTGATTCTTCCTCTTGCCATTTTATTGAGTGCCTGTACCAGCAATGTCAGCCCGGCATTCAAGGATATCAGCAGCCGCACCTCGCCTTGTATTGACGGCGGGCCGGACACAGTAGCGCAAAAATTCTATGACCTGCGGATTCAGCAAATTGGCAATAAAAGTGGCTTGCCCGATGATAATTTGTCTGCTCAATTTCGCCCTTATCTGAGCCAGGCACTTTATGAACAAATTCAAACAGCGAGAAAGCAAGCGGGCCATCGCCCGGCAGCTACAGCGAATGCCACACAAACCATCAATGGTGATATTTTCACCAGTTTGCGTGAAGGCAACACCAGCGCGGATGTTGCCAGCGCTTCAACCATTCCCAATACTGATGCCCGTAATATTCCATTACGCGTCAATTTGACGCACCAATCGGCAAGTGGGCCGTCAGTGATGTGGCAAGACGAAGTGTTGATGATCCGCGAAGGAACCTGTTGGGTTGTCGATGACATCCGCTTTATGGGTGTTTCAGCCCCGGCCAGCAGCTTGCGTCAACTTCTGGGTGATCACTAACCCCTGCAATTTGAACAATGACGACTATGTACCGGTTTTGTTCCAGTAAACCGGTACTCTTTGATTTGCAAACACATTCTCATTTTGGCTATTTTTCAACCTACCCCAGCAGTTGCTCTGTCAGATTTATTCATCGCATGACAAATTCCCTGTGATGGCATTCAAATCCAAATGTTATGCTATTTTTTGCCCCTAATGCTGGTTATTAATAAATTTTAACGCACAAAGATTGCATAAGTATGCCGCGGAAGTTACCATTCACGGCATCATTGGCTATTCAGATTTGGCGCATGAGTATTCAACTTAACGGAATTAACTGTTACTACGGCGCACATCAAGCGCTGTTCGACATTACATTAGACTGTCCTGCGGGCGAAACCTTAGTGTTATTAGGGCCAAGTGGTGCGGGTAAAAGCTCATTGCTGCGCGTACTTAATTTGCTAGAGATGCCGCGTTCAGGGGCTTTGCAAATAGCGGGCAATCACTTCGATTTTTCCCAAGCTCCGGGCGCGAAAGCTATTCGCGAATTACGCCAGAATGTGGGGATGGTCTTCCAGCAATATAATCTTTGGCCGCACCTCACTGTGGTGCAAAACCTGATTGAAGCCCCTTGCCGCGTGCTGGGTCTGTCAAAAGATGAAGCTATGGCGCGGGCGCAAAAATTACTGACCCGCCTGCGTTTGACTGATTTTGTTGACCGCTTCCCGCTACACCTTTCGGGGGGGCAGCAACAACGTGTGGCCATTGCCCGCGCGTTAATGATGGAGCCGCAAGTTTTGCTGTTTGACGAACCAACCGCAGCACTTGATCCAGAAATTACAGCACAAATCGTCAGTATTATCCGTGAACTGGCAGGAACCGGCATCACTCAAGTGATTGTAACCCATGAGGTTGAAGTCGCCCGTAAAACGGCCAGCCGCGTGGTTTACATGGAAAACGGCCACGTAGTCGAGCAAGGCGATGCCAGCCACTTTGCACAACCTACAACTGAAGCTTTTGCCAGCTATCTGTCACATTGATATCTATTTGGGAATTTGCGATGAAAAAATTAATAATTGCTGCCGTCCTCGCCAGTATCAGTTTGTCCGCCTCTGCCGCTGAAACTGTCCGTTTCGCTGCTGAAGCGACTTACCCGCCTTTCGAATTTATTGATGCCAATAATAAAATGCAGGGCTTTGATATCGATCTGGCTAATGCGCTGTGTAAAGAGATGCAAGCCGAATGTACCTTTACCAATCAAGCTTTCGACAGTTTGATTCCAAGTTTAAAATTCAAGCGTTTTGATGCGGTTATCTCTGGGATGGACATTACCCCTGAGCGCCAAAAGCAAGTGGCTTTTACCCAGCCTTATTATGATAACTCTGCGCTGTTTATTGCCGAGAAAGGTAAAGTGGCTGATTTAGCCGCCCTGAAAGGCAAACGTGTGGGGATGCAAAATGGTTCTACTCATCAAAAATACCTGATGGAAAAACATCCTGAAATTACCGCCGTCCCTTATGACAGCTATCAGAATGCCATTCTTGATCTGAAAAATGGCCGTCTGGATGCAGTATTTGGTGACACAGCCGTGGTCAATGAATGGTTGAAGCAGAATAATCAATTGGCTGCGGTGGGTGATAAAGTCACTGACGCTGACTATTTCGGCACAGGTTTAGGTATTGCCGTTCGTCAGAACAACACCGAATTACAGGGTAAGTTAGATGCTGCGCTGGCAAAAGTTAAAGCCGATGGCACCTATCAGACAATTTATAAAAAATGGTTCCAGCAGTAATTTAAGCACCCATGAATGAATTTCAACCTTTAGCAAGCGCCGCCGGCATGACCGTCGGCCTTGCCGTTTGTGCACTGGTCCTCGGTCTGGTTCTGGCGATGCTGTTCGCCGTCTGTGAATCATCACGATGGAAAGTCGTCAGTTACCTGACAACTGGCTGGGTCACCATTTTACGCGGGCTACCAGAGATTCTGGTGGTGCTGTTTATCTATTTTGGCTCCTCTCAGCTGTTGATGATGCTGTCAGACGGTTTTACCTTAAATCTGTATCTGTTTGAGCTGCCGATTAAGCTCAATATTGATGATTTTGAGGTCAGCCCATTCCTGTGTGGTGTTATTGCGCTGGCCCTGCTTTATTCGGCTTATGCATCACAGACGTTACGCGGTGCACTGAAAGCCGTGCCTATCGGGCAGTGGGAGTCAGGCCAAGCATTGGGTTTGAGTCAAACGGCTATTTTCTTCCGCTTGATTATGCCGCAGATGTGGCGTCATGCCCTACCCGGCTTGGGTAACCAATGGTTGGTGTTGCTGAAAGATACCGCGCTAGTATCGCTTATCAGTGTCAATGATTTGATGCTGCAAACCAAAAGCATTGCCACCCGAACTCAAGAACCCTTTACTTGGTATATGATTGCCGCAGCTATTTATCTGGTGGTGACCCTACTTAGCCAGTATGTGCTTAAGTGGATTGAACTCCGAACGACCCGTTTTGAACGGAGCCCATCCTAATGCTGGAATTCTTACCTGAGATCCTGAAAGGTCTCCATACCAGCCTGACATTGACTATTGCCTCCTTGTTGGTCGCATTGGTGCTGTCATTGCTGTTTACCATTGTATTGACGCTGAAAACCCCGATTGTCACGCCACTGGTTAAAATTTATATCACGCTGTTCACTGGCACCCCGCTGTTAGTCCAGATTTTTTTGATCTATTACGGCCCAGGGCAGTTCCCTGCTATTCGTGAATATCCGTGGTTATGGAATCTGCTGTCACAACCATGGCTGTGCGCAATGATTGCCTTGGCATTGAACAGCGCGGCCTATACCACTCAGTTATTCTATGGTGCTGTGCGCGCCATTCCAGCGGGTCAATGGCAATCTTGTGAAGCACTAGGAATGTCTAAGGCCCAGTCATTGCGCATCTTGCTGCCATTTGCTTTTAAACGCGCGCTGTCATCCTATTCCAACGAAGTGGTGTTGGTGTTCAAAAGTACCTCACTGGCTTACACCATTACATTGATGGAAGTAATGGGTTACAGCCAATTGATGTATGGCCGGACCTATGATGTGATGGTATTTGGTGCTGCGGGGATTGTTTATCTGGTGGTAAATGGCTTGCTGACACTGCTGATGCGGTTGGTCGAGCGCAAGGCGCTGGCGTTTGAGCGGCGTAATTAAGGGTTAAATACCCAGTTCGGATTATTGTTTTTGGTTGATGCTAGTTTAGTTATAAGGTTCGGTTGACATGAAACTTGTGCTCACCTGACCTCTGATACCTCAACCGCCAAAGGGGTTACAAGCGCGTAACCCCCTTGGATCCCCTGCGCTTGCGCACGTATCGCTAGCCTGCTTCGCAGGTGCCCTCGACTCATCATTTCGCTGACGGAACGCCGTGATTCGCTCCTGCTCAAGCACGACTCGCTCGGCATCCATGCCTCCCGTCCTACCTTCACTCTTCACTCGGCTGCTCAAATGTGCTTTTAACATCAAGATCAAAACCATGGCTCTGATTTTCTCTTTTGACCTTGAGCGCAATCAGGAATATTACCGACAAAGACGATAGTACGAGTGAGCCGCCATGAACGGCGGCGAAAAGCGCGCTTGAGCAGGAGGGGCAGCTTGCCCTCCTGCTCGGTTGAGGCTGCGGAGGTCAGGGAAGCAATGAAGCTCTATCAACCGAAACTAGATCAGACTTTCTGTCAGCTAAACCCAAACCTCTAGTTTGTCCTTCCTGTAAATAAAATAAAAAAACTAAATTTTTAATCACATTACTTGCATATAAATTCATAAAATGGCAATGTAAACCTCATCATTCATCCGAATAAATCGTGATGAAGAATCATAAGCCATAATAAAATCAATAATTAAGAACATATTCTATTAAAAAAATTCAGACAGGAGTTTAAGCATGAAAAAGTTACTATTGGCGACAATGTTAAGTGGTATGGTGTTCAGTGCAACGGCCGCAGAAACCATCCGTTTCGCTGCCTCAGCAACCTACCCGCCTTTTGAATCCATCGGTGCCAATAATGAAATCGTCGGCTTTGATATGGATTTGGCAAAAGCATTATGTAAGCAGATGGAAGCCAACTGTACATTCACCAATCAAGCCTTTGATAGCCTGATCCCGGCGCTAAAATTTAAACGTTATGATGCTGTTATCTCTGGTATGGATATCACACCGGAACGTAGTAAGCAGGTAGCATTTACCCAGCCCTACTATGCCAACTCGGCCATTGTGATTGCCCCGAAAGGTAAATTCACTGCTTTCGCCGACCTGAAAGGCAAGAAAATCGGGATGGAAAACGGCACCACACACCAGAAATATTTGCAGGATAAACATCCAGAAATTCAAACCGTGGCTTATGACAGCTACCAAAATGCCATTATTGACCTAAAAAATGGCCGTATTGACGGGGTGTTTGGTGACACAGCGGTAGTGAATGAGTGGCTGAAAACCAATCCAAATCTGGCATCAGTGGGCGAACATGTGACTGATCCACAATACTTCGGCACTGGCCTTGGTATTGCGGTGCGCCCGGATAACACCGCGTTGCTGGAGAAATTGAATAAAGCCATTGAAGCAGTGAAAGCTGACGGGACATATAAAACCATCAATGATAAGTGGTTCCCGCAGTAATACCACCCTTTGTACTTGACGTTGCAGGGGTGTTCGCTGCACTCACGAACCCGATGAACTTACCTGTGTAAGTTCATCGGGATTCGTTTGTTGGCTGCCTACCTGCAACGCCAATGACTTTGGGTTTAGCGCTTAATAAGTAAGGATAAAACTTCATAATGTGCGGTATGCGGAAACATATCAAACAACTGCACCCGCTCAATGTGATAGTCCGCTAACAAATTGATATCTTTCGCCATTGTCTCGGCATTACAGCTTGAATAGAGAATAAATTCAGGGGCCATTTGGCTGAGATACTCACACAGTTCGGCACCTATTCCTCGCCTGGGTGGGTTAACCAAGACCAATTGCGGCACTTGAGTTTCGGCGGTGGCAAAACGCGTCGAATCTAGCGCAGCAAAATTGACATTTTTTAACCCCAATTGACTCGCTGACTGACGCGCACAGGCAATAGCTTCGGCGCTGATTTCAATGCCGGTAAGCTGAGTTTCAGGATCCGCACAATGCAAACCAAACCCCCCCACCCCACAGAATAAATCCCACATGCTATTGATATTTAGCTCTCGCACCCATTGGCGCGCAGTGGCATACAGTGATGCTGCAACTTGCGGATTTGTCTGGAAAAAACTTTGTGGGCGGATGAACAACGGTACCTGATTAAAACTCTCGGGCAGTGTCTGTTGCTCAGTTAATGGGATTTCCTGCTCCCCTTCCAAAATCGCCATATGCACCGGCTGAATATTGGCCGAGATAACGGCAAGTTGAGGTAATTGTTGCTGTAACCACGGCAAGGCCGCCTGTAGCTGTGCCAATTTAGTGGATGAGCGCAGCACAAAGCGCAGCATTAACTCGCCGCGATAAGTGCTTTCAGTTAATAACAGGAATTTAAGCTCACCACGCTTGCGCGCAACGTTATAAGGCGTTAGACCCGCACGCGCAATAAAGGATTTCAGCACCGCAAAAACGGGGGCAAAACTGACTGGATAAAGTGGACACTCACATAAATCAACCGGGGTGCCATCGCGATGCAACATTCCTAATAATGGGCGCTCAACACTGCCGCTGACCACCATTTTGGCTTTATTACGAAAAGCACTTTCCTGTCCGAAAGCCGGCGATAGCCATTGAGTGACGGCGTGACCGGATAACAGATTCTCTAAATGATGTTGTTTATCAGCCAGTTGTTGCGGATAAGGTTTATCCAACCACTGACAGGAACGGCAGCTACCCGCCGTATATTGTGCGCAATGCATTAATAATTAACCGTTCTTAGATATTAACGTTCTGAGACATTAAATTGAATGTGCAGCCGAGGCTGTTGATAGGGCGAATTGTAGCACTGTGTGACGTTAAACACTCATTTTGACGAGCGGAAATAGCGATGCCAAGGGAAAAACAACAAACCGAGAATCACCACATCGGGGATTTTTTGTAGCAGCAGGCTATGCAAAATTTCAGCTCCGGTAGCGCCATCAATGCGGAAGACATCGACATCCAGCTCTAACCAGTCCAGTGACGCCATCAGCAAATAGATGCTGGCCACCCATTGGCAAGCCAGATAGCACCAGCGTGCCCAATTTTGCCGCAAACAGACGGCTACGCCACAAACTATTTCCAGCAACAGGATCAAAATGCTGGCAATAAATATCAGGGCAGAATCCCAGTATTGCAGGCTTTCAGCGATAAAACTGCCAGTGCCTCTCCAGCCCAACGTCGCCACCAAGAGGATTACGCCGAGGAAACGGGTCGCAATAATGGCGATTCCGGCGATTAACACCGGGACGGGAGTGGTGGCGGCTGATGAAAACGCTGCGGATGAAAATAACAGTCTCATATTGCCCAGTTTGTCTCCCGATTCGGGTTTTGTAACCTAATGTTATCCCTGATAATAATGCCGCTCGAAAGCGGCATCAAAAGATAATGAAAGACTAACAGTTTTCAGGCTAATCAGCTATTTATTAACAATTATCCACTAATTAACAATTAGCCATTCATTCATAATCAACTGCGGGCAGCTTTGCGTAATTCGCGCAACCGCTGTTTTTCCGAACGGGACATAAACCACCACGCAATTAAGCCGATAATCCCGACCACCAGCAAAATCAGAGTCGCTAGCGCATTTATCTCCGGGTTCACCCCCATACGCACACTGGAGAACACCAACATCGGTAAGGTTGTTGCGCCCGGCCCGGCGACAAAACTGGCGATCACTAAATCATCCAGCGACAGAGTAAAGGCCAGTAGCCAGCCAGAGATTAATGCTGGAGCAATCATCGGCACGGTAATCACAAAGAACACTTTCAATGGGGTTGCCCCCAAATCCATAGCGGCTTCTTCGATTGATCGGTCTAATTCGCGTAAGCGGGAGCTAATAACCACGGTCACATAGGCAGTACAGAAGGTCACATGTGCCAGCCAGATGGTGAACATACCGCGCTCAGCTGGCCAGCCAATCGCATGGCCCATGGCGACAAACAGCAATAATAATGATAAACCAGTAATGACGTCCGGCATCACCAATGGGGCTGTCAGCATAAAAGCAAAACCGGTCGAGCCGCGAAAACGGCCAAAGCGCACCATGACCACCGCCGCTATCGTCCCCAACACCACCGCCATGGTGGCAGAAGCCGCGGCGATAGTGAGGCTCAACCCCACCGCTGATATCATCGCCGAATCATTGAACAGCTCTATATACCAGCGGATAGACCACCCCGCCCACACAGTGACCAGCTTCGAACTGTTAAACGAGTAGATAACCAGCATCAACATCGGCGCATACAAGAAGGTATAGCCGACAATCAAGATAACTCGACGCCAGACCGAGCGCACTTCCGGTAAGTTATTCATACCGCGCCTCCTGCTGCTTTATTTTGGTGCTTGTGGAACCAAATAATCGGCACGATCAGTAACACTAACATCACTGTCGCGACGGCGGAGGCTACTGGCCAGTCGCGGTTGTTAAAGAATTCTTGCCATAAAATACGGCCAATCATGATGCTGTCCGGCCCGCCGAGCAGTTCAGGAATAACAAACTCGCCCACTGCCGGAATAAAGACCAACATGGAACCGGCCACGATCCCCCCTTTGGTCAAGGGGACAATCACACTGACAAAGGTTTTAAAGGGCTTAGCACCCAGATCCAGTGCTGCTTCGACCAACGAGTAGTCCAATCGGGTCAGCGCGGTATAGATAGGCAACACCATGAAAGGTAGGTAGGAATACACCACGCCAATATAGACCGCCAAATTGGTATGCAGAATAATCAGCGGCTGATCAATAATCCCGGTCCACATCAGGAAGTTATTCAAAATGCCATTATTTTTCAGGATCCCCATCCAGGCATACACCCGAATCAGAAATGATGTCCATGACGGCAGAATCACCAGCAGCAATAAAATATTTCGCGTGGATGATTTACTATGGGCAATCGCCCAAGCCAATGGATAGCCGATAATCAGACAGCATAAGGTGGATACCCCCGCCACTTGCAATGATTGCAGGTAAGCATCGATATACAGTGGATCATCAAGCAGTTGCAGATAGTTGCCCAGATTGAGCGAAATATCCAGCTTACCGTCCAGCCAAGTCACCAGGTCGGTATAAGGCGGAACTGCGCGCGCCATCTCTGCCAGGCTGATTTTGAAAACAATCAGGAACGGCAGCATAAACAGCAAGAATAACCATAAATAAGGGATGCCAATGACCCATTTCCGGCCATGCGACATTTGGAAACGTTGGATCAGCACTTTTACCGGCCCTACAGCTCGGGTCGGTGGTTCTGCTGCCCCACGGGTGGATTCTGGTATCACAATATGTTTGCTCCCCAAACGATCAGCAACCCAAGCTATAAGTTACCCAAGTCATCAGTTACTCAAGACAACACAGCTGTCGGCATCCCAGCAGAGTTGCACTTCATCACCCCAGGTTGGCATCCCTTTACGGTAACGGTGGCCATTCTGTAGCTGTGCGGTGAGCATCTGCCCGCTGTGTAATTTCACGTGATAAATGGATAAATCGCCCAAATAAGCAATGTGCACCACTTCACCGACGGCAAAGTTACAGCCATCTTCCGGCACCTGTTCGCATAACATCACTTTCTCTGGCCGCAGGGCGACAAAAACAGGCACGCCGTCAACCACAGAAGCATCCGAATCCACCTTCAGTGGATGGCGTAGGCCGGGGCTATCGATAACCAGCGCATCATCCAGTCGCTCTTTTAATACGCCTTCAAACACATTTACTGAGCCGATAAATTCCGCGCTAAATCTGCTGTTCGGATGCTCATAAATCTCTTCAGGCTCACCAATTTGCACGAATTTGCCACGGTTCATTATGGCAATACGCCCGGCCATGGTCATGGCCTCTTCCTGGTCGTGGGTCACCATCACGCAAGTTGCCCCCACGCGCTCCAGAATATCCACCACTTCGAGTTGCATGCGGTCGCGCAGTTTTTTGTCCAACGCGCCCATCGGCTCGTCCAACAACAGCAATTTTGGCCGTTTAGCCAGGCTACGTGCCAATGCTACCCGTTGACGCTGACCGCCGGATAACTGATGCGGCTTGCGCTTGGCAAACTCTTGCATGTGCACCAGTGTCAGCATCTCTGCCACTCGGCTTTTGATTTCGTTAGCCGGCAATTTGTCCTGCTTCAAACCAAACGCGATATTTTGCTCAACAGTCATATGCGGGAACAATGCATACGACTGGAACATCATATTGATTGGGCGCTGATAAGGCGGCACGTGCGACAAATCCTGCCCATCGAGAACAATCTGACCTTGAGTCGGCTGTTCAAAACCGGCCAGCATGCGCAATAGGGTGGACTTCCCACAACCTGAAGCCCCTAACAGCGCAAAGATTTCGCCTTTGTAGATAGTCAAATTGACATCATCTACCGCGGCCTGCCCATCAAATGATTTGGTTAAGTTGCGAATCTCCAGCAAGGGTGTGAACACCTTCTGAGATTTTGGCTGCGGGCGGGGAATTACATCATTCACTCAGCGTGCTCTCCGTAAAAGCAGAACAGGCCGCATTCAAGCTGCGGCGCAATAAAAAAACAGGAACAGGAAGATGCCTCCCTGTCCCTACCATAGTCTATTTTACTTATCCATCAGTGTATTATCAGTGACAAGCTCATCACCTGAAGCTGATTTCCGCCAATGGTTTATTTACCACTTTTCACTTTGGTCCAAGCCCGGGTGATCACGCGATCAATTTTGGGATCTTGTACTTTTAATGTGAACATTTTGGCTCGCACATCAGCTGGCGGATAAATACCTGGATTATCACGGACTTCTGCATTCACCAGCGGGGTCGCTGCTTTATTCGCATTGGCATAAAACACGTGATTGCTGATATTGGCAATCACATCAGGGCGCATCAGATAATTCAGGAATTGATAAGCTTCGTCCTGATTTTTAGCATCAGCGGGCATGGCAAAGACATCAAAGAAAGCTAATGCCCCCTCTTTCGGAATACTGTAAGCCACATTAACACCATTTTTGGCTTCTTTGGCGCGATTAGAGGCCTGCATGATGTCGCCAGCCCAACCCACAGCGACACAGATATCCCCGTTTGCCAGGTCATTTATGTATTGTGAAGAGTGGAAATAGCGGATATTGGGGCGTAATTTTAATAACAATTCCGTGGCCGGACCGGTGTAATCTGTGGCCTGAATACTGTTGGGATCTTTGCCCAAGTAATTGAGCACGGTGGCAAAAATCTCGCTCGGTGCATCCAGGAAGGAAACGCCACAACTTTTTAGCTTCTCAAGATTTTCGGGTTTTAGCACCAGATCCCAACTGTTTACCGGGGCATCTTTCCCCAACGCCGCTTTAACTTTCTCGACGTTATAGCCAATACCGGTGGTCGCCCACAGATACGGAATGGCGTATTTATTATCCGGATCGTGCTTGCCGACCAAGGTCAACAACTCGGGATCAAGATTTTTATCATTCGGTAATTTACTTTTATCCAGCGGCTTGAATACGCCCGCAGACAATTGGCGTTCGAGGAAACTGGCTGACGGCACCACCAAGTCAAACCCGGTACTCCCCGCCATCAATTTACCTTCCAACACCTCGTTGGAGTCAAACACATCATAGACAACTTTAATGCCAGTTTCTTTTTGGAAATTTGCCAGCGTATCTGGCGCAATATAATCAGACCAGTTGTAAATGTGCAGTGTTTTTTCTTCAGCAGATGCTGAGACGGACGCAGCCATTAATAGGCCAGCAGCAACACCCGATAACCACTTTTTACGTTGGGTGAACATCCGTTAACTCCTCCAGAATAGGGGGTAAATTGGTGCGATAAATTTGCATCCGTAGGATACAACGCCTTTGCCCTGCCGAGCGCGATTGCCACAAACACCAGATGCATGACTATGCACCGAGAGTGATGATTAATCCAACAAGGATAATCACTTCTTTTGCGGAGGAATATTATGCCCTTTGCAGAAACAGCAGCATAACCGCAGTTCGCAATCCACACCAGACTCTAGGGTAAAAAACGCCTTTTATCGATTTTTTATGCATATTCTATCTATGTAATGCGCCACTAATGGCATAAACGGCGATAAATATCTGGCAAAGGAGGGTAAAAAGCAGAATATCTTATGGTTTACGGGGGGGAATGACAGTGTGCCGCTGATGATCAGCAGCACTCTGATTATTGATGCACGGGAGTCAATTAATGTATGACAGGGTAAGCAGTGGCGGTTTGCGGCAACTCATCGTCATCACTGTTACCGATAAACAGTAAGTCGTTAGCGCGCGCCTCCAGAATGATCATCGAAATCTGCTCTTCGCACTGCTGCATAAAATAACCAAATTGCGCGAATGTCACCCCAACCTCTACAGTCAGTGACTGGCAGACAATCAGTTTTGGCAAATTATCGTCCTGAATATCAATAAAAGCCTTCACCGTCAGTGAGCTGGCGTTGATTTGGCTAAGATCCGCAACCAGCGGGATTAAGGCGGTCGGCCGCACTTCGGCCAGCGCTGAAAACAGGATGATGTTATCAACCAAATCAATTTTGGCATCAAACACCCCTTCAAAATTTTGCATATGTGGTAAATGCAGTGCCTGACAGGAATCGCACTCAAAAAATGAGATACCGAGTTGATCCAGCCAACGCCGTAATAAGGCTAAATCCGGGACGATGAGTGAATCCATAACTACCTACCTCACGATTCTCATAATATGAAAAGTGGAATAGCTTACGGAATATTGGCCGACAGCGCCACTTCAATCCCGACTAATTTAATGTCCTCAATAAGACTCAATCATGAGCTTACTCAGATTCATTCTCTTTTTTGGTTCGCGCTTGTTCTAACTCTTTCTTTGATTGTGGCCTGGATATTCTATCAGCACTGCCTAATAGCGGACCAAAACCATGGGCTACGCGCCAAACAATACAAGCAGCCGCCGGGATCATCAGAGCAATTCCGATAAAAATCATTATGATGGCAACTGCCGGTGTACCAATGGAGCCTGGCAGTGACAAATAATCATTAATACTTAAATAGGCAATAACCAGTAACAGCATCCCCAGCACTTCTGCCACGATAACAATACGGGGCATATCTCCTAATGAGCGCATCTTTACCTCCGATAGGCTCGACCCTTAGTACTTGAAGCCGCAGGGATGTTGGCGACGCTCAATAACCCGGATCACTTACTTATGTAAGCTCATCAAGGTTCTCTTGCTTGCCGTCTGGCTGCAACTCCCCGTTCTTTGGCTATATAAACTTTTACTAGTGTATTGAATCCCCATTATTTGTAACAGTATCAAGATGCAAATAGGTAGGATTAATCAGATTAACAGGTAAATCCTGCTTTTTTTTCACTCCACCACAGGGCATAGTAGACCCAAGTGAGAGTGAGTAATACGCTAGAAGTTATTTAACAGTTGAATATATCAGGAACTGTTAGCGAAGTGATTACACCCAATAGATTTCAAGATTCAGGAAGGCGGCAAGCAAGAGAATCTCGACGAACTGACCCAAGTCAGTGACCCGAGTGAACGAGTACAGCCAACACACCTGCAGCTTGAAAGGTGACGGGAAACCTCAATTTAATCAAGGAGTTTTACATGTTTGCTGTGATTTTTGGGCGTCCTGGATGTCCTTACTGTGTTCGTGCCAAAGAACTGGCGGAAAAACTGGAAACTGAACGCGACGATTTTAAATTCCGTTACATCGATATTCACGCGGAAGGGATCACCAAAGCTGATCTGGAAAAAACCGTCGGCAAACCGGTAGAAACCGTGCCACAAATCTTTATTGATGAGAAGCACATTGGCGGTTGCACAGATTTCGAAGCCTATGCTAAAGAAAATCTGAGCCTGTTCAAGTAATCGGCTGACAAACTCATCTATTAACGGGCCACGCTAGCTAACAGCGGCGAAGCCAGAAATGATAAGTTTTATGCGAAAAAGGGTGCTTGCCACCCTTTTTTCTTACCGCTCATTGATATCAACGCAGTCGTCGCACTCTACCAAAATCACTTTATGCTGCTTATTTGCAGCACATAACACCTCATTTATCCAACAATCAAGTATATCCCACCAGCCACACCAAACTTCCCGCTTACTACTGGCTGTCTCGCAGCAGACCGACTAGAATAACCCACGCTATTGCCTACATTGATATCCTGTCGGCGATAACTTTTTAAATTAAAAGATATGTGTCGCTCTGATTTAACATTAAGGGTGTATATACCCAAAATAATTCGAGTTGCAGGAAGGCGGCAAGTGAGAGAGTCCCGATGAGCTTAATGAATAAGTGATTCGGGTGATTGAACGTAGCCAACGCACATGCGGCTTGAAGTATGACGGATATACATCGTGGATTATCCTGGCTGAATAGAAAGTCATACTCGTGAATATAAACGTCGCAAATTTGTTAAACGGCAACTACATCTTGCTGTTATTCGTGGTTTTAGCGCTGGGATTATGCCTGGGTAAACTGCGATTAGGGCCGATTCAATTAGGTAACGCTATTGGGGTGTTGGTGGTCTCACTGTTGCTTGGGCAGCAGCACTTTACCATCAATACCGAAGCCCTGAATCTGGGCTTTATGCTGTTTATTTTTTGTGTTGGTGTCGAAGCTGGCCCAAACTTTTTCTCTATTTTCTTCCGTGACGGCAAAAACTACCTGATGCTGGCTTTGGTCATGGTGAGCAGCGCGATGGTGCTGGCACTGGGGCTTGGCAAGTTATTTGGCTGGGACATTGGTCTGACGGCCGGGATGCTGGCTGGCTCCATGACCTCTACTCCCGTGTTGGTGGGGGCTGGCGATACCCTGCGCCATACCATCGCCAATAACCCGGCGCTGCAACACGCCCAAGATAACCTCAGCCTGGGTTACGCCCTGACCTATCTTATCGGGCTGGTCAGCCTGATTTTAGGCGCGCGATATTTACCCAAACTTCAACACCAAGACTTGCCGACCAGTGCCCAACAAATTGCTCGTGAGCGCGGCCTCGACACTGACAGCCAGCGCAAAGTCTATTTGCCGGTGATCCGCGCCTATCGAGTTGGCCCGGAATTAGTGGCGTGGGCCGACGGTAAAAATCTCCGTGAATTAGGGATTTATCGCCAAACTGGCTGCTATATTGAGCGTATTCGCCGCAATGGCATCTTGGCGAACCCAGATGGTGACGCGGTACTGCAAGTTGGCGATGAGATCTCGCTGGTCGGCTATCCAGATGCCCATTCCCGCCTTGACCCCAGTTTTCGTAATGGGAAAGAAGTGTTCGACCGTGACTTGCTGGACATGCGCATTGTTACCGAAGAGATTGTAGTCAAAAACAGCAATGCCGTCGGCAAACGCCTCAGCCATTTAAAACTGACCGACCACGGCTGCTTCCTTAACCGCGTAATCCGCAGCCAGATTGAAATGCCGATTGATGACAATGTGGTGTTGAATAAAGGCGATGTATTGCAAGTCAGTGGTGATGCACGGCGCGTCAAAAGCGTGGCAGAAAAAATTGGCTTTATCTCCATTCATAGCCAAGTCACCGATCTGCTGGCATTCTGCGCTTTCTTTATTTTGGGATTAATGATTGGCCTGATTACCTTCCAATTCAGTAACTTCAGCTTTGGTATTGGTAATGCCGCCGGCCTGTTAATGGCGGGCATCATGCTAGGCTTCTTACGTGCCAACCACCCGACTTTCGGCTATATCCCGCAAGGGGCGCTCAATATGGTGAAAGAGTTCGGCTTAATGGTCTTTATGGCGGGCGTCGGGTTAAGCGCAGGTGGCGGCATTAATAGCAGCCTGGGGGCCGTGGGCGGGCAAATGCTGATTTCCGGCTTGATTGTGAGTTTAGTGCCGGTGGTTATCTGTTTTATCTTCGGCGCTTATGTATTGCGCATGAACCGTGCTCTGCTTTTCGGCGCTATCATGGGCGCGCGTACCTGCGCACCGGCCATGGATATCATCAGTGATACTGCTCGCAGTAACATCCCCGCACTGGGCTATGCCGGTACTTATGCCATTGCGAACGTGTTACTGACATTAGCTGGCTCGTTAATCGTCATCATCTGGCCGGGAATATTAGGCTAATGTACTAAAAGAGGCATTCAAGACAAAGCTAAACATTATTTTAACCTTTTTTCATTTCCCTAGAACTTTCTGACTAGACTGGGGTCTGATTTAATGCCACTGCTTTTCTTTGATGTCCCCATATTGAGGAGCCCGATAGTCCCGCCTTCTTAGGTTCAAGACTAATCGGGTTTTTTCTTGTCTGGAATTCAAGCCGTTACCTATCAATACCTTACAACCGATTCGCATAGCCATTGGCGATGAAATGGCGGCAGCACTAAGAAGTTTTTCATTTGAATGCTTGAATTTTAGGTTTAGTCACCTAGTATTTAACCCTCTTATCTATAGGGATGTTCAAATGTTTACTTACAAGATGGTACAAATTCCGCCAAATATTTCCGTCACTGCCAAAGCTAACAAAAATGGTATTGCTGCTCAGTATCTTGAAGAGGTTGTGAACTCTTGGGCCGCTAAGGGCTGGGAATTCCAGCGCGTTGATACCATAGGTATTGATGAGAAACCGGGCTGTTTTGGTGGAAATAAATCAACACTAACGCATTACTATGTAATTACTTTTAGGAAAGAAGTGTAACGTGCTCAAATGGCTAAGTATTAGATTCGTTCTGCTTTATCGTGCCTATGCACCGATGCAAATCCGTGATCGATGCCGCCACACACCATCATGTTCTAAATACACTTTAATCTCTCTAAAACGTTTTGGGTTTATTACTGGTTGGAAGCTAGGCCTAGCCAGAATTTATAGGTGCAGGCCACCGAATGGTGGTTATGATTACCCACCTAAAAAATAAGAAACTATACCTCTGCGGGGCAATGCTCCGCTTTTTGCTGTTATCTTTAAGGTCGAATAAAAGGCTTTTACAGAAAGCTTCTGTTTTCCCTTTTTCAGTTCATCTAATAAGTAATATTTTTTTGAACCTGCATCAATGCTGGCCTTATCCCCTTTTTACTTACGCCCCCAAACACATAGAGAGATCCACAAAACCCACGTAATTCACATAATCCCTTTTAAATTCAATGCACTAACATTTTCCCGCGATCCGCTTCGAGATCCAAAAACTGAAAAACGCTGAAATTCTTTTCAATCTTTTCAGTTGGCGAGTTGCCGCAAAGCCCCAGCCACGGCGCGGGATGGCGGGGTGTTTTGTAGAAAATTAAAACTGAAAAAACTTTATAACGCAAAGTGTGCAGGCGGGTGCGGTGTAGTGCCGTTTCCGTCATGATGACGTTTCTTTCGTGGCATGTTCCGCTACGTGCGCGGGCCGTGGCGAGCGTGATCCATTTTGAGCATTGCGGTGTGGTGGTGAGTTTATCGCGGGGTGTGTTGGGCCGCTGGCAGTGCTTTTAGATGGGCGTAAAAAAGCCCGCGCGCGGCGGGCATATTGGGCGAGATCGATTAACCGATCACAGGGGAATATTTACTGCGTAGTCCGTCTGACTTGGTGCCAGTGGCAGTGATGCTCCCGGCATTGAGCGGGCCGCCGGTATTGGTATGGGTATGTGCTGCGGTCAACTGCGCCAGCTCTTTCACCACATCCAGCGTATCCAGCATGAGGGCCATCACGTTAATCTGCTGGCTACCAATCCACACCACCGGCGCTATCACCTCCTGCCGGACGGCGGCTATGCTGCTGCGGATATTACCTATCTTCTCTATCAAATCCTGCCCCACATCGGTGGTTAAAGTTTTGCCCACTTTGGCCATGTAACTAGCTTGGGTGGCCAGACTGTAGTCTCCCTCGCTAATCTGCTGGATAGCACCGGCCAGTAAGGTGGCCGTTCCCAGTACCGTGGTTTTATCGGTGGCCTGAACGGTGGTTTCGCGGGCCACCAGTGTGCGGGTTTCATCGTCAGCAGTAATCACCCGGCTCATGGATTCTTCACGAATAACCTGATCGGTTTTACGCTCCCAGTCCCCCGCCACCGTCACCCGCTGCGATACCCCATCACGCTGTTGCTGTAGTTGCTCACCCGGCTGCACCGTGGGCAGGTTATTGCCCTGTGATAAGGTTTGACGCACAAACGGCTTATCCGGCCTGCCGCCAGTAAAGCCCACTTCCACCAAGGTACCTGCCGGGGGGAACTGGAACATGCCCGACTCGGCCCCGGCCATTGGCAGAGGTAACGGTACCGCAGGATAAACCGGCGTATCTGCTGCGGCCTTGCCATCATCATCCAACAATTGCAGATTCACCGCATAGCGGGGCCTGAACGGGTCGGCCATATCACCACTGGTCACCGCCTCGCTTGGCCCCTCAACACGGGCCATTTTCGGCAGATGTAACCCGGCGGATAGCTCAGGGTAAGCATTATCAATTTGTCGCTGCATCGGGGTTTTCTGCAACGGCTTGCCGGTGGTTTTATTGCGCTGCGTCCACGTTAAGACCAAATCATCATTATTCAGCCGAACGGTGGTTAACCGCTGGCCATTCAATTCCACACCGGGGCGCACCGATTGGATCATAGGCACGGTCATGGTATTGCCTGCCGCCGCTGCGGTGCTAAATTCAGGCGGGATAGCCACTGGCTTACCGGCAAATAATGAATGCTGCCAACTGCCCACATAGACCGCGCCATCCGGCAACTGGTACCAGACATAATCCGCAATATCAAAGGCGCTGCCGATATTGGCCAACAACTGATAGCCGCTGCCGCTGTGGGTAAAATGCGGTATTGGCTTGTCGTTATAGTCAGCACTGGCGGCAAGCTGGAACGTTAACCCGCTGTTGTCAGTCAGCCATTCCGCCAACTGGCGCAGGGTCGGGTGTTGCATCGATACCGGCCACATGCGCTCGAAAACGCCGGTTAACTCACGTACAAAAAGCCGTTGAGCGCCGTTCTCTGCCGGTTGCGAACGTTCCACATAACCAGTGAACCAGCGCAATATCAATTCAGGGTAACCGGCATCCAGCCGCACCAGTTTGCCGGTGTAATCTGTGGTGGTTTCAGCGGTGATAAAGCCGCGCCCGCAGGCGTTCAGCTCCAGCACCAGATTGGCATCAACCAGTGGCACCGTATCGCCAGACAGCATCAGTCTGCGGATCGGTTTCATGAGGCTGGCCCCAGAGCATCATTGACCGGCTTCAACACCTTGCGCTCAAACCAGCTTAATTTATCGGCATCCTCTCCCGCTTCACTGCCACCGGCAGCGGTACCGCCTGCCGTTTGTTTTTTAGTGGCGGTCTTGCCACCGGCGCGGGCCTCGCGTTTTTCTGACACACTCAAAAATTCTTTCAAGGTGAAAGTCACCAGCCACGCCATTTTCCCATCCTGTTTTGGCGCATCAATCGCCCCGGTAAATGTGGCCAGCCGGAAATTAATCGCCTGCGCCACCTGATTGGCCACCCGATATTTTTTCAGTGCACCGCCTGCGTCTTTGGATTCAGCCAGTGCAAAAATGCGGGTTAATACCTCCGGGGTACTGAATGGCACCATCCCGGATACGCGCAGCTCTTTTGCCTTGATACCCTGCTCTGCCGTGGCGGTGCTCGATGTCTGCCCGGATTGGTCTTTTTCCTGAAATTGCATGGTAGGGGTTACCGTCAGCCCCTTTAACGGGATGGCTTCACCGTCCAGTGCCAGCATGACTATCTGTGTCATTTATCATCGCCTCCAGCGTGGTTAAATCCTCTCCGGCAAACAAGGTGGCTAGAGTAAAAACAGCATCCTGCTGCGGTACGTTCTTTTTCATTTCGCTGGCCACCGTGGCCGCGCTGCCGTTGGCGGTAAATACCCATGCCTGCGCACTGCCTGCCAGTAAGCCATTTAACGCATTTTCCACACTGGCCAGTGCCGCCGCTTTGGCACTGGCAAAACCGGATAACACCGATCCCAATCCAGCCATGCTAGCCCCCGCCCCGGCGGCATCTTTGGCTTGTGCAATACGCTTCGCATTGATGGCCATGCGGCTGGTTGCGGTGGATAACGGCTGCGGCAGCGGTAAACCGTTTCCGGCACTGGCCGGTAACTGCATTTTTGTGGTGGCCAGTGTGGCCGCTGTGCTGGCCATGCGGGCCACTTGCGAGAACACCGGCAACGGCAGCACCGCAGAGAATTGCGTGAGCACCTGCATAAAGGTGGGATGGTCAGCGGCGCAGACCATAAATACCACCACCGACTGCTGGCCACCGCTGCCTGCCAGTTTTCCCGCCAGATGATCCACGGCGTTCTGCGGGCTAAGGTAACTGCCCGATTCCTCGCTACGGCCTACGCCATAAACCCACGGATGCACCGGCAGCATGGCGCAATTGACTGCGGCCATATTACCGGGGATAGATAATGTTGCTTTACGCCACATCCCGCACCTCTGGCCATACCGGCACCCGATAGCCCTGATTTACCGCTTCAATCAAAAGCCATTGCGGTAATTCTGGCAACTCGATTAATGGCCAGTTGGCCAGTGTTGGCCATGCGCGATAAGCGGCACGAATGGCCATTAACTCACTGCGCTGTGCATCTGTCAGAGGCTTATCATCAATTGAATAATCAATGATAGTCATGGCATCGGTTGCCGTAATAAATGCATCACGATAGCGGCGGGCCGTCGCTGCTACAGCATCAGCCGTAACCACGGGAGCAGGAACATTCACCCATACCGGCTTACCTTTTTTATCTGCACCGCGCATTTTCCCGGCTGGCTGTTGCGCGGCAAATTGCGCATAAATATCATCGCCAATCTCGATCAAGTCACTCGGTAATGTCCCGGCGTCTGTATAAACATCAAGCAACTCTTTGGGGTAAAAACTCAGGGTTGTAGCTGAAAAACAATACATAGTGACCTCCTGTCAAAAACCAATCGCAATAAATAGCGGGTAAACTGCTGCACCGGCTGTACCGCCGCCGGGCCGCTGCAATATGCACGTTGCGCTGGTGTTATCCCAGCTTGCGACCTGATACCAGACATCACTATTTATATCCTGCGCGGGGTTTTTGGTGGACACATGCGCCATTAAACAGGCTGATGGAAAAGGAATGGGGAATTTAGTCACCACATTCAGCGTTTCATGAATAATCGCGGGGCCGGTACACCACTGGATAATCATTTTTGATACCGGGTCACGCCACCACCCATTTCCGCTCAACGCTGATGTACTGCGCATCGCGTTGATGTACGTTGATAGCAACCCGTTGGCCCATGCTGCGCCTTTAATATCTCCATTTGCTTGATATGTTGTGGCTCCGCCACCGGCAATTACATCGCCAGCACTTGTGAGTTTTGATGCGCTAAAAGGGGCTGTAGTTGATATCGTATCGTTAATTTTCAATGCAACACCGGCTTTACTATTAACGAGATCAAACGAGGTGTTATTTTCCTGAGTATTGCCGATGTACCATTTTGATTTCGATGCAGTATCGCTTACAGACATGATGTAACACACGTCACCTTCATTCTGTGATTTTATTGAAAGCGCCGCACCCGCACCGCTTAAGATACTAATCGGCCTATTCACTGAGAGGATTGTTGGGCTAATACTCATTGCATAACCGGAATTGTCATTCCAGAAGTAAATAACATTGCTCGCATGTAAACCGAACCCAGTCCCCCCGGCGTTCGTTATCGCGCCGTTACCGCCCGCAGTACCAACAAGAATATTACTTTTATATCCACCGGGGCCGATTGGCCCGTCTAATATTCCGGTGACTGCCAGCCAACCCGTCACCGTCCCACCAGTTTTGGGTAATGCATTCACAATGCGACTATCGTCACCTGCGGCAACGGTACCGGCCGTTTTACCGATATCAACCAGCGCCGCGCCTTTCAGCGCAAGGTTTTGCCGGAACAGTGGCACGTTGGGAATATCCGCGCCGTTCCGGTCTTTTGCCAGCCGTGCGTTGGCATTATCCATGGCGATTTTTACCGCTTTCGGCGTGGCGGCCAGTGTTTCGCTGGTACTATCCGTTGCGCTGGCTAACTGGACAAACCCCTTATATAACAGCGTCCCGTCCGGGTGATCACGCGATTTCTCATGCAGATCCAAGCTGTTGCTGGCACTGTCCATCACTGCCTTGACCGCTTTCGGCGTTGCGGCCAATGTTTCGCTGTTGCTATCTGTCGCGCTGCTCAGTTTGACAAAACCTTTTTCTGCCAGCGTTCCGTCCGGGTGATTACGGGATTTCTCATGTTTTGCTAACGCATCGTCAGTCAATGAACCTTGCGGGCGCAGGTCGGTAATATTACCCGCCGCATCAATGCTGGCCACCGCAAACACCCGATGCATAAACCCGGCATTGTCCTGATAATCTGCCAGTGTTGTCGCCACGCTCACGGATACCACGCTTTCCCACTGACTGACCACATTGCCCTGCAAACTCACGTCTGCCCACACTTTCACCGGCTTGGCCGACACCGTAATATTTTTGTTTGCCGCCAGCACAGCCCGCAGCCCGCCCACATATGCATTACCGGCGGTCACGTAATATTGCTGGCCGGTCTTGGCCACCAAAAAGCCATTACCGAAGAATGCACCGGGGCCGTAGTGGTCAATGTTAATCATGCGTTGCCGCTCATCAATGCCGGTCAGCCGGGCGGTAAAATCAATCTGCCATGTTTCTGCCGGAACCGTGATACCCGTTTCACTGGCAGCACCGTCATATTCCATTAAAAAACTGCGGGTTAAGGCATTGCCCTGCTGGCCATTGGCATTGGCAATTTTGCGCTGGGTCGGCGCATGAACAATCATGGCCACCGTGCCGCTGGCTTTATTCACCAGACCAATCCAGTTAAAATCAAAGTCCCCTATTTCGGTACCGATAGTGACCGAGTACACCACCGCATTTTGATTAACCACCCCGGTTTTATTCACCGCCTGACGGTGAACAATCTGCCCGGCAGGGGGTAACCCCTCGCTGCGATTGATGGGAGTATTCGGATTTAACCCCGGCACAAAAGCCAATACAAATTCATCCACCACCACGGTGTTACCGCCTGCGGCTTCCTGCGCTTTCCACTGCTCAAAAGCGGTGGTGATAATCGATTGTGACATCATTTCTTCCCTGTTAATGAGGCGGTGAAAGTGGTGGCCGCTGCGGCGGCACTGGTTGCCACGCCACTGCTGGCGCTGTAACACACATATTCATTGCCCATCCAGCCAGCGCGAATACGCAGCCCTAAGACTGTGATCACTTCAAAGCGATAACGGCGGCAGGTTTTGCCGTACTGGCGAATAATCTGCATCAACAAATCGCTGTTACTGGCTATCTGACCATCACTGACGCGCACCAGAATCACGTCCCAGTCAATGTCCGGCTGGCGCTCCAGCAATTCCACATACCCAATGCCTAAGCGCTCAAAGATGGCAATAAAACCTGCTACCGAACCGGCGTCAGCGGCGTTAATAAAGGCGTACTGCACCCGCTTGCGGTATAAGCTCAACGGCTCGCCGTTAAAACGGCTGATATCCCGCTGATAGGCCAGCACGTTAAGCAATGGCACCGTGCAAGTGGCAGCATCCAACTGATTAAGCGGCCAACTCAGCCAGCCATGCACCCATTGCCACCACCGACGGCAAATACGCAGTAACTTGTTGGGTTCGCCTTTGTCCATCCAAGAGGGCAAACGCAGTCTTTTTAAGCGGGTGATGAAATCAGGCATTTTCTATTACCACCGTTAAACTTTTCAGGCGTGGCACACTCAGGCCACTGACAATATCGGTCAGTGAAAAACTCACCGACTCAATCAGCGAAAACGCCTTGTGCAGCTCCCGCCCCAGATTAGAAAATGAGTAACGGGAATAGGGCCACGTCTTAAGCACTTTGTAATGACTGTTTTGACGAAAAGCGCAACGGATCAGGTTTTCACAACCGTTGTGTAGCCCGGTCAGTTCATTCGCGCTCAGGTTCTCTTTGTTATTGATATACAACGTGACGCGCAAATCATGCTGGCTTTCCGGCAATGGCATACACTGCATATCATCACCATGGCCGTGGTGGCCCTGATTGGTGATATGGTCATTGACCGCATCAATAAACGGTTGGGATATCTCGCCACTGTCCAGCAGTAAATAGGCGTTGGCGGTACCCGGCCCGCGTGGCGCATCATGCAAAAAATAAATCCGGTCAATGGATAACCCCACCACCCCGGCTATCATGCTGCGGTACACCGCATCGGTGTGATAATTGCCAACCAGATTGAACTGGTTACGGCACCTGTCGCGAAAATCATCATCTGACTCTTTATCAGCGCCCGGCACCGTCAACCAGTTGCCCTCGCTTTGGGCGCGTTCAATGCCCGGTACCGCTTGCGGCAAAATTCGGTAATAGCCGGGAGCCAGATTAAACGCCCCGCCCACCTCCGCCGCGTTCACCGGTACCAGTCCACTGGCGCTACCGGCTGTAATGAGGGTTTCACTGCTCACCACCACGCTGTAGACCTTGCCGTTAATGCGTTCGGTCTGAATAATCGTCCCGGCCGGTATCACCACATCTTGCTGAGTATCGGATTTATAGAAGCGGATTATGCCCTGTGCAGCGGTGGCCGGTTTACGACTGGCATTGACGCCCCAGCCAAACACATCCAAAAAAGAGCCGCTGGCAGTGGCCAGATACATATTGGCCAGCACGGTATTGATTAACACCTCGTTGAGCCACAGCACCGGGCGGGTGACAATGGTTTTAATCAGCCGCCAGAACGGCGACATGCCGGAGGTATTGGTAATTAACCCCTCTTCTTCTACCAGTTCGTCAAATTTCAGCCGAATATCTGTTTCAGTGGTCGGCATCCCGCTGTCTTTTAATACCTGTTCGTAATCTATTTCAGGCTTATTATTCATAATCCGCACTTACCGTAATGGGGCCGAAATCGTAGGTATCCGCCGTGACCCATAGCCGGGTAGCGCTTTCTTCATTCACTAACACCGTGCCGGGAATAATGCGTTCATCATCTTCAATCAACATAATTAATTGGGTGATAACATCAGCGCGTAATGTCGGGCTACGTTCAGCAATTAATTGGGTGGTTAAGCCACTTTCAATAATGGCATGGATACAATCCTGACCAATGCTAATCCGGTTATTACACAATATTGGCTCATTACCGGTATTTAATACAAAGTCGCCGTCTTTTATCAGCAGGTCGATATACATTAATTCCGTCATTAATTTAATTCCTGCCATTCCATTAAATCACCCGGCGTCATGCCACCCGGCATACTAATATGTACATTCTCAATGCGTTTGCTGTTATCCGTGACCGATTTTGAATTATCATTAATTTCTTTATTAATTCCGCCTTTTTCAATATTCCGCATCTGGCCACCGGTTAATAAGTTATTGGCTGAATTAAGCGGGTTATCAGCGGGTAATGGCATTTGATACGCTGGGGATATCATCGGATTATCCACAGGGGGAGCCATTTTATAGGCCGGGGCCATCATCGGATTATCCATAGGGGAAACCATTTTATAGGCCGGGGCCATTATCGGATTATCCACAGGGGAAGCCATTTTATAAGCCGGGGCCATCATCGGATCAGCCCCAATTGTTTTCGCCTCAATACTGACACCGGGAATATAATTCAGCTTATCGATGATCCAATTATAGGTTTCGGCAAAGGTACTTTTCAGCCAGTCCCATAATCCACTGAACACATTGCCGATGCTGTCAGCCATGGCACTGAACCCAGCCAGCGGCGATAACCCCGTAATAGCCGATACCAGCCATTGCCAGCCGGATACAATCTTTTGCCATACCCCGTTGAACACGTCCCCCACAGCGGTTACCACTTCAGATAACCACTGGAAAGCGGCGGTATCGGCAATGGCCGCGGTTATCTCATCCCAATACTTAATCAGGTAATAGATACCCGCCGCCAACGTGGCAATGGCCACAATCACTAACAACACTGGCCACGTCAGAAAACTAAATGAAATCCCGGCAGAGATTGCCGCCATCCGTAGCGCCAGTAATACCCCGCGCATAATGCGCATGGTGGCATTGGCAGCGATAATCGCCTTGTTATACAGCCAGATAGCAGCGGTGTGGATTTGGGTTACGGCACACAATGCACCCCACAGCAGTTTTAGCCCCATCCAGATAAACATGCTGATCCCCACAACCATATTGGCGATGGCACCGGCGGCAGCAAAACTCAACAGCGCCAACATGGCATAGCCGATCAACCGGGCGATATTGGGGAATAGCTGCATCCAGCGGGCGAATTTCTCGCCAATTTCAGACACCCGGTTCATGATCGGATACAGCACCGGTAACAGGGTTAAGCCCAAAATGACCCGCATCCCTGTCCAGATAGCCATCAGCCGTTCCCACGGATCAGCCATTTTCTTGGCCATCTCACCGGCCCGCTTCATACCGTCATTACTGCCCAACTCAGTAATATTGCGTTTCAGCAAATCGACATTGCCATAAAGCTGTTTAATGACATTCGCCCCGTCACCAAAGGCTTTATCCAGCTCGGCCTGTGCCTTTAAATTGCCCTCAATGGTTTTCCCGTAACGCCCCTGTAATTTTTCCAGCATTTGCGGCATGGTCAACATCTGGCCGGAAGCATTCACAAAACTCAGGCCAAGGGTTTTGGCCCCGGACGCCGCCCCTTTCATGAATGTTTCATAGCTGCCGCTGGCTTCGGTTCCCAAGGTTTTTTGCAACTGGCCCAACACGGCAAATTGTTCATCCATGCCCACGCCATAGTTAGCGCCACCCCCCTTGGAACCCTGCATCAGGTCAGCCATAGTCTGCATATTGACGCCAAAGGCCTGCACCATGTACGCCGTTTTACCGGCTACCTCTTCGGCAAACTTCACTTTGCCTATGCGGTCTGCGTAGCCGTCAAACTGGTTATACATTTGCCCCATGTAGGCGGCGGCTTCGCTACCGGTGGTTTTCATGCCTGCGGCCAGCACATTGGTGGCCAGCGTAAAACGGGGCAAATCACGGTCAGACAGCGTGCCAATGGCACTGCGCACATCAGCACTTGAGCGCACCACATCCACCGCGCTGCGCCCATACTGCATACTGAATTTCAGGGCGTCAGTGCTCATCTTTTGCAAGGCGCTATCACTCACCCCCTTGGCGCTGGCCTCATTGAGCGCCCCGGCAAATTCAGCCGCAGGCCCCAGTGACCCCTTGAGGCCCTGCACCACACCAAATAACGCCGCACCGCCCACCAAGATTTTACCGAAAGCGGCCTGTGATGAATCCGCGAACCCTTTCACAGAGGATTGCACCTGCTTTAATGGGCGCGTGATTTTATCAATCATGCTTAAAGTAAAATCGAGGTGTTTCATTAATCGCCTTTAAATGCCAAGCCAATACCATTGGCGGTTGATATTCGGGTATTTTCCCAATAACGGTTATCCAGCCAAACGGCACGGGCCAGACTTTCTATATCGTCATTTTCATGTGGTAAATAATGACGGCGCAGAATAAGAAACTGCTCAATAGAATTATTTTCAATCGCCCGTAACCGTTGGGTTAGTTTTTTACTTCGATTTCCAGCTCTGGCGCGTAAACCTTATTGACCTTTTCAATTAATTGCAGCGCCGCACCCGGTGCTTTTAAAATCTCGTCCAAGGCTTCTTTGGTTTCTTTACTGATAATACGGCGCAGGTATTTAAATGCCGGGGCAATTTTATTTTCCATCCCCACTTCATTAATAAAACCGTTATAAGCGGTAGTGTTCGGTTCGAAAATAAGTTCAACGCCACCTACCACTAATACAATCTTGCTTTTGTCAGCCATGTTATTTATTTCCTTGTCTCAGATATATTTCATTAATCAGTTGATTGTGTCGCGCCGCGCATAAAGTATAAATACTGCGATAGGCGCGTAATGCGTTATCAAAATCATTACCGGTCGTGCCGGTTAATCGGGGTAAAAGGGTGCTGCATTTAGTGAGCTGATTTTCCTGATAGGGCACGTTCGGCGGCATTACTACTTTCGTTGAACAGCCGGACATATTCATCAGTAGCACACACGTTAGTAAACACCGGCTTAATAATTTCCGTGTGAATAACCGGCTGGTATTTATCCCCCTGCTGGCGCAACGCTTCCAGCTTATCTTCCAGTTGCCGGGCTGAATCACTGGCTATGCCCTCCGAAATTGTCCGGCCCTGTTCTGCCGCTGTGTTGGCTGCGCGGGTAATACTCAGTTCCAAACGATCATGCTGCAAATCATTGAGATACCACCCGGCAACAAATGCCGCTGCAATCAGCGCCAATATCTTGGCCATCAGCGAACCCCGTTATGCTCAAGGCTGAAATGGTTGCCATCGGGATTGGATTTAAAACGCCCGCCCCAACTGCCGCCCAACTTTTCCCAGTATTCACCCAAAGGGGTGTAAGCTTCGGTTTTGGTCTGATACACCCCGTTGATAAACAGATTAAAATCCACTGCCAGCCGCGAGGTATGCAGACTGTTACTGATACCGCTTCCCGCCTTGGCATTCAGTTTGGCCTGCTCCGGGGTGCGGTAGGCTTCACCAAAAGTCAGACGGTAGCCCCGTTCCCCAGCCCAACTAATTAACTGCGCAATCAGTTGGGTAAATAACTGCTGTTTCTCACTTAATGTCATGATTTCTTTCCCTTTAGCAAACTGCTGCCCCGGCGGCGCAACCACACCTCAACCGCCTGATAACCGGCAATGCCCAGCGCAGCCCCCAATCCGTTGATGGCCAGCGGTGACAAGCCCGGCACCCAGACCAGTGCCGCCGCTGCCGCCATTGAGGTACCCGAACCCAAAATAACGCGACCAATAAACAGCCGGGCGGTGATCGGCTCATCGCTGGCCAGAATCTTGCCTAAAGCCAGTAAGGCACCGATAACCCCCAGCGAAATAATGGCTTTTTCATGTTCCTGCATCCTTGCCCCCTAGCCGATCAGATTGCGCGTGGCTTCCGATTCCAAATAAGGAATGCCGTTAATACGCACAAAATCCGGGCTGGTAATGAAATACTTAATTTTATGGGTCAGTACCGCGCCGCCTTTCGGGTCAACATCCAGAATGGAATCAAACTTCAATTTCACGCCGAACACTTCCACCTTTAACTCTTCGTCCCCAGCCTTGGCGTAGAACAACACGTCAAACGGCGGGATACCACGCCATGAACCGGCGCGTGAGGCTTTGGCGGTCAACTGTTGCAGCACCTTGGTACTGACTTCAATATCCCCCTCACCGCCAACATCGCCTTTCACATCCCCATCCGGCACGCCATTGGTTTGTGCCGGACCGCTGTTGTCGGTAATTGTCAGCCCCATTTTTTCCACATGGATCAGGTCACCGTCCATATTCACATCAACCGACTGACCAGAAATACGGGTACTCATTGGCTATCCTCCAGCGCGGTATCCAGCATCAGACTGACAGTGATACCTTTCGGGCATTCATACGGGCGAACCACAATATAAATCTCCACTTTGGTGGCAGTGCGCCACGTAATCACCACATCCCCCTCTTTCGGCGGTTTTACTTCGCCGGGGAATGTAATGCCGTTAATCTGCGTACTGCGGGCCATTTCGCGCAACACCTTGGAAAAATAGGTTTTATGCGCGGCAATGCTGCCGGGGGTACTGTTGAGCGAACGATCTGCAATCTTGGCAATCGCCTGCAAGCGAATACGGCGGGCCGCTTTATCGACAATCCGCAGACTCTCAATTGCCTGATAATCCCCGCCCTCCACATCCAGTGTGCGGCCATCTGACCAGTACATGCCGTCATAGTCCGGGTACCACATCGGGACGCTGTAGCGCAGGGTTTCCAGCGCTTGCAAGGTAGCCAAATCCAGCGCCACGCCTTTACCGTCCACCGGTTGCGCATCGCTGCCCATGTCCAGAAGCGGGCCAGTGGCCACGCGGGCCGGACTGTCAGCAATGGTCACGGCGCGGTTACACAGACGCCCGGCCAACACCCCCGGCTCATTGCCCCATAACCGTGGCACCAGTTGCACCGCAGACGCGGCAACACCCTGTTGTAATGCTGCCAGACGGGCTAAATACTCCGGCCAGCCCTCATCAGCCTGTGGGCCATCAACGGCCAGCACAAACCACACCCAGCGCCCAAACTTGGCCAGCAATTCAGCCCGCAAACTGGCGGCGGCGGTTAGGGTGGCTTTATCGGTGGGTAACACCACCACCACCCCCTCAACACTGGCCACCAATTGGGCGGCTCTGACGGCCTCCACCCATGCCAGTGGATCAAGTTCGGCATCTTTCGCGGGCTCTGCCAGCACATGCACAAAACCGTTCCAGTTCTGGCCCGCATTGAGCATCGCCGCCGTAGTGCAGCTTTTTATCGCGCTGGCGTCCGTTCCCAGCAATACATCAAAATCGGTCTGCGTGTTCACAGCCAGCGTTTTCCCGGTGTTCACCTTGCCGGTACCGATGTACAGCACGGCCCGTTCAATCTCTTTGGTTTCGCCCTGTAGCTGGTTTTTTTGGTCAACATTGACTTGTGGCCAACTCATCGTTACCTCTTCATATCCTGTGCTTTGACGTCCCAGCCAAACCCGATGGCCTGTAACTGACGCGCTAAGGCTTTGTTAAAATCGTCGTCGCTCATGCCCAAGAACTCACGCGCCGGGACGTCCACTGTCCACGCTGATTTAGCCGCCTTGCCACTCAGTTTTTTAATCAGCAAACCCGCTTGGGCGGAACGCATGTTTTCGATAATTTCTTTGTAAGGTGGCTTGCGCCAGCGCTTACCCTTTTTCACCCGGTAGCCCAAGGCCCGCAATTTCTTAGCCTGCTTGATAGTGGCGGGCCGCTCCGGGGGGACTGATTTAGCCACTGCGCTGCGGTTAATGGTCACGTGCATACCATTTTGCTGGCCATATCCCACCACACCTGCCGGCACCGGTTTTTCACCGTTACGGTAGCCACCGCCCTGTAAATACAACCTGACCGCGCTAATCTCCGGCATTTCACGGATATGCAGTAACTTCGGCATGTTGCGCAGCATCTTGCCGCGCTGGTTGGTCTGCCGTCCCTGCCACGGGGTGCCGTCCGGTGATTGCTGATTACGCACATTGCGCTTGGCCGCAACAATCACCCCGTACTTGGCCAGCCGCCATAACAACCGCTGGCGTTTTTGGGGCGGCAACTCCAGCCGCTTAAGTGCCTGTTGCAGCTCGGTTAACTGTTTTTTACTCAGCTCACCGTTGATAATCATCCGTGTTCACCAATCGGCGCACCCTGCGCATCTGCGCCAAATATCGCGCCCTCGGTAGCCAGCCATAACTCCGGATCAGTCAGCCGGTATTTAGCCCCCATAAAGGGAATATCCCCGGCCTCATCTTTCTTAATGCTCAGTGATTCCGTGAGGCCCATCGATACCACCACCACGGCGGTTTTACCGTCGATCACATCGATATCAATGCTCGGCAATTCTGGCTCCGGGCCGTGGTCAGGGGCATTCTCAATCATCCACACCAGCAACAAGGCGCACAGATTGCGCGGGTCATAATCACGGTAAGGGAAGCGGCCCCATGACAGCACCGCATCAAACTGCATCAACGCCAGTTGATACTGATCCAGCCCTAAATCTCGCTGCGCCGGAATAAAGCGCAACTCGTCCATGTCGCTGTTAAATTCCAGCTTGCGCAGCCGTTCCGGCAAGTTGCCCTGCACAAAGGCGGTTAATGACTGTAATTGGCTCATATCTGCCTCACGGTGCAGCGGCCCACACCTTTCATATTGCGCAGTACCGAGCTGGCCTCTGCCAGCAAACGGCTGCGGGTTTCGGGGTTTTCCTGCCCGGTATTGGGTACCCGGCTAAACTGCGTCGAATACTCCCCCAGTAAATCAGCTTTGGCACGGGCAAAGACCGCCTTTTTATACTGGCTAATCAGTGCCGTTTGCCCGTTCATCGCCACGCCCGGCACATCGATAGCCTGTTGGTATCCCTTGGCCACATAACCCGCCGCTAACTGGCGCAAGTCTAAATTCACCTCTGCCACGCTGGCCAGCAACGCATCGGCTTGCGTATCGGCATCAATATCAGCCGGAATACTGCGGTTACGCTGAAACTCGCTTAAATTGATGTCTGGCCAAAATCCGTCATTGGTCAGTTCAACATCCTGATAATCAATTTCTTTTCCGTTAAACATACAGCTCCCGAAAAAAGCGGGCAGACCGGTTTCCACGGCCTGCGAACGAATGTTGCAGCCTCCACCGCGCCCGCTTTGGCTCTCGGTAGTCGTTATTGTTCTTTCTCTAGCACCCGTAACCGGGCGGCAATCCGTTGCCGATGGGTTTTGACGCCACACCCCGAATGGAATGTATTCGCTTGTGCCAGTAGTGCATCAGCCTGCCGCAACGTGGCCACATCCTGTATGGCACTGGGTAACGGCTCGCCCTTGTCATTGCGCAGCAGCATCAGCCCGGCAAACTTGAACCACTTGGCACTGGCCTGCTCCGGGATACGCCAGTTATCGCGCACGTTCTCAAATACCCGCGAGAAATACGGCTCAATACTCTGGCCCTGTTCCGCGCTGGCCTCAGACCACGCCAACATGCTATCAGCCACAAAATGGGCAATGCTGCGCCGCTTGCCAAAAGGCGTAATTTGTCGCTGCCCTATCGCAATGTCTGCCCAGTCCAACGCCTGATCAAAGTCCCCGATATCAAACAGCCAGGCAATGCAGTAAGTGAATACTGGATTGCTGTAGACCTCACCCGCCGCCAGATAGGTTTCCACACTGGGTAACCAGCGGGGCAGCAGTTCCCGGCGTTTCAACTGCACTTTCTCAGCCAGAGTCAGCCCGTGCAGCCGTTGGGCATCATTATCAATGGCCATCTTTTGCAGGTGCATACTGGCCACACCGGCCAGTGCCTCATGATTGTTTAGCTTGCGCTGCGCCTCAATCATGGCCGTATGACGCTGGGCCGGTGATAAAGCCATGATTGCCCCCTTACTCGCCTACTTTCGGATCACTTGGCTCTTTAATTTCACCGATGGTTACGGCGGATTCATCAATTGCGGCGTACAACTCTGGGTACTCAACCGCATAGCCCTCATTACGCAGGTATTTGTTTTCAAACTGCTTACGGTCTTCCACAAATTCAGCTTTGCGCTGACGTGTGCCACGTTGAGTATAAATATGTAAGTTGGCCAGCGTGGTTACCGTCATTCGTTTACCCGGCATAAACGGCGGTACCATTGCCGGACGTCCGGCGATAGAGTCAGACAGCATCTGCGCGGCGATTTTCTCGGTGGGGCGATCGGCTTTTTGATACAGTCGATACTGCTCTGCCGCCACCAAATCAGCCCCGACCAGCACCACTAAACGAGGGTCATTACGGTACTGCTGCGGAATTTTGGTGTTAATCAAGTCGGAAGCCATCGCATCCAAAGATTTGTAATCGCCCTGCTCATCCAATGTGACCGGCGTCGAAATGATTTGCTGGCCCTCTTTGTATTTACGCACCAACTCATGCCAGCCGTAGTTGACGTCTTCCCCATTAGGGTTCGCGGTGGGATCGGTAGACTTGGCCACACTCTTGCCGTTAAAACCGATACGCAACATATCCAGTGCAAAGGACTGATTAGTAAAATCCTGCATACGTTGGAAAAATTCGTTTTCATCACCGGCGTTAGCCCAAACGGACAGCATGGCCCACGTCAGTGCGGCACCGGAGTCTGTTTCAACCAGCTTATATTCGTTACCGGATACACCTGTTGGACGGATAAAACGGCCACCCTCTGTACGCCCGGTAAAAATCCCCGGATTCCCTACGGCGACGACTTGCCCCTGAAGCTGGTCAACATCGACCACGGTGATCATGTTCAGAAAATCGGCCCGCTCCAGTAATGCATCCCGCAACAGCGTTTCTTTCGGATCGGTGAGTGAAAAATAACGCGACGTATCATTGACGTTATAGGACTGCGATAATTGAGCGCTGTATGAGTCAATATATTGACGCGCCCTTTGATTTAATTGCATAGCTATCCCCCACCTTTACGGTGAAATAAAATGTTTTCTAAAAGGTGGTATAAATTAAATAAGGTGCTTAAACGGTTTTTTACCGTCACCATTAGGCGAACGTTTTGGCAATGTAGTGATTTTATTTTCCAGTTTGCCAAAGTTCTTAATAATACCCGGAAGATTATTACGCAATTTTGCAAAATCTTCGGTATCCACCACTTCCTTTACTACTTCAACATCGGCAACAACATCTTCTACTGCGGTGTCCGTCGCATCTGTTTTATTTTCCAGTGACAACACTCGTGCTTCTAAATCAGCAACTGCCTGTGCCAATACTTGGATCTTATCGTCTGGCGCTGTGGCTGCTTCCTCGCCCGGCTGTTCATCGTCCTGAATATTAAACAGACTGCGCCATTTACTTTTATTTTTACCTGCTGCCATTTCTCTAGCCTCTTTAATCGGTGTGACTTCATCAATAACTAATGGCTTTAGCGCACCATAACGTTTGTTTTTATTACGGCTGTTAAAACGCATTCTTTCGGTGTAAACACTGGCGGGTTCATCTGTCACCCCTAACCCTTCCAGATAACTTTTTCCCGTTCCTCGAAAGTTGCCGTCAGGCGTAAACTCAGCGGAACAGAAAATCAGTTGTCCGGCCACATTGGCCTGCATAAGAGAGAGGTTAGGACAGAGGCGGGCGTAAAGTCGCATAATGCCCTCGCCGTCTTCCTCACTCATTAATTCCAGTACCTGCCCCATATTCCCAAAATTGCGGGAATGCTCAGGCCACAACAATGCGGTATACAATTGCGGGTTATAGGTTTCTGCGGCGTCAGTAAGCAATTTTCGTTTAATTTCACGCCCATCAACGGTTTCCCCCTCAGCGCAAACACAAATCCAGCCAGTCATTAAATGTGAATTAGACATAACCCTACTTTTAAATATTGTGTTTGTTTCGAGATATGCAGTATTGCGGATTATTTAAATTAGCGCACTGACCTTATTTCGGTACAATTCGGATATAACCCTTTAGCCGAACACAACCGGTTTATTAATAACGTTTATCCAAAATAAAGCCCGCATAATGATATTCATGGCTAAACACTCTCAAACTATTATCGGTGTGGCGCGTTCACTTTATTTGCAAAGGTGGACACCGAAAGAAATCGCCAACGAATTAAATCTGCCGAATGCGCGGATTATTTACTATTGGGCACAAAAATGGCATTGGGCTGACATGCTCAGTCATGAAAGTATTGAGGAGGCAATCAACCGCCGCATATTGGTGCTGGCCAATCGCGATAATAAAAACGAGCTGGAATTAAAAGAAGTCGATAGCTTAATCGCCCAGCACTGCAAATTAATGGCGCAGAAAAGTAAACACGCTGAAAAACTCGCGGCGATTAAAGCACAGACACAGGTCAGTTATGCCAGCGGTGAAGAAGCTGCCGCGCGTGATGAGAATGGCGGTGGTAAACGCAAATACCGCAAAAATGATATTTCAGGCATTCAACAGGAAGAGCTGGAACTGTTTGCCGGGGAAACGCTGTTTTTCTATCAGCAATACCTGCGGGCCAATAAACACCACGCTATCCGCAATATCCTGAAAAGCCGCCAGATTGGGGCAACGTGGTATTTCTCCTTTGAAGCACTGGAAGACGCGATTATCAGCGGCAACCCACAAATATTCCTGTCTGCTTCCCGTGCGCAGGCCGAAGTATTCCGCTCGTATATCGTCAATATCGCGCAGCAGTTCTTTGGGGTGACGCTGACCGGTAACCCAATACGCCTCAGTAACGGCGCAGAGTTACGTTTCCTGTCTACCAACAAGAACACCGCCCAATCCTACAGCGGCCACCTGTATTGCGATGAATATTTGTGGGTACCGAATTTTGCCAAATTAAATGAAGCGGCCAGCGCCATGGCCACCCATGATAAATGGCGCACCACTTATTTCTCCACACCCAGCGCCAAGACTCATCAGGGCTATCCGTTCTGGACGGGTGATGAGTGGAAGCAAGGCGACAAACAGCGCAGCAAAATCACGTTCCCTGAATTCGACGAGTACCGCGATGGCGGGCGGCTCTGCCCGGATGGCCAGTGGCGTTATGTCATTACGTTAGAGGACGCGATAGACGGCGGTTTTAATCTGGCCAATATCGAGCGCCTGCGCAATAAGTACAACCGCGACACCTTTAACATGCTCTATATGTGTGTGTTTGTGGACAGCGGCGACAGCGTATTTAAGTTCCATATGCTGGAAAAATGCGGCGTCGATATTGAGATGTGGCAAGACCATGATTTCAGTGCGCCACGGCCATTCGGTAACCGCGAGGTGTGGGGCGGCTTTGACCCGGCCCGCAGCGGTGATACCTCAACCTTTGTCATTATTGCCCCACCGCAGTTTGAGGGGGAGCGCTTCCGGGTGCTGGCCACGTTCTACTGGCAAGGGCTTAACTTTAACTATCAGGCCAACCAGATAAAAGAACTGTTTCAGCGCTACAACATGACCTACATCGGCGTGGATATCACCGGGATCGGCAACGGCGTGTTTGAACTGGTACAGAACTTTGCCATGCGCCAAGCGGTGGCCATTCACTACGGGCTGGAAAGTAAGAACCGGCTGGTGATGAAAATGGTAGATGTGATTGAAAGCCAGCGCATTGAATGGGACGCCGAAGCCAAAGAGATCCCGGCGTCATTTCTGGCCATTCGCCGCACCAGTACCGCCAAAGGCGGCGGCATGACCTTTGTCGCAGACCGTACCAAAGAAACCGGCCATGCCGATGTGTTTTTCGCCATCGCCCACGCAATAGATAACGAACCGCTCAACTTTGAGCACAAACGTAAATCCACATGGAAGACGAGCAAAGCCGCATGAAGAAGAAAAAACAGTATCGCCGCGCCCCAGTAACCCATACCTCCAGCAAAATGAGCATTATCAGTTTGGGCAAGCCAGAACCGGTTTTAACCACGGGTACCGATTATCAAGACATCTGGTATGACAGTGATTTTGACCACTACAGCCAACCTATTGACCGGCTGGCCCTTGCCCAACTGGTTAATCTCAATGGCCAGCACGGCGGCGTTCTCTATGCCCGGCGTAATATGGTGGCGGCTGACTACGTGGGGGGCGGTCTGACCCATGAAGAACTGAAAGCCGGGGTGTTCGATTATCTGACCTTTGGTGATGTGGCCATTGCCAAAGTGCGTAACGGCTGGGGTGACGTGGTGGCGCTGGCCCCGCTGCCCTCACTTTATTTGCGGGTGCGTAAAGATGACAGCATTGTGATTTTGCAGAAAGGGGAGCCGCTGGTTTACAGCCAGGAGGATGTGATTTACCTCAAACAGTATGACCCGCAGCAGCAAGTTTATGGCCTGCCCGATTATATCGGCGGTATCCATGCCGCCCTGCTTAACTCCGAAGCCACCATTTTTCGCCGCCGTTACTATCACAACGGGGCGCACACCGGCGGGATTATCTACACCAATGACCCGAATCTCAGCACCGAAGTGGAAGACGAGATTATAAAAAGTCTGGAACAGAGCAAGGGGATCGGCAATTTCAGCACCTTATTTGTGAACATCCCGAAAGGTGACCCGGAGGGGATTAAATTTATCCCAATTGGCGATATCAGCGCCAAAGATGAATTTGCCAATATCAAAAATATCAGTGCGCAGGATATTTTGACCGCTCACCGCTACCCGGCAGGGCTGGCGGGCATTATTCCCAGTAATAGCGCGGGATTGGGTGACCCGGAAAAGGCGCGGGCAACCTACCGAAAAGATGAAGTTATTCCGCTGCAACGCATGATTATGGACGCTATCAACAGTGACCCGCAGATCCCTGCACATTTACACGTTAAATTCGACATTGAAGATACACAATCGGGTGCGTTATGAGCAGAAACACGTTAAAATTCCAGAAGTTCGCCACTTTTGGAGCCAGAAACATGCGAGTGATGAAAGTCTTATGCCCTGAATGCGGTGGCGCGGCCATTATCCGGAAAACCAACCGTAAACACCGGCAAATTTCAGATTTATATTGCGCCTGTAATGATGTGGAATGTGGTCACACTTTCGTGATGAATGTGACCTTTTCACATACCATTAGCCCCAGCGCCAAAACCGGGGATAAACTGATTAAAACCGTTGTCGATTCAATGAATCCACAGCAGCGGCAAATGATGCTTAACCTATTGCAAGGTAGCGCATCAGCCGCCTGACTACTGGCCTCCAATATGGAGGCCTTTTTGTTGCTGCTTATCCAGTTCAATGGTCAATGCGGTAGTCATTTCGGCAATCCAAACTAATGCCAAATCCCTGTCCTCTTCATTGCACTGGTTATTCGTGACCAACCTTGCAACCAAATCAATACGCTGCAACGCTAAAGATTCAAAAAATAAATCCGTCACGACTCCCTCCACTCATTATGTTTATACTGTGTTTATATACAGTATAATAAAATTAAGAAAATAGGAAACAGCTAACTGCCTGTTTCCTCAGAATTTCATGAGCGAAATCAATTCCAGCCCGGCCCGCGCTGGTGTTCTGGCCGTGGGGCTACTTCTTCTAACCGACCATTATTTAGCCTTACTGAGCGGTCACCGTAAACTTTCAGGCTGCTGCCCCGTTCCAGTATCGCTATTTCTTGCTCATCACCAACAAAACCCCGACTGCGTAATTCCTGCGTTAATCGTTGCCGGTACTCCGGCGTACAGTTATTGACAGAACTCCTAGCGGCGGCGTTGCCGCCAGAAAAAGCCAAACCCCCGGCCTGCGCTGCGCTTTCGGCCAACTTCGGTACAATCTGCCACTTAACCAGACGGGTGCAAACAGCAGAGTCCTCTCCCAGTAACGGCGAATAGATACCCAAAACCCGTTTAACGTCTTCGGCGTAGATGTTGCCCATTTCGGTGATTTCATATGACAGGCGCACGGTCAAACAATCCCGGCTCACCATCGGCCCGCCCTGAAACTCGGTGTAGGCGTACCAGTTGCCCACATCAGCGGCAAAACGCACGTTATCCATATCCTGATCCGGGAGTATTTGCCCGTCTCCGGGCAAGCGGCGTAACTCGCGCCAGACAGTGACCGGCGCACCACCGATTTGCTGAAACTGCCGGATACGCCAACGGCTGGCCCATGCAGTAACGGCTTTGGCCATATCCCGCGCACTGCCGCCTGTCTCGCCGTCTTCTTCCTCGCCCAGCGCGTAACCGTCGATATTCTTTGAGATATATTTCGCGATATAGCCGGTTGCACTGCCTTTGGCCGGATCAATGGGTTCAGCATGGAAACGGGCTTTCAGTGCTTCGGGGCTTTGTAATGTTTCTGAATCTTCCAGCCGGGCGTAATAGCAAAGAATGTCGCGCACCTGATCAACGTGCTGCGGCAACATAAACAGCAATACATGCCAGTGTGGGGTGCCATCGTGATGCGGCTCTACCACCCGGAAACCAAAGACATTAATCCCGGCGCGGGCAATGGCGGCACGTGATTTGGCCCATACGCTGCATAAGTATTTTTGGGTCTGCCGTGGGCTGGCCCCATTCCAGTTGGTGACAAAACCGCCACCGTGATACACCGCATGATATTTAGACGGCGCAGTGATGGTGTAGAACTCCCCCACACAGCCCATTTCATTGGCTAAATCTTCAAAACCTCGCATTCTGACCATCAGTTCACATCTCCGTATTGCGGGATTGGCGTTGCTGCCATTCACCATGTCTTCTAACGAAACCCGTTCACCGTCCTGATTTTCCAGCTCAAACGCTTTGAAAAACTCACGGTTGCGCCGCTTCTGTTCCACCCATTCGGCCATGGTTGACCGGCTAACATAGGCTGACGCTGATTTCTGTACTTGCCCCACCGCAATGGCCATATGTTCCCGGCGCACATCGCGCAGGCGTTTTAACCGCACACGCCACCAATCCGGCGACATCATGCGCAACAGACCAGATTCAATTTTTCGCGGGTTGATTGTCTTGCGGCTGGAAGTGAATTCGCGCCAGTACGGCGGTTCAGTTCCCACTTGCTTGCTGAGTTTTACAAGGCAGATATAAGCGCGTTGGGTACGCTTCCAGAGTTCTTTTGGGTCGCTACTTTGCCCTGTGAAATTACGTTCGATATAGTCGGTAAAACTTTCAGACATAAAATCAGCCACCCGGTGGGACAGGTTGCGTAACTCATCCCGGCCAAACGATGGCAGACGTTCTAAATCATCGACAAAGGGCCATGGCAAAAAGCCGGGCGCTTTGATTACCGGCTGATACTGGCGGTTAACCATCTGTAGACGTGGCAATACATTCTCGCCCACCGTAGTGCGTAAGAATGTATTGGCATGGCGACGGCCTTTTGATTGGTACAGATTGGAGTAGCGATCACCAAAATAACGGGCCAGAAATTGGGGCATCCCCCCTAAATACTGGCTGCGCCATTGGTGATCGGTTGGGTTCTGAACAAAGAGTTCGTCTTCGGTGATGCTGATATCTTGCGGGCGGCGTAACCCCTCCGGCTCCCGGCTGAACTCGCCATTAAAAGGTAAAGACAGGGATAAAATATCCCCGTCCATAAAGTCATTTACCGGGCGCTGGATGGTGGCGGTCATTCGCAAGCCACAGCATCAGCAAAATCAACACCAAGCCAAATAAGTGATTCGGGTATTCTGCCTAGAATTAACTCTTCCGCAGACTTACGGCTATCCGCTTTGCCGCCACAACTACGGCGGGCAGTGACCGGGATTTTAAAGAAGTCGTGATAAAGATCTCGTACCAGATGATTGTCATTGTTGGATGCGACAACATGGAAACCACGCGCCGACAAGCCACGCAGCTTATAAGCCAATAGATGATGCTGGTCATAACCAAATTTTTCACTGTGATAGGCCGTAAATTCATCTGCGTGAGAATCAGCGGACAAGTACGGCGGATCACAATAGATACCATCACCGGGCTGCACCATATCCAGCGATTCCTCAAAGCTGGCGCAGATAAAAGTGGCCCGCTTTGCTTTAGCAGCAAATGCGCGGATTTCTGCTTCGGGAAAATACGGCTTTTTGTATTTCCCATAAGGGGTATTAAATTTGCCGGACTGGTTGTAACGACACAGCCCGTTATAACAATGACGGTTCAGGTAAAAGAAAATAACCGCACGGAACAATGGGCAGGAGTTAATTGATGAATTAAACATCTGTCGAATTGCGTAGTATTGTTCTGCGGTATTAGCAGTAATAAACAATGAACGGGCCATATGAATAAACTCATCCGGCCTTTCTTTTAGCACCTGATACAAGCCAATGAGATCTGGATTAGCATCGGCAATTAAATAAGCCGGGTAATCCGTATTCATCATCACGGAACAAGAACCGGCAAACGGTTCAACCAGCCGAGCGGTAATAGGTAAATGAGGCCGCAGTTTAGCCATTATTCCGGCTTTACTTCCAGCCCATTTAAGCACAGTACGAGTCAGTTCCATGCTGCACCGCCTTGGCTGTTCAGGAACTCCGACTCTTGTCGCAATAACTCAACTATTTCAGTCGCCGTCATTCTATTATTTGCCGCCTCAGCAGCCAGACGATCTAACCGGGATGAGCACTTATCAGCAACAAGGCGCATTCCCTCATGGCGGGCATTATTGAGCATTTCTGTCAGGCTGAATTTGCACGCAGGTGCTTCTTTTAAATCATTACGTTTCACTTTCATGTTGTTTGCTCCGAATTTAGGTAATAAAAATCCCCGGCCACCGATGGGAAGCCGTTGGTATTTATGGTGTTGGGTTAATTAATGCAGTTGTTGGGTAGTGCTGGCTGATGCACAAGAGTGGTTAATTTGCGTCAAGCCGTGGATCTCAATGGTTCTATTCCACCAGTTATTAATCATGCAGGTTAAAGAGCCTAATCCCAGCCAACCGGACATATGATAAATGGCGCGAATAGAGGCCAGCGCTTCGACCTGATCACTATTTGATTCAGCCTCACGGTATGCCCGACACCAAAATGCGGCATGAGCAGAAAACCATTGGTGTGGGTTGGTCAGATGAATGGTGTCATTAAACATAATTGGCTGTAATTCGACGTTGTTTCCCGCCAAACGACATTTACCCAAGAAGAATTGCGCGTAATTATGGGCTACGCCCCAATGGTTAAAGTCGTCTAACAGGCCATTTCTATCTACCGCTATTGCTTTCATCGTGTTCCCTTAATTATCGGTGTAATGCATATTGGCCATCGATTGGGCTGCAATCATTTCCGGGCCGTACGTTTTTACCGGTGCCGGTTGATTGTGCGATTTCCGGCTACTGTTGCTCTCTTTCACAAAATCCAACGTACCGACTTGGCCAAATGTATCTACCAACGCCCGTAGTCGCTGAATCCCTCGCTGCAACTGATGTAATTCTTCACGGGAAAAATCATCCCACAGATACCGGCAGTGCTCTGACTTCATACCTGCGGAGTGGAGTAAAATTCCCCGGTGCTGTGCCGGGAGCTTTTCCCATATCACCCTTGCCCGGCTGTGACTGCCGGTCACTTTGTTGCGGATAATGGCTATCCATTTGCTGTTATTGGCTGACATGCTTACCCCCTTAAACCCATCAAACGGAACCACCACCGGCGGCGTTTACCTTTAAAAATGGGCTTACGTGATTCCCCTAGAAACGTCACTCGGCTGGTACAAGGTTGCCAGCGCTGGCCGTTTGGTAATTCAATCCAGCCGTGGCCAAAATGGTTTAATTGTTGGCTGGGTGATTGTTGTTTCAGGTAGTTAGCGAATACTTTCATACATAAGTTCCTCAGTTCAGGCCCGGAACCAGCCCGCTGGCGCTGATAAAATCAACCGCTGCGGCCAGAGCTGGCGTGGATTGGAAACGCGCTTCAACCGATACAACAATCAGCGACAGGTCACGAATGGCCTGATTCGCACGGTCAAGAATGGCGTTTCTACGGGATTGAGTCATAGGCCCAGCTGTTACGGTTTCACCGGCAATAGCACCGATTGCCGCCGTAGCGCTCAGGGTATGAATAGGTAAATTAGCGGGATTGGCTTCATTAACCGGTACCGCTGGCAAGCATTGCAGTTGAGACAGCAAGCCATCTAACAGCGTTGGATCTTCGGTAATGTCAGTGAGCGTCAACAGTTCGATGCAACTCAACTGGTGTGGCTGGTCAGGGTTAAGTTTGTTACGCAGCATTTGCGGCTTCATACCGATTTGCTCGGCAACCGCCGTTAAATTGTTATTCCGGGCAAAAGCACGGCATGACATATCAAAGCGCGGGTGTTTAGAAAGCTGGAAATCAAACATGGTCGATACCCTCCCAATAACGCAATATCGAACTAGGCGATTGCAATATCACAATTCGAGAGAGCATCTACGGTAAGTGCGGCCATGTTGATCATGACTTTTTCGCGCTTCATATCTTTATCTTTCCTGAGGCGATGACGGGTTAAACGGCCATCGGCCAACATCGCTTTGATAGTTTCTGAATCCAGACCGGTTAACTCGGCGTATCTCTCAACTGTGACGTGAGGAGTTAGAAGAGTGATTGAAATATTAGGTCTCATGATGCAACATCCCCTATTCGCTTGTGGTGAGCGGTAGTAAAGATTAATAACGGGTGGTTATTCACTTTCCGAGATAAATTTAGTCTCTCGAAAAGTGAATGTCAATCAATAAACTTCACTTTTCGAGATAAACATGGATCTTCGACGTGGTGGCCAAGCGGCAATTGACCGGATGCTGGAGGCTTATGGCTTCAGTACAAAGCAGGCTTTATGTGAGCAATTAGGCATATCTGCCAGTACATTAGCCAACCGTTATCTACGTGATACTTTTCCCGCAGACCTCGTGATTCAGTGTGCTTTAGAGACTGGCGCATCACTGCGTTGGTTAACTACTGGTGAGGGCGCGATGTACGAAAATGCTAAACAGCTTGATATCGTGCAGATTCCTCGCCAAAAATTGTTAGACGGCAAACTCTACGATTCAAATTTCTATATGTTCGATAAGGCGTTCTTGCCTGATGGATTGAAAGACCCGGTTGTTATCCTTGATGGTGATACCACCTATATTGCCGATCGTAAGTTCGATGAAGTACAGGACGGCAAATGGGTTGTTGATATAGAGGGAAAGGTTAGTGTGCGAGACATTATTCGTATTCCGGGTGGTAAAGTGCGAGCTGAGGGCGGGAAGTTTGCTTTTGATTGTTTGCTTAATGAAATTAACTTCATTCATAGCATTGTGTTAGTTGTTTCAAATTTAAAAGTTAATAATAATTAATCTGGGAGCAACCAATGCAAGACGCGATGTACCAATCAGAGCTAAGTACAAAGATAGACTCTTTATTGAAAAGAAAGCGTATATCCGCATCTCATCATAATTATTTGAGAAAGTTAATCCGTGAAGGTGATTATAGTGCAATTGACAATATATTATCTCTATCTGATTCAGATCTTACTGATCACGAAGTAAATAAAAACTTATCATGGGACGAATACAAAAATAGTAATATTGAAAATAATTTCAATCTAACTTCGCACTTAGAAATGTTAAAAATTGAAAATGAAAAACTTCAAGCTGAATTGAGTAGAAGAACTAGAGAATTTAAAAAAATAAATGATAAAATTAATTTTCAAATTAATGAATTACAGGAAAAACATAAAAAAGAAATTCAAGAAAAAGTAAAAAATAATGTTCCTGATTACGTTGAAAATGCTACAACTCAGTTAACAGAGAAAGAATCTAGATTAAAAAAAACCGCAACCATATGGAGCTGGGTTGGGTTTGTTTCACTCTTTTTATCTGTGATATTTTCATTAATTTCTATCGTTTGGGGATATAAAGAATTTTCAGCACTACCCACAGAAAAAATAACATGGATGTGGATTTCATTCGGATTGATAAAAGGAGCGTGCTTATTAATGATACTTTTCGGCGTTGCTGCTTATGCCCTTAACCTGTCCAAAGCATATATGCACGAATCATTGAAACTGAGTGATCGAATTCATGCAATAAGTCTTGGGGAAGTTTATCTGAAAATTTATGGCCACAGTGTCTCAAGCCAAGAGTTTAAAGATATATTTGAAAACTGGAATATTAGTTCTAATTCAGCTTTTCACACAAAACCTGAATCGTCAGATTCTAACAAAGCCATACTGCAAAAAGCATTAGAAGAAGCATTACCAACTCAATTAATCAAAAACTTAGTATCAATGAAATCATTGAGTAAAGAATAACTATTATCAAAATTTGCTAACTGAGGTCGTTTGATTCAAACCATGAAAAAAATAATATCAACTGAAGCCACTGAAGCTACTAGGTCTTCAAAAAATTATTTAGCTTTTCGTAAATTTACATCTAATTTATGCAAGTTGGATCATGACCGACTTTCAAAACAATGGCCATTTTGGATTTCTATTTTTTCCCCATTAATTATTTCAATTTTATTAAGCATTCCTTTGTGGGTAGATACAACCCTAGATATTTCGGCAAATGGTTATAATAAATTCCTATCGATATACAGACTCCCAATCGGGGTGTTATCATTATCCATTCCATTAGTTGCAATAGTCGCACATATTCATAGAACAATTCAAACTGCTGAACAGTTAAATGCAGCCAGAAAGAAAAACATAGCTGATAGTTTTTTTTCTCATCATAAATTCATTACTGACGCATTAACAAAAGTAGCACCAAGGAAAGTCAAAATTTCAAATAAATACTGTGAATTAAAAATTGAAGATCCTTTTCAGATTTATAATATTTTCTTCAAAGAATCATCTTATGATGATGGCGTTAATACATCACGAATAAACATTGCACGCAATGAAATAATTACGTTATTAGATGACGTGAACACTGAAATAAAAAATGCTTCTGAAAAATCCACTAGCGATACTATAAAAATAAAGAAACTTAACAAGCTAATTAAATCCATTGTAGAACTAACTAGTTTCTTAGCTATAACCAATAGATTCCCTGACAATGATAACATAGTAAAATATGCAATGGATGATAAAAAAGTAGCTAGAATAATCACTTTTTATCATAATGAAAATGAATTAAAAAAATATTTAGCTTCTGTTTTTTACTTTATAAAGAAAGTATGTTTAATAATTAATATAGAAATAGAAATAAACATTACATCAGTAATATATTCTGCAATTTCCAATAACGACTACTACTATTTCGAAGAAGTCTTTACGCAAACACTGGCTACAAAAGAAAATACAGGGTATCGCATATCAACTAATTTAAACGGAGAACTAGGCTCAGAATATTTACGTCAGCAAACTATTTTTAAAGGATGAATTTCAATGTTATATGTTTGATACCATGAAACAAAACATTGACCACTGTTCATTCATACAGTTAAATACTCCCTTATCTTCCAAGGGGGTTCTCAATGTCAGTGCGCAAACAACCAACAGGCCAATGGTTATGTGAGTGCTACCCGGCTGGCCGTACAGGTCGCCGGGTAAGAAAAATGTTTGCGACTAAAGGTGAAGCCCTAGCCTTTGAACGTTACACCATGGATCAGGTAAGTAATAAACCTTGGTTAGGAGACGCACCAGACCGCCGCACGTTAAGCGAGGTTGCCGAACTTTGGTACAACCTGCATGGTCGTTCTCTGGCAGCCGGTGAAAAGGTTTATAAGAAACTGAAATTGATAGTTGCTGCGCTAGGTAATCCCCCCGCTCACAGTTTGAGTGGCAAAGATTTTGCTCACTATCGCTCTAAGCGTTTATCTGGCGAGATTTACTTCTCTGAAAAATGGAAGAAAGGCGCAAAACCGGTAACAGTGAATCTGGAACAAAGTTTTTTGAGCGGTATGTTTAGCGAGCTGGCCAGATTAGGTGAATGGAACTTACCGAACCCATTAGACAATCTGCGCAAGTACGCCGTGGCAGAAAAAGAGATGGCGTGGCTCACTCATGAGCAGATTAAAACGCTATTGGCCGCATGTAGTTCTGGTCGGGCAGATTTGCCGATGGTGGTAAAAGTTTGTCTCAGTACCGGGGCGCGATGGAATGAAGCGGAGAAACTCACCCGCTCACAGGTCAGCCCGAATAAAATTACCTTTATCAGAACAAAAGGGAAAAAGAACCGTAGCGTGCCAATCAGCAAAGAACTTCATGACGAGTTAGTTGCGTTAGAGGGAGACCGTCTTTTCAGTGAGTGTTATTTCCGCTTTATGGCCGCAATCAACACTACAGATATTAAGTTACCCGCTGGCCAGCTTACGCACGTTTTGCGCCATACCTTTGCCGCTCACTTTATGATGTCCGGGGGCAACATTCTGGTATTGCAGCGCATCCTCGGCCACAGTGATATTCAGATGACAATGCGTTATGCTCACTTCGCGCCAGAGCACCTAGAAACCGCTGTACAGTTCAACCCGCTAACCACCATGAAAGCTGGCGACAAAGTGGCGGCGGAGGTTACCCCTCCCTAGTATTTACTACCCCTCAATAACTAATCAACTCATTGTATTTATTGTATATTGTTGTTTTGTATAGAGTAATTAGACTATCGGGTTTTTTCTTGTCTGGAATTTGAGTCCCCCCGTATTCATCCCCCTTAAGGCTTTCTTAAGACAAAATTATTACAGTACGACCCTCACTACTTCTGCTCTGGGCTATTTTGTGAAGATTAACAAATCCGCCTCTCAATCTGATGTCATTGCGTCGACATTAAATAATACCTCAACAGCACTGACAATTAAGACAAACTCCCTTTACTCGCTGCCCTTATCCTTTTATTTTTGGCAGGCTTTTGCATTGTTGATCAGTGGATTACTGTTTCTCTGGTTATCCCGCAACGAGCAGTTGGATTGGCTTATCAGTAATTATTGGTTTGATCCTGCCTCACAACATTTTCCATGGGAAAATAATTATTGGCTGGATTTACTGAATCATCGGTTATTGAAAATCGCCCTTATCAGTGCTGCCATCATCACATTGTTAGGGGGCCTTTATCACCGTAATAGGCGCTTAGTGACCGCGATGCTGTTATGTGGCGTCGGTCCGCTGGTGATAGGGATTCTAAAAGCCACCAGCGCGCACTCCTGCCCTTGGGATCTGGTGGAATATGGCGGTAAATCCCTCAGTTATCTGCTGATGGGGACTGCGCCGGTCGGTGCTGGCCCTGGTCACTGTTTTCCTGGCGGCCATGCATCCAGTGGTTTTGCAGTAATGGCATTGTTTTTCTTGTTTTACCCCGAGCGTCCACGGTGGGCTTTATTGTGTTGGTTCGCCGGTGTGAGTCTTGGGATGTTAATGGGTTTTGGGCAAATCATGCGCGGAGCGCATTTTCTTAGCCATAACTTGTGGGCAGGTTGGTGGGTTTGGCTTAGTCAGTTGGCTGTGTATTGGATGATAAGCGGTTATTACAACCGTGCTAAGGGTAGAGAATGATTGAACAAATAAATTACTTTTTCTTTTCCATGATAAATGCGACTCCAGCATCATCACCATGGATGATTTCTTTTGCGACTTTTATCGCACGCGATTTGATTATGATTATCCCCATATCATTGGTGGGATTGTGGTTATGGGGGCCGAAAAGCGCCATGGATTCACAGCGAGCCTTAGTGACCAAAACCGCCATCGCACTGGCTTTTTCTATGCTTTCAGCCGCTTGCATCGGGATGCTTATTCCTCATGACCGGCCGTTTGTCGTCGGTTTTGGCTATAACTTTCTGAGCCATGCACCTGATAGCTCTTTCCCCAGTGATCACGGCACCGCCATTTTCACTTTTGCTCTCGCCTTTGTGTTCTGGCACAAACTATGGTCCGCTGTCAGCATGATGATTATCGCCGTCGCAATTGCATGGTCACGTATTTATTTGGGTGTGCATTGGCCATTAGATATGGTGGGTGGATTATTGCTGGGAATTGTCGGCTGCCTGTTCGCACAGTTGGTGTGGAACTTGTTCGGCGAAGCTATTTCAGATGGGCTGAAGCGCATTTATTATGTGTTTTTTGCCATGCCTATCCGCAGGGGATGGGTCAGAAGCTAATACTTTCGCGTTATTCATCTCACATTGCCAGCAGCTTAAATGCTGGCAATGCCCGCCCAGAATTCTGATTAAAAACAATTCATTACATTCATTTCCAATATATTCACACGCTAGCTAATTGCTCATAAATGTAACTTAAATAACAAAATAAATCCAAAAACAGCTAATTATGTGAAAATAGCTTTGTTTTTTACTGTAAATGTTACTATTATAACAGAAGAGCCAACTTACAGATAAATAAAGGATAATAATCATGACGATCAATTACGCTAATTATATTGACCATACCCTGCTGGCAATGGATGCCACCGAAGAACAAATTATTAAGCTGTGTGAAGAAGCTAAACAGCACCATTTTTATGCAGTATGTGTTAACTCTGGGTATGTTCCCGTCGCGGCTCAGCAGTTAGCGGGGACTTCGGTTAAAGTGTGCTCAGTCATTGGGTTCCCGCTGGGGGCTGGCCTGACCGAAGCAAAAGCCTTTGAAGCTCAGGCGGCTATCAAAGCCGGTGCGCAAGAGATTGATATGGTTATCAATGTCGGTTGGTTGAAAAGTGGCAAAATCGCCGAGGTGAAAGCTGACATCAAGGCCGTGCGCGATAATTGTGCCTCCACTCCGTTGAAGGTAATATTAGAAACTTGCCTGCTCAGCGACGCACAAATCGTACAAGTATGTGAAATGTGCCGTGAGCTTGATGTCGCCTTTGTTAAAACCTCAACAGGTTTCAGCACCGGTGGTGCTAAAGAAGATCATGTCAAATTGATGCGCGCCACAGTAGGCCCAGTAATGGGTGTTAAAGCCTCCGGCGCAGTGCGCGATCGCGCTACAGCAGAAACAATGATTACAGCAGGAGCGACACGAATTGGCACCAGCTCTGGGGTGGCAATCGTCTCAGGCCAGCAAGCATCCGCATCAAGCTACTAACTTATTCTATATCTATTGGATTTCAAGGTGCTGGCACGCGGCGGTCAATAAGCTAGCAACTTGAACGATGATGGATATCAGCCCGGTTTTTACCGGGCTTATTTATTGGCGATGTACTGTATTTGTCATCCACTGTCTGGCACTCTTTGTTTTACATTGAATGGTCTTGAAAATAACTCGTCAGGGAAAGCTATGGAAACTCGCCGTGCAGAACGCATCAATAAACTTAGTCAGGCCCTTAAGCGTTCCGACAAAATCCATCTGAAAGACGCTGCCAATCTGCTGCATGTTTCAGAAATGACGATTCGGCGAGATCTGAGTGCTGAGCCCACCTCCGTCATTTTACTCGGTGGTTATGTGGTGATGGATCCCAAGAGTAACAATGCCAATAACTATTTTGTCTCTGACCAGCAAGCCAAACAAATCGAAGAAAAACGTCGAATCGGCCAGTTGGCGGCACCTCTTATCGTGGAAAATGACACCGTTTTTTTTGACTGTGGCACTACAATTCCTTCGATAATCGACGAGATAGACGAAGAACTGCATTTTACCGCCATCTGTTACTCCCTTAATACTTTCCTGTCCCTACAAGATAAGCCTCATTGCAAAGTGATTTTATGTGGTGGTGAGTTCAAGCCTAATAACTACATTTTCACGCCTATCAGCCAGCATAATGAGCTGGATAATGCTTGCCCAAACAAAGCGTTTATCTCCGCAGCTGGCATTTCCATTGAGTATGGCGCTACCTGTTTCAACTTCGACGAAATCCTGGTGAAGCACCGCGCCATTGCCAAATCTCAGCATAAAATCCTGGTGGCTGACCACAGTAAGTTTGGCAAAATAAAACCCGCCAGCATCGGCGCATTAACACTGTTTGACTCTGTCGTGACCAACCGTCAACCTGATAGTGAGTTTAGCCAGTTTTTTTTGCAGCATAATATCAAAATCCACTGTTAGGCTTGATGTGGTAGCAAAAATCTTAGCCGCTTAAACACCGGGCGGGTAATCCGCCCCGCACATGACTCACATAAAAACTGAATTATATTTAAGCAAAATAACCATGCTTTACTTATGGTTATATGGCATTTTTACTTATAATATTTTCAAAACACAATTCCATTGTAGAATTAATATCCGATAATATTTTAGTTTAAGGTAAATTAATTTAACATTTGGTGTTATTTTAATATGCTCGAGTAAAAGAATAACGTTATCTTATTGTCAGACAAATTACCCACTGTCATTTTTCATATGACAAATAAATCATAAAGTACCAATAGTCATCCTCTGATTTATTCTGCCGAGTAATGAGACATATTGTTATATTCTTATTTCTTCGTTTATATCACCATAAATTCCTGTTGTCAGCGCGCATCAAAACAAAATACAAAAACCATAAATATCAATAAGTTAATTGAAATTGATTATTTTTCGTTAATGACATTCATCAATAAATCAGTGAAAAACTTGATTTTCACTAGATTCACAAGCGTGGTTAAAATATATTGCCCACCAAGAAAGAGGGGATGAAAAAAATAGTTGTTTGTTTATTGTTCAATAAGAAAAAACGCGTTTTATTACTCTTATTGATAAATTTTAAACATTCACCTAACAATCAGTTGTAAATTCGCAACAAATCACGGAAGGCGAGTTTATTGAGCATTTGCGAGCATGATCACGGTAGTTTTCACTACAAATCGTTATCTTGCCGCCAGCAAAAACTACTGTTCCTCTCAGAACAACAAAAATAGCCGATGAAGCGAATTCACTCACTTAAAATCGGTTAAATTTTGCACTTTAACGTTTAGAGTTAAATCACAACGACGACACCAAGTAATAACCAGGGCACCCATTTTAAACAAATCGTTTTTGACTGAATTTTTTACCTGATAGTGTCGCTAAATAAGGCATTACAGGGACTTAACTTTCGGTTCTTAATTTTAAATTAACGTGTTCACATTGGAGATTTTTCATGGACACTACTCAAGCGGGCACCATTGCCTCCACGGGAAAAACTTCATCAAGCACATGGCGTAAAAGTGACACCATGTGGATGCTGGGTCTGTACGGTACAGCCATCGGTGCGGGCGTTTTGTTCCTGCCAATCAATGCCGGTATCGGTGGCCTGCTGCCGCTCATTGTTATGGCTATCATTGCTTTCCCGATGACATTTTACGCGCACCGCGGCCTGTGCCGTTTCGTGCTGTCAGGTAAAAATCCCGGTGAAGACATCACTGAAGTGGTTGAAGAACATTTTGGTCAAGGCGCCGGTAAGCTGATTACTCTGCTTTACTTCTTCGCTATCTATCCAATTTTATTGGTCTACAGTGTTGCGATTACCAACACCGTTGATAGCTTTATTACCCACCAGATGCATCTGCCATCACCACCACGCGCCATTCTGTCGCTGATCCTTATCATCGGCCTGATGACTATCGTGCGTTTTGGTGAGCACGCCATTGTGAAAGCAATGAGTATTCTGGTCTTCCCGTTTGTTGCGGTATTGATGCTGCTGGCTGTTTACCTGATCCCTAACTGGTCAAGTGCAATTTTTGAGCATGTATCCATTGATGGCAACGGCACCGGTAGCGGCCTGTGGATGACACTGTGGCTGGTCATTCCGGTGATGGTGTTCTCATTCAACCACTCCCCAATTATCTCCGCCTTTGCTGTAGCAAAACGCGAAGAATATGGTGTTGATGCTGAGAAAAAAATGCTCCCGCATTTTAGCTTTTGCTCACATCATGATGGTTGTTACCGTCATGTTCTTCGTATTCAGCTGTGTCCTGAGCTTGTCTCCAGCGGACTTAGCAGAAGCGAAAAGCCAAAACATCTCCATTTTGTCTTACCTGGCTAACCACTTTAATACCCCAATGATTGCCTACATGGCACCGGTCATTGCCTTTATTGCTATCACCAAATCTTTCCTGGGCCACTATCTGGGTGCACGTGAAGGCTTCAATGGCATGATGATCAAATCTCTGCGCAGCAAAGGCAAAGAGATCAATCATGACAAACTGAACCGTATTACTGCGGTGTTCATGCTGGTCACCACCTGGATCGTAGCAACCATGAACCCAAGTATTCTGGGCATGATTGAAACACTGGGCGGCCCAATCATCGCGATGCTGTTGTTCCTGATGCCAATGTACGCCATCCATAAAGTTCCAGCGATGCGCAAATACAGCGGTAAAGTCAGTAACGTATTCGTCGTCATCATGGGCCTTATTGCTATCTCTGCAATCTTGTTCAGCCTGTTCGGTAAGTGATACTGACGCTGGCCAACCTCCACGGCCAGCGAATTATCATCCACTGATAATCGTTTCAAAAGCTGGTGCGCCCGCGCCGGCTCTATTCCACTGAAATTCTATTCCACTGCAATGTAAGCAATTTAATAATTAGAACCTTTAAGAGGCTAATATATGGTCAGCGTTTTTGACATTTTCAAGATTGGTATTGGTCCTTCCAGCTCTCATACCGTCGGCCCAATGAAAGCTGGCAAGCTGTTTACCGATGATTTAATCACACTGGGGCATCTTTCTGCCGTCACCCGAATCACTGTTGATGTCTACGGCTCTTTGTCTCTGACCGGTAAAGGTCACCATACCGATATCGCCATCATTATGGGTCTGGCAGGGAATATGCCGGATACCGTTGATATTGATGCCATTCCTGCCTTTATTCGTGATGTCGCAGCACGCGAGCGCCTGTTATTGGCAAAGGGTCACCATGAAGTTGATTTCCCGACAAATGGCGGGATGAACTTTCATGAAACCAACTTGCCGCTGCATGAAAATGGCATGACCATCAGCGCACACGCCGGTGATGAATGTATTTTCAGCAAAACTTATTACTCCATCGGCGGCGGGTTCATTGTCGATGAAACTCATTTTAATCAGCAAGACAGCAATGCGGTTGCTGTGCCCTACCCCTTCAATTCTGCACGTGATTTGCAAAAGCACTGTAAAGATACCGGTTTATCTTTATCGGGCTTAGTGATGCAAAATGAGCTGGCTTTGCACAGTAAAGCCGAGATAAGCGCACACTTTGCTGCTATTTGGGATGTCATGCAGGCCGGTATTGAGCGCGGTATTAATACTGAGGGACTATTGCCCGGCCCAATGAAAGTCCCGCGCCGCGCCGCGGCATTGCGCCGTATGCTGGTCACTACAGACAAACATAATGCCGACCCGATGATGGTTGTCGATTGGATCAATATGTATGCCTTGGCCGTCAATGAAGAAAACGCCGCTGGCGGGCGCGTGGTAACAGCACCCACTAACGGGGCTTGCGGGATTATCCCAGCGGTACTGGCTTACTATGATAAATTCATTCGCCCAGTGAATGAGAACTCTTACAGTCGCTATTTCCTGGTTTCAGGTGTCATTGGTGCGTTGTATAAAATGAACGCATCCATTTCTGGCGCTGAAGTCGGTTGCCAAGGGGAAGTCGGTGTAGCCTGTTCCATGGCCGCAGCGGGTCTGGCTGAATTGATGGGGGGTAGCCCGGCTCAAGTCTGTATCGCGGCTGAAATCGCCATGGAACATAACTTGGGGCTGACCTGTGACCCGGTGGCCGGGCAAGTTCAGGTGCCATGTATTGAGCGTAACGCTATTTCTGCCGTGCAAGCCGTCAACTCGGCACGGATGGCATTGCGCCGCACCAGTGAGCCAAGTGTCTGTCTGGATAAAGTCATCGAAACGATGTATGAAACCGGCAAAGATATGAACTCAAAATACCGCGAAACCTCTCGTGGTGGCCTGGCCATCAAGATTGTAGCCTGTAACTGATCGTGGTCTGCCACTGATTGCTATTAGGATAGAAAAGTAAGGGCGACTTGATAGTCGCCCTTAACTTATGGATAAAGCGAGTTATAACTTAGTGAATGAAAGGTTGACCGCACCTCGGGGCGCTCCGACGGCTCATGCCGTTACGGCCCCAACGGCACGTTTCCCTTTCAATTGACTCTATCAGTTGTCTGAAAGCGGCTGACGAGCCGCCCTTTCTCTTATTAATCAATAACTTTAAAAACTAGCTAAATAACTGGCTGATTTTCATCATTACGAAATCCCAGATGCGGCTGAAGAACCCGCCCTCTTTGACTTCGTTTAATACCACCAGCGGGCGCTGATCAATAGTTTGCCCATTCAGTTGGAAATCAATAGTCCCGACTACCTGATGCTTCGCCAGCGGAGCGCGCAATTCAGTTTCATTCAGTTTATAACTGGCTTTCAGGTTTTTCATCTGCCCTTTAGGGATAGTGATGGCGGCATCTTCGGCCACACCCAGCTCAACCTGCCCAGTATCACCAAACCAAACTTTCTGCGTCACAAAAGGCTTCGTGGCCTTAATCGGCACCACGGTTTCATAGAAACGGAAACCCCAAGTCAGCAGTTTCTCACTTTCACTGAAACGCACTCGGTCACTGGGTGCGCCGAGCACGACAGAAATCAACCGCATCGGCCCGTCAGTCGCTGAAGCCACCAGATTATGTCCGGCACCGGTGGTATAACCGGTTTTCATGCCATCGACGTTAATATTGGTGTTCCATAACAGCCGATTACGGTTTATTTGGCGGATTTTATTAAAGGTAAATTCTTTCTCTTTATGCAGCGCATATTCGTCCGGAACATCGCGGATTAGCGCCTGCCCCAATACCGCCATATCATGCGCAGTACTGTACTGCCCCGGAGCATCCAGGCCATGCACTGTCATAAAATTGGTGTTATTCAAGCCGAGCGCTTTGGCGTACTTATTCATCAAACCAACAAAACTGTCCTGACTGCCGGCAATATAATCAGCCAACGCAATACTGGCATCATTACCAGACTGAATAACAATGCCTTTATTCAAATCGGACAATTTTACTTGATCGCCCGGTTTCAAAAACATCAATGAGGAACCGCGTAATGCCGGGTTACCCGTGGCCCAGGCATCTTTACCGACAGTCACTAAATCGTCCGGATGCACTTTACCCGCTTTAATCGCCTGCCCAATCACATAGCTGGACATGATTTTTGTCAGGCTGGCCGGGTCAAGGCGCTGGTCACTGTTCCCCTCAGCTAGCACTTTTCCACTATTGTAATCCATCAATACATAGGCTTTGGCATCTATTGCAGGCGGCACCGGAGAGTCAGCGGCATGTGCATAAGGCAGTGACAAGAACAATAAACCAGCACTGAAAGTCAGCTTTTTTAGCTTGAACGGGAGGATAAATTTCATCATGAGGTGGCCAGAGTATCCTTGCAAGTAATCGGAAATAAGTGGTATTCCCAGAAAAAACCACTGTCCAATTAGCGAAACAGTCACGTTTTTAACTAACACCGAAATAATAGCTTAACTATATTCCAGTCCCTTTTCTAAATTTATCCCATTGCCACACCAATTGGGCATAGTTTTACGTTTTGTTTTGTAAAGACGCTGTTTTCACTGAATATTGATGGCTATACGGCTAACCATCTTCCTGTCTGAACGTCCCGACACCTAAGCACCTAAACGTCTAAAGACTCATAAACATATTCCAAAAAGGAATATAGATGGGTTATTTGTTCTTTTTAGTGTGTAAGCTGCTAGCGCTATTATCGCCGCCAAGGTTGTTAACCAAACTCATTCTGTTAACTCAATTTTTACTGGAGTCAATAATGGCTATCCCACGCTCGGTGCTTGACCTTATCGGCCATACCCCACTTTTGGAACTGACCCGCTTTGATACCGGCCCGTGCCAATTATTTGTGAAGTTGGAAAACCAAAACCCCGGCGGTTCGATTAAAGACCGGGTCGCGCTTTCGATGATTGAACAGGCAGAAAAAGATGGCTTGCTACAACCGGGCGGCACCATCATTGAAGCCACCGCGGGGAATACCGGCCTGGGGCTGGCCTTGGTCGCCGCGCTAAAAGGCTACAAGCTGATGTTGGTAGTGCCGGATAAAATGAGCCAAGAGAAAATTTTCCATCTGCGGGCGCTAGGTGCGCAAGTGTTGCTGACTCGCTCCGATGTGGGCAAAGGGCACCCGGCCTACTATCAAGATTATGCTCTGCGACTGGCGCAGGAGACGCCGGGATCTTTCTATATTGACCAGTTCAATAACCCGGCTAACCCTGCGGCACACCGCACCTCAACTGGCCCGGAGCTCTGGCAGCAAATGGGCGAACACATTGATGCCATCGTGGTGGGCGTCGGCTCCAGCGGCACCCTGAGTGGCCTGAGCCACTATTTCGCCGAAGTTTCACCGACAACTGAATTTGTGCTGGCAGACCCCGCCGGTTCCATTTTGGCGGATTTTGTCGATAGCGACCACATTGGCGATGCCGGTAGTTGGCTGGTCGAAGGGATTGGCGAGGATTTTATCCCGCCGCTGAGTAACTTCTCGCAGGTAAAAAAATCCTACCGCATTGATGATGCTGAAGCTTTCAGCACCGCGCGCACCCTGTTACGCGAAGAGGGGGTACTGGCGGGTTCTTCAACCGGTACTTTGCTGGCGGCGGCATTACGCTATTGCCGCGAGCAAACCACACCCAAACGGGTAGTCACCTTTGTCTGTGACAGTGGCAATAAATACCTGTCCAAAATGTTCAATGACTACTGGCTGCTGGAGCAAGGGCTACTGAGCAAACCTCAACATGGCGATTTACGCGATTACATCACTTATAGCCATGAGGATGGGGCGACAATTTCGGTTTCACCGCAAGACACTCTGGCGGTTGCTCATGCGCGGATGCGCCTGTATGACATCTCCCAGTTACCCGTATTAGACAGCGAAAAGGTCGTCGGGCTTATCGACGAATGGGATTTATTGAATGCGGTACAAGCCGATGCTTCCCATTTCAAACACCCAGTCAGCAGCGCGATGACTCGTCAGGTGAATACGTTGCAGAAAGAGGCCGATTATCGCTCTCTACTGGCAACTTTTAATGATGGTCATGTAGCAGTAGTGCTGGATGGCGAGCGATTCCTCGGCCTGATTACTCGCACCGATGTTTTGAATATCTGGCGTCAAAAGCTGGCTTGATTCTCTCTTATTAAGGATTTTTATCATGGCAAAGTTCGATACCCTAACCGTCCATGCCGGTTATACCCCAGATAGCACCGGTGCAGTGATGCCCGCAATTTATGCGACCTCCACTTTCGCGCAACCCGCTCCCGGCGAGCACACCGGGTATGAATATTCCCGTAGTGGCAACCCTACTCGTACCGCGTTGGAAAAGGCGATTGCAGAATTGGAAGGCGGCATTCGCGGTTATGCCTTTGCCTCCGGCCTGGCCGCCTGCTCAACAGTGCTGGAACTGCTGGATCAAGGCAGCCATATCATTGCCGTGGATGATTTATACGGCGGCACCTACCGCCTGCTGGAGAAAGTGCGCAGCCGCACCGCCGGTTTGCGAGTCACTTATGTCTCACCTGCGGACACCGCCGCATTGGAACAAGCCATTTTGCCAGAGACCAAAATGATCTGGGTGGAGACGCCAACTAACCCATTGTTAAAACTGACAGATCTGGCTGCCATTGCCGCTATTGCTAAAAAGTATCAACTGATTAGTGTGGCAGATAATACTTTTGCCTCTCCTTATATTCAGCGCCCGCTAGATTTAGGGTTTGATATTGTGGTGCATTCAGCCACCAAATACCTGAATGGTCACTCCGATGTGGTTGCCGGTGTCGCCGCCGTGGGGAATAACCCTGAACTGGCAGAACAATTGGGCTTTTTACACAATGCGGTTGGCGGGATTTTAGACCCTTTCAGTAGCTTCCTGACATTACGCGGTTTGCGCACTTTAGCTTTGCGCATGGCGCGACATAATAACAGCGCTCAGCGCATCGCAGAATGGTTAGAGCAACAGCCGCAGGTGGAAAATGTGTATTATCCGGGGCTGAAAAGCCACCCACAACACGCACTGGCAGCCAAACAGATGGCCGGTTTTGGTGGTATGATTTCAGTGCGACTGAAAGGTGATGATGAGTTTGCTCGCGCTGTTATTAAGCGCTCGCATTTGTTTACTCTGGCCGAAAGTCTTGGCGGCGTCGAAAGCTTAATCAGCCAGCCCTACAGCATGACCCATGCATCAATCCCACTGGAAACCCGCTTAAAACACGGAATTACTCCGCAGCTCTTGCGTTTATCTGTCGGGATTGAAGATACCGACGATTTGATTGCAGACTTAGCTCACGCATTGAACGGCTAATTATCTTATTTTTGAGTTCCGTTCTTTGCAAAATAAAGCTACAGGGGGAATCACTCCTGTAGCTTCAATGCTAATTTGTCATTATAGAGCCACAAATTTTAGCGCCGATGCGCTAATGACCTCACCCATCTGTCGCCCAGGCTTTGTACGCCTTGTACTAAAATAACTAAAATGACTAATGTTGCGACCATCACTTCATTATTAAATCGCTGATAACCATAACGAATAGCCAAATCTCCCAAACCGCCACCGCCAATAACACCGGCCATGGATGAGAACCCCACCAGCATCACCACAGTTAATGTCACCCCAGCTAATAAAGCGGGCAAAGCTTCCGGCAATAACACTTTTTGAATCACATGCCACGCGGACCCTCCCATAGATAAAATGGCCTCAATCCGCCCTTTATCAACTTCATCCAAAGCTGTTTCGACCACTCGAGCAAAAAATGGGATAGCCCCTAAAGTGATGGGCACGATGGCGGCGGTGCTGCCCAATGTCGTGCCGATAATCCAACGAGTGATAGGAATGAGCGCAATCAGCAATACCACAAAAGGCATTGAGCGCCCCAAATTCACCATGGCACCGACCAATGTATTCACGCGGGGAGCCGGTAGCACCCCATTAGGGCGCGAAACAAATAATAAGACCCCCAATGGCAGACCAATCAATACCGTGAAAAAGGTGGCAACCACTACCATATAAATGGTTTCACCGGTCGCATTGACCACCAACTCCAATAGATCCTGCCAACTCATGCCGCTGCTCATATCAGTTCAGCCCTCACACCACGCTCATTCAAGAATTGTAAGACTTCCGTTAAATTCAACCCGCCGTCTGGGTGGCTGAAATCAACTTGTAAACGCCCGACTCGTTGACCCGCGATAGATTCAACCCCACCTCCCAGCAGGGTGACTCCGACCGCATGTTGCTGTGCTAATTCACTGAGTACCGGTGAGGCCGCTAGCGTATCAAAGAAAGTCAGCTCCGCCACCGGGGTGCCGGATAATGACGCGGGGCCGCGCGCAGGTAGCAATGCCCGTCCTAAACGGGAGTGAGGAGAAGAGAGTAAATCCGCTATCGCACCGGTTTCAACCACCCGCCCACGTTCCAATAAGGCGGCGGTATCGCAGATGGATTTCACCACATCCAGCTCATGGGTAATCAACACGATGGTTAACCCCAATTGGCGATTAATATCGCGAAGCAGCGCCAATATTGAGGCGGTGGTTTCTGGGTCCAGCGCACTGGTCGCTTCATCAGATAATAAATAAGCCGGTTTGGCCGCCAGCGCTCGGGCGATACCGACCCGCTGTTTTTGCCCACCCGATAATTGCGAGGGAAAAGCTTGGGCTTTATCCGTTAATCCGACTAAATCCAGTAACTCTGCCACCCGTTTTTGGCGTTGTGCTTTCGGAATACCTTTAATTTCCAGCCCAACAGCAATGTTGTCCCATACATTACGTGAATGTAGTAAGTGGAAATTCTGGAAAATCATGCCGATATTTTGTCGTTGCAGACGTAATTCGCGATCAGACAGGGTGGTTAATTCGCGGCCATCTACTTGAATACGGCCCGAAGTGGGCCGTTCCAGTAAGTTCAAGCAGCGGATTAAGGTACTTTTACCTGCTCCGCTGCGGCCAATAATACCGAACACCGAGCCGGTTGGGATCTCCAGCGAGACCTCCTCCAGAGCCACCATCGGCAGCCCCCCTTGCGCATAGGTTTTACTCAGGCGTTCGATGCTAATCATGATTTAGTGCCTGCTACTGGGATAACGGAACCGGCATATTTCTCAGTAATAAACTTCGCCACTTCAGGTGACTGCAAATCTTTCGCCAACTGCTTGATGCGCGGGTCATTTTCCAGCGCGGGTGTGGTCACCAGAATATTGGCATAAGGGTTACCGGCCGCTTTCTCCAGTCCCAATGCATCTTTTGCCGGATTTAACCCCGCCTCCAATGCATAGTTACCATTAATCACAGCTAAATCAACATCATCCAGTGATCGAGGGATCTGCGGTGATTCAATCTCCAGGATTTTCAGGTGTTTTGGATTACCGGCGATATCCTTAGGTGTGGCCTGATGTTGCGCCGGGTCAGTAAAGCCCGGTTTTAAGGTAATCAAGCCCTGATCTTGCAATAAATAGAGCGCACGGCTGAGGTTAGTGACGTTATTTGGCACGGCGATCGTGCCTTTATCCGGCACATCAGCAAAGGTTTTATGTTTATGAGAATAGATGCCCAGCGGCTCAACGTGCACGGTAGCCGCTACAGCAAACTTCTGTCCCAGAGCTTGCTCTTGAGAACGCAGATAAGGAACATGCTGGAAGTAGTTAGCATCGACATCACCGTGCGCTAACAACTCATTCGAGTTCACACCATTGGTGATTTCAATGATTTTTAGATTCAATGACGGGTCTAGCTTTTGCACAAATTGCAGGATTTCTGTATGCGGAATCGGGTCTGCCGCCACCCGCAGTGCTTCAGCCGCTTGTGCCGATAAAGTGAAAGTAGAGGCCAGAGCGGCCAACAATGCTGCGCGCACCAAGCCAGAAACACGTGTTTTAGTCATTATTGTCTTTGTCATAATTATTATCCCAAAAATAAGTTTTTACAGTTTAAAATCAATAAGTTGAACTATATTCCACCGGTGTTTCTGATAGCGAAATCACGTCCGGATAATAACGTTCGGCAACATCCGGATGAGAGCGCAAACGCCCTTTGAGATAATTCAATCCGACATCACGGAACAGCGGGTTATGCGGGTCACTTGCTGGGCCACGGGCCTCTGCAGCCAGTTTTGCGGTTAATGGGTACAACGGCACCACCGCGTCTAAACGCGCGCCGAGGAAAAAGGCAATAGACAAGCGGTCAATCCCCGCAGGTGGGGTTTCCACCCGATGCACCGTGGCACGCAAATAGCCATTACTGGCCAACTCCAGCAATTCGCCGATATTCACCACAAAAGTGTCTGGTCGTGGCACTGCATCAATCCAGCGCCCCTCTTCTACCTCAACCTGCAAACCGCGCTGCTGGTCTTGCAATAAGAAGCTGAGGAAACCGGAGTCTTTATGTGCGCCAACCCCCTGCCCGCTTTGAGTGGTTTCTCGCCCCGGATAGCGGATCAGTTTGATATGTTCGTTGGGTTTATCACCGTATAGCTCGTCAAAGGCGTTTTCATCCAGATCCAATGCCACAGCAAAGGCCCGCAGTAAGCGCAGTGCCATGCCGGTCATTTCCCGCTGCCATTGCAGTAAGGTCGGTTTTAATTCAGGTAGAGCTTCAGGCCACTGATTTGGGCCTTGCAACCGCGCCCAGCTTGGCGTACCAGGTGTTTGAGGTAATGGAGCGCGTTCAGCGCCAATATCGAACTGTTCGCGCCAATCTGGCTGACCGCGAGTAAGTTCTGAGGCCGCACGGTTGTAGCCACGAAAATGTGGCGAACGCACCATAGCAACCGCCAGCTTCTCGTCATCAGGTAGAGCAAAAAACTCACGTGAAAGAGTTTGGATTTGCTGTAATAACGCGGGGTCAATCCCATGCCCGGTAAGATAAAAGAATCCAATATCTCGTGCGGCATGGCGCAAATTGGCTAAAAATTCCTGACGTTCAGCCTCACTGCCATTGAGCAATGAAAGATCCAATAAAGGTAAGATATCGGCATTAACCGGGAATGGACTGTTTAAGTTTTGGTGACTCATTTTTCACTCCAGAATGTTCAGTGGGCTGTTTTTTCTGCTCAGAACCAATGAAAACTGGACAACCATACAAACGAATAATCAGCATATTCAGCTCCTGAGCTGTGGGGTGAAAGCAGACAGTCGACAACACTCTCTCTGTGGCCTTAAATACCCGTCATACTTCAAGCTGCATGTGCGTTGGTTGCTTTTCTACAGTTCGAATTATTTAGAGCTATTAGGGCCATTAAAAAACTTTTAAGAGCATTCTCGACTAGATACTTAACAATTTATATCCAAACGATATAAATAATTAACACCGAAACTCCGCAGCACACCAATATCAATCCGTTCTATGTTATTTCTTTCATTATTTTGTCTTATTTAATCGCTAGGCTGATTCGCTTTCCTATTTGGGTGGAAAGTATTAGCTTAACTACTGATACCCGTTATTCCGGTGGGGAATTACCCGATGCCCAGCACTCGCACTGTTAAGTTTCGCTTCAATCGATTTACCGACCTGGGGGTGGCTTAATGGATTTGGCCCTGTTTGATCTCGATGAAACGCTGATAAGCGATGACAGTTCTGGCTTATGGCTGCGCTGGCTGGTGGATGAGGGGCTTGCGCCCCCTGAACTGGCAGAACAAGAACAGTATCTAATGAAACAGTATTATCAAGGGAACTTATCGATGTCCTGCTATATGGAATCGACTTTATCGCCCTTGGTTGGGAAACATACGGTCGAAGTGGCGGGTTGGGTTGAGCGCTTTATCGCGCGCGATATTTTGCCGCGTATTTATCCTCAAGCCAGGAAACTGTTGGCCTGGCACCGTGACCGAGGGGATTACATTGTCATTATTTCCGCCACCGGCGAGCATTTAGTTAACCCCATTGCACAGTGTTTTTCGGCTAATGCAGCATTGGCCATCGGCGTTGCGGTGGAAGATAATCGCTATACCGGCAAGACCTACGGCACCCTGACTTACCGCGAGGGTAAAGTCGAGCGGCTAAAACAGTGGCTAGCGGAATCACCCCAGTTAGACTTCCAACGCACCTATGGTTACAGTGACTCAATCAATGACAAACCGTTATTGGAATATGTTGATCGTGCCGCAGTGATCAATCCGGGTACTGAATTGGTAGACTTGGCGATTTTACATGACTGGGATATCCATCATTGGCAACGACGTTAACCATGTGTTGGGAGGGGAAGTGATATGCTGACAGTCTGGGGTCGAAATAATTCGACCAATGTGAAAAAGGTGCTTTGGTGTCTGGAAGAGTTGGGTATCAGCTATGAGCGAATAGATGTTGGCGGTCAATATGGCAAGTTGAATGATCCACTATACCGATCACTGAATCCGAATGGCCTGATCCCTTGCTTGCAAGATGATGATTTTATTCTGTGGGAGTCCAACACTATTGTGCGCTATCTGGCGGCACAATATGGCACTAATTCGCTTTACCTGCCGGATGCAAAACAGCGGGCTGCCGCTGAAAAGTGGATGGATTGGGCAACATCCAATATAGCGGCCCCGTTTAAGACCGTGTTTATTGGGCTGGTGCGCACTGCGCCGGAATTACAGGATCAAGCCCAAATTGCTCAGGGTATTGTGCAATGGAATACATTAATGGCGATTGCCGATGAAACCCTGAGCAAACAAACCTATCTTTCGGGCGATAAATTCGGCATCGGCGATATTCCATTAGGCTGTCTGGCGTATGCCTGGTTCAATCTATCCCTCGAGCGCCCAGAATTACCGCACTTACAGCGTTGGTATCAACATCTGACCGAAAGAGCGGCATTCCAGAAAGTCATTGATATTGGGCTGAGTTAATTAAACAGGGTGGGCTACGTTAGCTCACCCTGCGGCTTCAAGTACAAAACCTATCTCCAAAGCAATTGGAGTCGCAGGTAGGCGGCCAGCGAACGCATCCCGATGAGCTTACGCAAGTAAGTAATTCGGGTAAGTGAACGCAGCCAACACCCCTGCGGCTTCAAGTGCGAAGGAGATTAGAAATCGTAGCTGGCTCCCACCATATAACGGCGACCATCCAGAACTTTATCATTCACTTCTATATCCACTCGCTTATCCAGCACGTTATAGACACCGCCCATCAAACGAACTTCTTTCGTTAGTTGATAGTTAGCGCCTACATCAACAAAGGTATATGACGGTGTGGTTTTTCCCATACTGGTACGATTAAGGTATTCCGAGGTTTTACCCCGGTAGTTAGCCCGGACCCAGGTTGCCAGCTCTTCATTGGCTTGCCAGTTCAGCGTGCCGTTTAACATGTGTTTTGGCATCTGGTTCAATGGTTGACCGGAAAACTGCCCGCTCTTTTGCTCAGATTGAGTAAAAGTATAGTTTGAGGTCAGTGACCAGTCTTTATTGATATCCCAACCAAATGTCGCTTCCACACCGCGAGTGATGGCTTTATCCACGTTGGTGCGGTCACTGATAAACTTGTAAGGAGTGCCATTGATAGTGCATTGGCCTGATGCATTGCCGGTGGTATCCGTACAGCGGCGCACTTCGGTGATTTTATCTTTAAAATCAGTGTTAAACAGTGTCACTCCCGCATTCATACCCTCCTGGTCATCCCAGAGAATGCCGATTTCCTGGCTGATACTTCTTTCGGGTTTTAGGTTGGCATTGCCGACGATAATGGCTGGATCGCCTTTGCCGCCGGTGATTTGCCCCCAATTATCAGTTGCCTGACGCAAATCAGGTGAGCGATAACCACCGGATACCCCACCTTTTAATGTCCATTGTTCAGCTAAATGCCAAACACCGTACATCCGTGGCGTCCAGTGAGTACCATAGTTTTCGTCCTGATCCATACGAATACCACCGGTCAGGGCGAAATCATTGGTCATTTGCCATTCGTCTTCAGCAAATAATGCCCAACTCCAGCGCGTTAATTTGGTGAGATCTTTAGCTGAAGCTAACTGATTACCTTTATCAGATAACTCTTCATAGCGATATTGGCCGCCAAGAATTAACGTGTGGCTATCAAACAGGAAGGAGGTTTGGCTATTAAAGACATTATCGACGCTTTTCATTTGGCGCGATGGGTTACGAGTTTCGTCGCGCTGAATATAGCTGGTTGAATTACCAAAATCATAATAACCGTGGTGAGTCATCGCATAATTATTACGGTCATATTGCACATCACTGCTTTTACCATTCAATGCCACTGAACGCCCGGGCGTTGAATTTCTATCTTGCACATAATGGCCAATATCAAAATCAAATTCGTTTTTATCATCCGGTGTTAAGGTAAATGTCGCCGCCCCATTTCTCAGGCGTTGCTCATTATAGCCATCGATAATTTTATCTTCGCTGCGATGAGACAGCAGACCGCTGACTTTTAATCCCAATAAACCGTCAATTAATGGGCCAGAGGCGTAGGCATTGGTTTGATAAATATCGCCGGAATTAGAATCTTCCTGCAAGGTGGCATCTGCACGCACGGTGCCGTGCCACTCTTTACCTACTTTACGGGTAATCACGTTAATGACCCCGCCCATGGCGTCCGAACCATATAAAGAAGACATTGGGCCGCGCACCACTTCAATACGCTCAATAGCCGCCAGTGGTGGTAACCACCCCTGCTCAATGCCCGAGCCGTCACTGTTTGGCCGCGTGCCACGAGTATCAACCCGCTTACCATCCACCAGAATCAGGGTGTATTTCGCCGACATACCGCGAATACTGATATCACTGTGACTGCCGCCGCCGGTGACAACCACCCCCGGTACATCTTTCAGCGCATCGGTAATATCGGTATAGGCTTTATTCTCGATTTGTTCACGGGTCACAACCGAAATAGACGCCGCCGAGTCTTGAATACGTTGTTGGAAGCCAGTTGCTGTTACCACCATAGTCTCTGTTGCAGTGGTATTGGTTTCAGCAGCAGATGCCTGAGATGAGATAATTGTCGCTATAACTAACACCGCAGAATGCGATTTTTTGAAAGTCATTGTTCTTTCTCCATGAGGTATAAACTTATTCAGTTCCTTTTCCATCAGGTTCTTTTGCCTGTAACGATGCCGCCTGACGGGCAGGTGATAAATATTATTTTTATAAATAACGGGCAATAGCTCACCAAAGCAGAAATAGCGCTTCCAACGATTTCCACTTAATACATAATTATTATTTTATAAAAAACTGTTACTTCTGAAACAGATGCCTTACGTCCTAGGATATCTATTAACCACAGCAATAATAAGGCATCAAAAATATTGACTAAATAGTTGGCTCCGTCACCAACCCATCAATTAATACTTGGGGCGTCCCTTGTGAACAGCGCTCAATGCGCCCTTTCACACCATAGACCTTGGCCAGACTTTGCGGCGTAATCACCACTTCCGGCAAACCATCCGCAATCAGCGAACCGTTTTGCAACATCAGCACATGGTCGCCATGACGCAAGGCTATATTGATGTCATGCACCACCACCACGGTAATAATATTGCGTTTGCGAGTTTCCTTGCGTACCAAGTCCATCACATGAAATTGATAATTCAGATCCAGTGCACTGAGTGGCTCATCCAGCAATAACAGTGATGGCTGGCGAATAAGCGATTGCGCCAAGCCCACTAACTGTTTCTGCCCCCCCCGAAAGCTGATCCAGATAGCTCAATGCCAAGTGGGCAATCCCCAGTTGTTCGAGCAACGTCATTACTTCGGCCTCACTGCTGGCATTGCTGCGCCCGCCCGACGCCCGTTGGGCCACAATAATCGACTCCAACACATGGAGATGTACACCCGCCGGCAATGATTGCGGCAAATACACCACTTTCTCGGCGCGCTTGGCAAATGGCATCTGCATCAAATCGTCATTATCCAACCACAACTGCCCTTGAGCACGGTTTAAACCCGCCATTGAGCGCAACAGTGTTGACTTCCCGCTGCCATTCGGCCCAAGCAGTACCGTAATCTTGCCACGCGGTAGCAAGGGTACCGTCAAATTCTCAATCACCGGGCGTTTCGGGTAGCCGGCATTAAAATGCTTAATACATAAACCAGAAGTCATACATTCCCCCTATGGCGCAAAATAATGCTCAGGAAGAACGGCACGCCGACCAGCGAGGTGACAATCCCGACCGGAATGATGACACCAGGGATCAGGTTTTTCGACGCTATTGATGCCATGGATAGCACTAGCGCACCAATTAGGGCGCTGGCAGGTAGATAGAAACGGTGATCCTCACCAAAAATCATGCGCGCAATATGGGGGGCAACTAACCCGATAAATCCAATCGGGCCAACAAAAGCCACAGCCAGCGCCGATAACATACTGATGCGCAACAATGTTCCCAACCGCAGGCGGCGAACATCAATACCAAAACTGATTGCCCGGTCTTCACCTAAGCGCAGTGCCGTCAGCTTCCACGAGCTCATCATCGACAAAGGTAGCATCAGGACAAACACTGCCAGCATGACGCCAAGTTTGGTCCATGAAGCGCGTGCCAGGCTGCCCATCGTCCAGAACACCAGACCTTGTAGCGTATCTTCACTGGCAATGAACTGCATCATTGAGACCAGCGCATTAAAGGTAAAGACCAGCGCGATACCAAATAGCACCACACCCGATGTCGCAACTCGTGTCCAGCGCGTGATTCCGTCGAGCATTAGCGCGGCAAACAGGGCAAAAATAAAGGCGTTAACGGAGATAAACCACTGATCAGGTACACCCGGAATACCAATCCCCGAGACAATCGCCAGTGCGGCACCAAATGCCGCAGCGGAGGACACGCCCAAGGTAAAGGGGCTGGCCAGCGGGTTATTCAGGATGGTTTGCATCTCAGCACCGGCAAGGCCCAGTGACAAACCAATCACCACCGCCATCAGGGCATAAGGCAAACGAATATCCCATACAATAACCCGGGTACCCGCATCTGCGCTGGCCGGGTCAATTAGCGTCTGCCACAGGGACGACAGTGTCAGGCCCGATGGCCCCATAGTGAAGTCCAGCAACAAGCAGCCGAAGATGGCTAACACCAGCACACCCATGATAAGCAGGCGGTGGCGCACGATATTCTTATAGCGGCCCATAACACTGGCATCTGCCTGGCCAGAGGTTTTTGTCATGGGTTCAGTGGATACACTCATTTATTTCAGCTACCAGCTATTTTCAGCTACTGACTGTTATTTCAGCAACTGACTATCAATATGACGCTAACAATAAAACAAACGATAATACTTATCAATAAGATTGCTATAACTGTTTTGACCCAAATTTTTGTAAATACTTATTTTATAATATTATTTAATCAGTGTGGTTAATCGAATACAGGGTATCAGGAGGGAGATGAAGCGAAGTCAGCGAAATTATTTGCTTAAAATTGTTTGAATAATCATCAACTCATCACCATAAAAAAGGGCGATAATATTATCGCCCTTTCCTCTACTGCATTATTTTGTTAATCAGAAATCAGTACAGTTTTTTGAGGTTCCTGATCATCATGACTTTCATCACGCCATTTCGGGAATTCCATATCTTTGTATTTGATAACCTTAGTGCCACGGCTGAGCTTATAGCCGAACCAAATCACCAGGAATAATGGAATGCCAATATAGGTGGCGGTCACGCCATACCAATCAATACGGTCTTGCAGGAATGCCTGATAGTTCTGACCCAAAGTAATGATCAAACACAGTACAAAGGCAAAGATTGGCCCCAGCGGGAAGAAACCCGACTGATACGGCAAATCGTTCAAATCGCGGCCCTGCATCATATAGCCCCGGCGGAAACGATAATGACTGATAGCAATCCCCAACCAGGCGATAAAGCCAGTCATACCGGAGGTATTCAGTAACCACAAATAAACAGTTTGGTTGCCAAACATAGAGCTTAAGAAGCACAAACCCGCCACTACAGTGGTAGCATACAGCGCATTACGCGGCACACCGCCCTTCGACAATTTGGCGAAAATACGGGGCGCTTTGCCCTCTGAGGCCAGGGTAAATAGCATGCGAGTTGAAGCATACATTCCCGAATTACCCGCTGATAATACTGCCGTCAGAATAACCGCATTCATTACCGCCGCCGCTGACAACAGGCCCGCATTCTGGAACACCAAAGTGAACGGGCTGACGCTGATATCTTTAACATCATTACGCAACAGACTTGGGTCGGTATACGGGATAATCAAACTGATAATCAGGATAGCGAAGATATAGAACAGCAGAATACGCCAAAACACTTTGCGCACTGCGCGCGGAATGTTTTTGCCCGGATCTTTTGATTCACCGGCCGCGATACCAATCAGCTCTGTCCCCTGGAAGGAGAAACCAACAATCATCGCCACCCCAATCATCGCCGAGAAACCACCGGCAAACGGCGCGTCGCCAATAGTCCAGTTGTGCCAGCCCGCCGTCTCACCACCTTTCATGATGCCGCTAATCATCATCACACCAATAATGATGAAGATAATAACCGTGGTGACTTTAATCAGTGAGAACCAGTATTCCGCTTCACCAAAGCCTTTAACTGAGATGTAGTTCAATAAAAACATTAAGGCGAGGAACAGTGCACTCCAGATCCAGCCGGGGGCATCCGGGAACCAGTAATTCATCACCAATTGTGCCGCGACCAGGTCAACGGCGATAGTGACCGCCCAGTTGTACCAATAGTTCCAGCCAAGGGCGAAGCCGAAGCCTTCCTCTACATATTTGGAACCATAAGTCGAAAATGAACCCGATACCGGCATAAATGCCGCCAGCTCACCGAGGCTAGTCATCAAGAAATAAACCATCAGGCCAATCAATGCATAGGAGAGCAATGCTCCACCCGGGCCGGCCTGAGATACCGTCGCCCCTGAGGCCACAAATAAACCGGTACCAATAGAACCGCCGATAGCAATCATGGCTAAATGCCGTGATTTAAGCTCTCGGCGTAAGCGCTGTGCACCCTGCTGCGCGGGGATTTTAGTCTGTGGCTGAGTCATTCTTACCCTAATCCGCCCTTAAAAAACGAGGCAGAATTGTAGCAAATCCTATCGTTTGTGTGAGGAACAATGCGCTGATATAAGATACCTTCATAATCCCAGTTGAATTATTAGCAAAAGCTTAATTATCAGAATAACTGCATTCTCACGGGGTATTATTGCCGTAATAACCCTTTGTCGTGGCGTAAAACACTTAAAATCCTATGCCCCATATTGCGAATACGCTTTGATGAGACCCGGAGTTTCAGGGCTCTTCTTGGCAATAACTTAAAAAACGTTGCAATGCATTTGAAATGTGCTTTTGCCGATGATGAATCAGATATAACGTCCTGATCAGCGGCGGCAAAGGAATATTAAGCTCAATCAGTTCACCGCTGGTGAGTTGATCGGCAATCACTCGCCGCGACAAGCAACTGATTCCTATGCCATAACGCACTGCCCGCTTAATCGCTTCAGAATGGCCCAGTTCCATGACCAATTTAAAATGGGGCAATTTTGCCAACAATAAGTGGTCGAGAACTTCACGCGTACCCGAACCTCGCTCGCGTAAGATCCACGCGGCATCAGCCAGCTCTTCTAGCGTTAACATTTTATGGCATAGCGGGTTATCAGGTGCGGCAAACACCACTAATTCATCGTGCAACCAAGCTTGTGTCATTAACTCTGGCATATGGCACGGCCCTTCAATCAGGCCCAGGTCGCCGCGAAAATCAGCTACGGCTTCAATCACATCCTGACTGTTACCAATATTCAACTCCAGCGGCGTACCCGGGAAATCACGCCGATATTTGGCAATCATACCCGGCAACATATAATTGCCGATAGTGCTACTGGCAGCGATGCGCAATGCGCCTAAATCCTGCAAGAAAAGTTGTTCAATTTCTACAGCTTGCTCAAGAAGTGACAGTGCTTTGGGATATAGTAGCCGCCCATGTTCATTCGTGACTAAACGCTTACCAACCCTATCAAAAAGTTGTACCCCTAATTGCCCTTCCAAATCTGCCAACGCAGCACTGACTGCCGATTGTGAAAGGGCGAGCACAACCGAGGCTTGTGTCGTAGAGCTGCTTTTTAGCACCTCTGTAAAGACTTCAAGTTGACGTAAGGTTATGTGCATAAGAGTCTCTGTAGTAAAAAATGGAGAATGCTATCATCACTCTGATTGTCAGTGACCGGATGATAAGAATTGGCACTGGCCCAAAGTCATTTCTGACACAAAGAGTATATAGCCCCGATGACTCTGTAATACTAACACTTCTGAGTAAAATTCGGCGATTATCAAGGATGAATTTAAGCAGTAAAATACTATTGACTGTCATCGGAATGAAAGAAAATTCGATAAATAATCGCGCCAACAGCACATAAAATGACATTAAAAATCAACCATATAAATAAAAGGTAGCTGAATGTGTGGGATAATGGAATACCACGTTCGCTCTTAAACGGATTAAAATGAGGTAGAGGTGTAATATGGAAAGGATTCAAGTTATATAACTTGAAAAAATAAGCGACCAAATAAGGTGGGATCAATAAATAAGTGGTGCAATGATCAATATCATCCACAGTGATTTTTCTGGTTTTACTTTTTTCATATTAAAACCTTATATCATCAATTATTAATGTTGTAATTCTAACATAGCTATCGCTTTTACTCATAAGCCCCAGCCAAACAATCTAAGTTTATATTCACAGGAATGACTCTTTTATAGCACCTGTCGGTTGTTCCGATGCTTTAAGCTTATTAATACAGGTATAAGCTCATTGAACTGTTAGTTTTATCGGCATACTCTCTCTGTGATGTGCTAACTCATTGTATATATTAATTATTGATATTATTTATTAGCTTGGAAATTAGAGTGTGACCAATGGGTTTTCATATCTGAAATATATGGATGCATTTCACTTATAAGGTATTTCTTATGAATAATAGTCTTAAATATATATTACTTTCCTTAGCTTTTTCAGCGACTCCGATGTTCGTCAATGCTTGTATGCTTGCAGGATTGAGTGAAAGCGAGTGTATAACTGCCTGTTCACAGCCACAAATAGAGGATTATGATGCTTGCATGCTAGGCACTCCAGCACCTACCGGGCAGACTGATCAGTCCGCCCCTCAAGAGTAGTATTATCAGGCATACCTCTTTGTGTATGCCTGCATCACTCACAGCGCTCTGCTCCAACATCTCTTTTGGCCCACAAATACACCACTTAACACTTATATCGATAGATTATAAATATATAATGAATTTATCTATTATGTCTAAATCCAGTAAACTGTGTTCAATCTTTACAGAACACAGGAAATGAACATGGCGAATTCTCATATTAAAGAACTCTCCCAACCACAACTGCCTACCCTGTTCCGCTATATTCCGGGCTTGGCATTGGCTGGTGTGATAACTGGGTTAGCGCTCAAAGTGGGTGATATGCCGTGGTTTATCGACATGGGCCTCGGGGCGCTGACCTTGGCGATTCTCTTCGGTATCCTGGTGGGCAACACTTTATACCCTTGGGTGCAACCGGTTTGCTCTGACGGGGTGGTGCTCGCCAAACAGCACTTACTGCGGTTGGGGATCATTTTGTACGGTTTCCGGCTCACCTTCCAGCAAGTGGCTGACGTGGGGGCTACCGGGATGATTATTGACCTGTTAACCCTCGGTTCAACCTTTATATTGGCCTGCTGGCTGGGGAAACGCGTGTTTGGTTTAGACCAGCAAACCGCGATGTTAATCGGTGCCGGTAGCAGTATTTGTGGGGCCGCAGCTATTATGGCGACCGAACCGGTGCTGAAAGCCGATGCCAGCAAAGTGGCGGTAGCGGTGGCGACCGTGGTGATTTTCGGGACACTGGCAATTTTTGTTTACCCATGGTTGTACCAGCTAAACCTGCATTATCAATGGCTGCCATTTAATCAGGAAACTTTTGGTATCTTTGCTGGTTCAACCATTCATGAAGTAGCACAGGTGGTAGCCGCCGGGCATGCTATTGGCCCTGATGCTGAAAATGCCGCCGTCATTACCAAAATGATCCGGGTCATGATGCTGGCACCGTTCTTGCTGCTGCTGTCGGCTTATTTGGGCCGCAATAGTATGAAAACCCACGGTGAAAAACGTGAGAAAAGTGCCATCACCATCCCCTGGTTTGCGGTGATATTTATCCTGATGGCCGGTTTTAACTCACTAAATTTGCTGCCCGCAGCTTGGGTTAGCCACTTGATTACACTGGACACCATTTTGCTGGCGATGGCAATGGCGGCACTGGGGCTAACTACCCATGTGGGCTCCATCCGCCAGGCGGGTGTCAAACCCCTGTTACTGGCTTTGATGCTATTTGTCTGGTTGCTGGTCGGTGGGACAGGTATTAACTTACTGGTGCAGCATATTGCGGCGTAAAGTCGATATCTAACCTGGCTAATTATTATTTAAGGGTCGCCACTGCGGCCCTTTTCTTTTCCCGCAGTTTATCCCATTCAATCGCGCCGCTATCAATGCCATAATAGCCGAGTAATCAAAGGAGAATGGAATGAAATTTGTCGGTGCACATGTCAGCGCAGCAGGTGGTGTAGACCAGGCTGTAATTCGGGCGCACGAACTTGAGGCCACTGCCTTTGCCCTGTTTACCAAGAATCAACGGCAATGGCGCGCCGCGCCGTTAGCGGAAGATGTTATTGAAAAATTTAAGCAGGCTTGTGAGCAATATGGTTACACCTCAGCTCAAATCCTGCCGCACGACAGTTATTTGATTAACCTCGGTCATCCAGTCACTGAGGCACTGGAAAAATCCCGTGAAGCCTTTATAGATGAAATGGCCCGCTGCCAGCAATTGGGTTTGTCATTATTGAACTTCCATCCCGGCAGCCATTTACTGCAAATTGATGAAGATAAGTGTCTGGCGCGCATTGCCGAATCCATCAATATCGCGCTGGATGCCAGTGAAAGCGTGACCGCAGTGATTGAGAATACCGCCGGTCAGGGCAGCAACCTCGGCTTCAAGTTTGAACATCTGGCCGCCATCATAGATGGGGTGGAAGATAAGAGCCGTGTGGGAGTTTGTATTGATACCTGCCATGCTTTCGCTGCCGGTTATGATTTACGCACCGAAGCAGATTGTGAACATACTTTCAATCAGCTTGGTGAAATCGTCGGTTTCGAGTATTTGCGCGGTATGCATCTTAATGATGCAAAAAGTGAATTTAACAGCCGCGTCGACCGCCACCACAGCTTGGGTGAGGGCAATATCGGCAAAACGGTGTTTAGCTATATTATGCGCGATCCGCGCTTTGATAATATTCCGCTGATTCTGGAAACAGTGAACCCGGATATCTGGGCCGAAGAGATAGCCTGGTTGAAATCGCAGGCGGAAATTTAAGCAAATCAGAAAGCAAAAAAATGCCCGCCAGTTTATCTGACGGGCATTTTGCTATGATTTATCCCGCTTAATGACACACTCCACTGAGCATATATAGCCCAGAGTCATCTTTTTTCGCGCTCGCAAGCTGGTAATCTACCCGGCACTGTTGGCTGGCATCCCTACCCCACTGAACCAACAACTGCCCGGTTTCCGGCAAGCCAGTCAGATAAGCTTTCCCGCCCTCATCCACAATCGCCGCATTAGCGGGCTGATTGACCAAACTGGCCATCGCGCCAAACGGAATGCTTTCGCCACTCTTGCGGGTGATGGTCATCAGCGCCCGCGCCCCGATTTGTGGGCTGAAGCTGGCGCGTACTATCGCCCCTTCGGTCGGCAGCACCTTGGCATCGGTTTTTGTCACCTCAGCATCCGGTGGTAAATCAGTGGTTTCCAGCAAAATATCATGCTCTTCATAAGGGAAAATGCTCGGCACGATGCTGTAACCGCGAAAATCCGTTTTCAACCGCCTATCTTCACTGGTGGAGACTCCGCTCACCCCCGGCACTTCAACCAGTGCGGCGGTGCCATTGATTTGCGGCCCCAATGTCAACCCGTGCCGATGGATAACTGCCCCGCCGGACACATTGGCACTGATCTGGCGCATCGTCGGGTTATAGTAATAATTCCCGCCAATATCGCCATAAGAACCGTGCCAATCCAGGCCCAGTGAACCGCTGTTTTCACCGGAGTGAAATTGAGCATAACGTTCTGTCTGGCGCACATTCCAGCTCAGCCGATTATCGAAAGCATGGCCATACAAGCTCAGTTCGTGATCTTTGCTGTTATCAGATGACGTCATACGGTAAGCCGCATAGGTGTTGTGTTCATGGCCCAGCGGCATACTGACCGACAAACTCAACAGGCGATCCTGATTACCGCGATACTGATTTTGTGTCCAATCCAGTGAGCAATATAAATTGCCGATATCGAAGCTGTATTGAACGCCCCAGGAACTGCTCGCCGGCGTATCGCGGTAATTCTGTCGTGACCAATTGAGGTTCAGATAGCCAAACTGACCTAAGGATTGCCCGACGACCACACTGGTTTGGTTGCGCAGTGGGTTTGAGTGCCAATCCCTGCGGCTGCCATCATGACGCCGATAACTCTGCAACACATCAGATAGCGTACTGAAATCAGCGGTGCTGTATTGGCTATTGACCACTGAAAATGAAGTATCCGATGCTTGCAAGGTCTTGTTATAACGCACTTCCCACGCCTGCCCTTTCACCGGCTGCTGCTGGCGATATTCACTGCTGGCTTGGGTAATACTGGATGACAACGCACCATAATCCCCCAGCATCACCCCCATCCCCGCCGTGGTGGCCTGATAGTGCGGCGACCATTGCCCGCCGACAAAGGCGGTCAGATTCCACGGCAACCCATAGGCCACTGTTGTCTGTGCGATGGGCGTGGTTTCCACATCCACATTAGCTGGGCGATAGCGCCCCGCCATCAGGTTGTAGCGCAAACGCCCCTTGCGCAGCGCGATAGCTGGCACGGTATAAGGCACGGTAAACTGCTGCGTTGCGCCGTTACTTTCCAACACTGTCACATGCAAATCACCCTCTGAGTGACTTGGCAGCATGTCAGTTAACTCAAACGGCCCCGGTGACACCACAGTGCTGTAGATCAGATAGCCATTTTGCCGCACTTCCACTCGCGCCTGACTGCGGGCAATGCCGCGTACTACTGGCATAAAATCGCGCTGATTACTCGGCAGCATATTGGCATCATCGCCCAGCATCACACCAGTGAATGGCACGCTGTCAAAAAAATCACCGGGAGTATAGCTTTCCCCCAAAGTGATCCGGCTTTTTAAGCGGTATAAACCACGCGTGGCATAAATATAACTACTTTGCCACTTGCCGCCAGTATCACCGGATTGGCTCCAACTGGTGGCATTACGAATGCGCCATGCACCAATATTAAAACCGGGATACAGCTGAATATAGTGCGAGCGCTGCTGCTGACCATTTTGGCGATAAGTTGTTTCACTGCTATTGGCCATATAATTGAGCAGGAAAGCAGTAATACCGTCATCCCAGCGCTCAATTGGCGTTTCATCTTTGGGCCGCAATGCCACTTGTGGAATATTCAGCACCAACTGCATATTATAAAATTCAAACTCTTCACTGGCCTGTGGAATAGCCGCCAAATTAACGCACTGGTCAGCTTGTTCACCCTGCCCGGTATTTTTTGCTGGCGGCAATAATTCCGGGTAATTATCTACATCTACGCCATAGCGGGATAATTGCTCTTTAGTTAAACAAGATTGTAGCGAATATTCTCCGGTTGGTGACTTTACCGAATGGAACGCCACATTGGTGGAATCCACCTTTTCGCCGCCCAGGATAATATCCACCAGATAAGTCCCCGGTAATTGCCCGCCTTGTTCAAATAAAGAAAGATCCGCATTGGTATTAGCATTGATGTTATTTAACAATATAGGGTCAAAGCTGTAATGACCGGCCCACACAGGAAATATCAAACATACCGCCAGAAACGCAATAAGTTTAACCACCGAATTTTTCAAAGAAAAAAACATCACCCCACCCTATAAAAATACAGGGAAAATATTAAATAACAGTAAATGTTTTCTTTAAACGTTGGCTTTAAATATCTGACTCACGCCACCCAAATCATTAATGATTTGCCAATTAACTTCTGCAGGAACCCCTGCCATATCAACCGGCAGTGAAAAACTTCTTTTTGCAAAAGGAGCAACATAACTATCGCTTCCAGCAGAAGATAAATCGATATTTTTACCCGCCAACATTACAGATTTAAAGCTGATATAAAATGGAGTGGGATTATTAACTTGTAACTGCTTCCCATTACGCTGCCAAATTAATTCCCCAGCAACATCTTCGGGTTTTTGTTTAAGTTGATCCGGTCTGACCAACAATTTCATGCAGGTGCCGATAGATAACCTGACATCCAGATTAACATCTTGCGTTTCCTTTTTTTTATCATGATGGCTATTATCCCACATATCGCCCTCTTTCGGTGGTATGCCGGTCAGGCACAGCCATTGCAAACTTTCGCGATCCTCGGGGAAGTTGCCGCCAGTCCGAATTACGCGTACTCGCCCTCGCATACCCGCATCCAGGCGAAATAATGGCGGAGTCGCCATAAAAGGCGCTGGCGAATGTTTATCTTCACCTTTGACCTGAGTTTGTACCAATATCGGATAATCTTGCGGATTGGTTACTGATAATGACACTCCTTTAACTGAAGATAATGGATAGATAATCCGTGTCGCACCTGTTCCCACTGAAAACTTATGCTGAGTTGCATTAAAACCCATGCTGCTGGCGTGCGCATAGGGTAATAAAATTAATGACATAAAAACAAATAAAAATAAATTATAACTTATGAAATTGTGCGAGGATTTATATTTCACCACCTCTACTTCTCCTTAATAAATCAATTTTTAATTATCACTCTGCCAGTATATAAAACAACCAATACAGAGAACATGGCAATGCATATTACCATGTTCTCCTCTCAGTTAGGCTATACGTCCTTAAGCTTTATTAGTTTAATTTACAAAGTCCTCAACATACGCAGAGAACACATATTCACCTGGTTTAAGCAAATTGCCAGCATTAACAAAGAAAGTCGCTTCCACACGCTCAGAACTGTCATTTATCATCCAGTGGTCTTTAGCCCACGTTAGATTATTTGTATGTAGGTCAACTTTGTGACTACCATCTTCCAAAGACATCTGTCCTCCCTTAGATACACCGGTAGGCCAAACATTCCAACCTTTATGGTCCTCTGGATCCGTCATTACCATATAGAAAATACTTTCAGCCTTAGTCGTCTTACCCGACACAATCTCTTTATCAGTAGCCTTGAGTTCAACTCCAAACACCCCCCCCTTTTTGACAGCTTTTTTTTGCAACGACATCTTGACCATGAAGTTTAGTATCTGCATGTGCCATATTTACCACACCACCACTAGCCAACATTAATACAGCAATTACCAGTGGTTTTTTAACAAATTTTTTCATATTCATATAGAACCTCACATTGATACATTGATGTATGAAGATACATAACGATGATAAAATAAATGTCTAAGTTACTAAATGACAACACCTAATAACAATAACAGCACCAGCACCTAATCTAGTAGGTGCAAATAGGTACAAACGGCGCCATTACCGACGGGGCATATACTGGCAAAGTTTTTTTGATGATTTAAATTATTAATGGTTTATTAATCGTTAATAAAAACTGGGAAAACAAAAAAGCAGGCTATCCCATTGAAATAACCTGCTTTTTGACTTGATTAGCCATAATTAATTAAACGAATGTTTTTATTGTAATGCTGTTATTCATTCACACTGAGATAAGAAGCATGAGTATGTTTACCTTGCAAACCCAATAATAACGAGGACAAATGTATAGTTTCACCGTTTATTTCAATAAACCCGCGATCGCCATTAAAGAAACTGACAATATTCTTTTTCTGATTGTCCACTTCATAAATACAAACCGATAACACTGAGCCTAATGACTTGAGTGATCCCTTAGGCTGGCCATTCGGGGCTGATTGATATGAGTGCAGCGGGAAAAAAATATATCCCCCACCCGGTTTCCGTAAGCTAATACCGGACATCTCTTCTGACAGGACCAGCCGTGAATCCTTATCAATAATATAGTGCAAAATGTCAAATTTTAGCCCACTGACCTTAATATCAATATGCTCAGTGTTACTACCATATTTCATCTCTGAGTAATAACATAAGTGTTTGTAACTGTAGATTAATAATAAAGTAATAATGGAGAAAATAGATATAATAACCACAGATTTGATTTTCATTGCCGCTTACACTCCACATGATCGCAAACGATAACTGAACCAAAGTTGTCTTTAAATATCACCCCATGGTTAACCGCAGGTAGTTTCGCGGTGTTATTATCCAGTGCCGGTGGCACATTAGTGATAATAGTGCTGTGAGTCGTGCTATCAATAAAAGAGATAACATCCTCTTCACCGCTGATAAAAAGCGCCATAACCACAATAATGGCAATAGCCATAAAATAGTGGGTGTAGTTGTGGGAGATCTTTTTCCCGCCATGCGCTTTAACCAGTAGCGACTGTTGATTCTGCTCTGCACTATTCTCTACTGGGGTTTCTTGACGTATCTCTGCTTTATTGATTTGTTGCTCATACACCGCACTATTAATTGCCAATTCAAGGCTATCTTGCTGAAAACTGTAACCCACACTCTTATGGGTTTTAATCACCTCATTTTGGGTGGCCTTGCGTAATACATCGCGAATATGCTTTATCGCCACCGGCAGTGAAACCGGGGATACCACCCGATCAGGCCAACAGGTACTGATTAAATCATCGCGGGGAATCACTTCACCGCCGCGTAAATAGAGATGTTCCAGCAGCAGCACTTCATTTTTTGATAAAGCATGTGCTTCATTATTAATGACAAGCACATTTTTTAATTTATCTAAAACAATAGGGCTACTCACCCTTGCCTCCTTTTAATTTAAAAGTCGTTGAGTGATTAAAGATATAAGGGGAAATAGTAACGGCGCAGTATTTTATAGAGACAGATTAACCCAAGCAAGTATAAATTTAACCACATTATTATCTATTAATAATAGTATTACATAAGAATAACTATATGATATTAAAAATAAAAAATGCCAGTCAGTTAATTGTGACTGGCATTAATAAAAGCTAATTTAACTGAATCTAATAAACTATTACGCTACTTTCGCGACCACGTCATCAGGGCGTTTTAGCATCGCGTACAGGCCACCGGCTAAGACGGTACCGGCAATAATCGCCACCAGATATAACAGCACTGGATGGATGGCCCCTGGGATCAACAGCACGAACAAGCCGCCGTGTGGCGCCATCAGTTGCGCGCCGAAGGCCATCGACAGAGCACCAGTTAATGCGCCACCCGCAATACAGCAGGGTAACACGCGCATTGGGTCACGGGCCGCAAACGGAATCGCCCCTTCAGAGATAAAGCACAAGCCCAATACCAGCGCGGCTTTGCCCCCTTCCTGCTCACCTTTGTCAAACTTATGACGCGCCAACAGTGTTGCCAGCCCCATCGCCAGCGGTGGAACCATCCCCGCCGCCATAATAGCTGCCATCGGGGCATAAACTGATGAACTCAGCAGCGCGACACCAAAGGCGTAAGCCGCTTTGTTCACCGGCCCCCCCCATATCGGTACACATCATCGCCCCGAGGATAGCGCCCAGCAGCACCGCATTGGCGGTACCCATAGATTGCAGCCAATTAGTCAGGCCAGTCATGATTTGTGCCACCGGCGTACCGACCACATAAATCATCACCAAACCGACAATCAAGCTCGCCACCAGCGGGATAATCAATATCGGCTTCAGCGCTTCCATACTTTGCGGTAAATGCAACTTGGTGCTGATGGCTTTGGCGACATAACCGGCGAGGAAACCAGCAATAATACCGCCGAGGAAGCCCGCACCGGTGCTCACCGCCAACATACCGCCAATCAAACCCGGTGTCAGACCGGGACGGTCAGCAATCGAGAAGGCGATGAAACCGGCCAATACCGGCACCATCAAGGCGAACGCAGAACCGCCACCGATTTGCATCAAGGCCGCAGCCAGTGTGCCTTTGACTTCAAATGCTTTAATCCCGAACACGAAGGAGAGCGCGATACACAAACCACCGGCCACCACCATCGGCAACATGTAAGACACACCGGTCAGCAGATGGCGATAAGGGCCGCCAGTTTCTGTTTTTTTGCTGCCAGTGCTGCTGCCGTTTTTTGGCTGATAAACTTCCGCTTGCACCAGCGCTTTGTCCAGTTCCTGCGCGGTTTTCTTCAGTGCCAAGCCGGTGGTAGTGCGGTACATCGGTTTACCGGCAAACTTGTCCAAATCCACTTCAATGTCAGCCGCCACAATCACCAGATCTGCCGCCGCCACTTCTTCCGGCGTGATGGCATTGCCCGCACCGACAGAACCACGCGTTTCTACTTTTACCCACCAGCCACGTTTTTTTGCTTCACTTTCAATGGCTTCAGCCGCCATAAAGGTGTGAGCCACACCGGTTGGGCAAGCGGTAATCGCCACAATGCGCTTTGGACCGGTTGCTGACGTGGTTGCTGAAATTGTTGCTGGCGCGGTGGTCACTGGAGCCTGATAAGGCTTGGCCTGCGCAATTGCCTGAGCCAAAAAGCCCTCAGGGTCACGCACCGCTTTTTCTAGCTCACCGACATACACTTTCTTGCCGTTCAGCGCATTGTCAGCCGGAACTGATTGCCCGGCCACAATCACCAGTTCGGCCTCTTCGGCCTGCTCAACCCAGCTCAGCCCAGCTTTTGCCGCCGCTGCACCCAGCATCAGTGACGCAAGGTGGCCTCTGGCCTGCCCGAGCGAACTGTCTATTATTAGTAGCGTTTTCATTTCGCCTCCGGAGATCAATTAAAAGGTTTCAAATCGACTTTTGCCATCATGGCGGCCAATTGTGGGCGATCCGTAATACCCACATTGCTTTGACTGACGGCCAAAGCGGCGACTGCGGTTGCGAGGCGCAAGGTATGCTCGCTGGACTCACGCATTAACAATCCATAAATCAGGCCACCGACCATGGAGTCACCGGCACCAACAGTGCTGACCACCTCGCAAGCAGGGGGTTTTGCTAACCACGCGCCGGAGGCATTGACCCACAGAGCACCTTCCGCGCCGAGCGAAATCACCACATGGGCAATCCCCTGGTCGCGCAGTGCGTGTGCGGCTTCCACCACGTCACCCAGTTCAGGTAACGGGCGACCGGCCCAGATTTCCAGTTCACGGCGGTTGGGTTTCACCAACCATGGCGAAGCTTTCAGCCCCGCCACTAAGGCTTCGCGGCTACTGTCGAAAATAATGCACGGACACTGGGAGCGCAGGCGCTTCATCCAGTCGGTAAAGTCATCGGGATTCACCCCCGCTGGCAAACTGCCGCTGACCGCGACCATGTCGAACTGCCCCAACCAACTTAATGAATCGTTGACAAAACGATCCCAATCCGGTTTGGTGACTTCAAAACCGGAGAAGTTAAAATCAGTCACTTCGCCATCTTTTTCGGTCAGTTTAACGTTGATGCGAGTACGCCCCGGCACCACCTGAAAACGGTTAGCGATACCCAGTTCGCTGAACAACAGTTGGAAGCCATCTTGGTTATCTTTGCCGAGAAAACCGCCAACAGTGACATCAATACCTAAATCTTTCAGCACCTTGGCAACATTAATACCTTTACCCGCAGCATGCAGGCCGGCAGTTTTTACCAGGTTAACTTCACCGCGCTCAATCTCTGGGCAAAAGCCTACCAAATCGTAAGCCGGGTTCAGTGTGATAGTCGCGACTCTTCTGCTCATGCTGCCCCCTCGCCCAAACCGGCGGAAATAGCGGCACCAATAGCATCCAGTGCGGCCTGTGCATCTTCACCGCTGGCGGTAAAGCGCAGGCGATTCCCTTTTTTAACCCCTAAAGCCACAACTTTCATGAGACTACGTCCATTAGCGGGTTTACCGGTGCCGTCCAGATTGGTTACGGTGATTTCACTGGTAAACTGTTTGATTGTATTGACTAAAATCGTCCCTGGGCGCGCATGTAACCCATGTTCATTACGGATAACAAACTCTGCGCTTAATACTTCATTTTGCTCGACATATTCGCTGGTCAGCAATGCCAACAGCGCAGCGGCATCGGCGTTCAGCAACGCGTCAGCTTTTTTCGCCAGCAGTAAGTCACTGAGATAATTTAACATTGAGAGCGGCTGATCATCAGCCCCTGACGGGTTATTCGCTACAGACAATGTCAGCAATAGGGCCACTTTCTCCCCATGATGTTCAAAAGCAGTTACCGGGCGACTGACTGTCGCGGCACTGACCAAATTACCTTCGGTGCTGTCACTCAGCCAGATCCCCTGCCCCAGATTCAGCGGCTCGCGAGTAATCACATCACTGACAAAACGCGCATCAACAGCGCCGATTTGCTGTAAACGGCCCGCATTCAGTGCTTGTAGCGTGATTAGATTGTCAGCCGCGACATCGAGCGCGATAAGTGAAGTGTCAAAATGGAATTCAGCCGCTTTTTTCTCGCCCATCAGCAAACTGCGTAATTCTTCAGCTGACGTGGTTTTTGCTAACTGTGCGGCAACCGCATCATCACTTAACACGTGCGTCAATTGGCGTAATAATGCCAGGTGTTCATCTGAACGGGCGGCGATGCCGATAACAATGTAGGCGGTTTGATCTTCACCCCAGGCGATTCCCTGTGGGAATTGGAAAACCTGAACCCCGGTGTTCAACACCAAGTCGCGGGTATCAGTGGTACCATGTGGGATGGCAATGCCATTACCCAAGTAGGTCGAGGTCTGCTGCTCGCGGGCTAGCATCCCATCAAGGTAGCCCGCAGCAACATTGCCAGCTTGCGCCAGGGCGGCCGCTACTTGGCTGATAGCCTCGTTTTTACTGCCTGCTTGTGCAGCCAGATGGATATCTTGCGTCGATAACTGGAACATTATGTCTCCTCTCTTGCTGAATTGAATCGTTTCAGCTTTAGTGAGAAAAAGGAGCGTTACCCTTTATCACTTGGTGACGAGATAACGCTGAAACGTTTCAAGGAGTGTGTTTCCGACTCAGAATATATGCAAGTTTTCTGCTTTTATTCTTGATGAATTTTTGACACTCCGCACATTTTAGTCTTGAACAAGTTTCTGTCAGCGACAAAATAGCCCCATTTGCTGACAGTTGCTGATACACATATTAAAGGAGCTAAATAATGTCTGTCGTTGTCGGTGTTGGCGTGATTATCGTCAATCAACAAGGTGAAGTTCTGTTGGGGAAACGCAGCAGTCAGCATGCACCTTACTGGTCAATTCCCGGTGGTCATATGGAGGCCGGCGAGTCTTTTGAACAAGCGGCACAGCGGGAAATATTGGAAGAAACTGGCTTAAAAATCAATAACATGTCGGTTATTGGTTTATGCAATAACCTCGCGACCTGGCGTGAAGAGGGCAAACATACGGTTTCGGTTTGTTTGTTAGCCCAACATCCCGGTGGGGAACCCGAGCTGAAAGAGCCGGATAAATGTCAGCAATGGCTGTGGTGCAATCCGCGTGAATTACCCGAGCCCCATTTTGAAGCCAGCCGCCATGCTATCGATTTATGGTTGAATCAGCAGTTTTATGTCTCTTCCAACTAAAAAATAGCGCTATATAAAGTATTATATAACCAGCAATTTCAGCTGGTTATTTGCCCTTCCTCACAAAATCCCCGCCATTTCTGGCATTTATATTCAGCTAATTTGAACTAATATAGCTAAATACCTCTATTGGGTTAGTCAGCTGGAGAAAACCGCCCTACAATAAGCCTACTTATTTTATGGGAAAGAGTTGTCGCTGGCAGAGTAACCAGTCGTGCATTTGATCCGTCCGTTTTACCAATAATTATTAGAATGGGTGCAATTATGAGCAACAAACAAACTGGCTTCGGGAAGCGACGCCGGTGGGGATGGTTATGGATTTTGCTGATCGGCATTATTATTGGTGCCGCCCTATTAGCAGGAACCGCCACCGTCTTCCATAAAACCAGTGATACCGCGTTCTGCGTTTCCTGCCACACCATGCAGCAGCCACTGGCTGAATATCAAGGTAGCGTACACTTCCAAAACACCAAGGGTATCCGTGCTGAATGTGCTGATTGCCATGTGCCTCATGAGCCGCTGGATTATCTATGGACTAAAATCCGGGCAGTGAAAGATATCTATGGTGAAATGGTTGGCACCATCAATACACCAGAGAAATATGAAGCCCATAAACTCGCCATGGCCCAATCAGTGTGGAAAACGCTGAAAGAAAATGATTCAGCAACCTGCCGTTCTTGCCACAGTTTTGATGCTATGGACATCACCGGGCAAAGTGCTGAAGCACGCATTCAGCACCCGGTCGCCATCAAGAAGGGTGAAACTTGTATTGATTGCCATAAAGGTGTCGCCCATATCCTGCCCGACATGAGTGAAGTGACTCAGGCCGGTGCCGCCGAACTGGCTACCGCCGCAGCCCAAACCCCAGCCAGCGCCACCACGCTTTACACCATCGCCACTGAACCCTTCTTTATGAATGCCGGTGACAGCCACAATGCTGGCAACTTGATGCCATCGACCGAAGTGGAAGTCGTGAAGCAGCAAGGTGACCAGGTGTTAGTTGATGTCAAAGGCTGGCAGCAAGATGGCGTAGCTGAAGTGTTCTACGCCGCCCAAGGAAAACGCATTTTAAGTGTGTTACTGGGCGAAGAGGCACAAAAAGCACTGAAAACATTGAATACCCAAACCGACCCAGAAACCAATCTGGTCTGGCACCAAGTTGCACTCCAAGTGTGGTTGCCAAAGAAACAACTGGTTGATGACCAACAGAAAATCTGGCGCTATGCCGCTGATATGATGTCGGCTAACTGTACCGGTTGCCACGGTTTGACCGCACTGGACCGCTTTAATGCGAATCAATGGATTGGGGTTATCAAAGGCATGGCACCACGCACGTCCCTGACGCAGGAACAGCTGCGCGTGATGACACAATATGTACAAAAACATGCCAGTGATATGCCGGCCAAGCTGTAAATAAGAGGCGAAAATGACTAAATATCAACAACAACCCTTACAAATGAGCCGCCGTCGCTTCTTACTGGGAACCAGTGCGCTAGCCGCACTGCCTTTAGTCGGGAGTCTGTGGCCAAAATCCGCATTGGCCCAAGCTATCAGCCAGGCATTACCACAATTTTTAGCACTGCGTCAGGCCCAGAAAGGCATTCTGACCGGCGCTCACTGGGGGGCATTCGAAGCGCTGGTTGAGAATGGCCGCATGGTGGGCGTCCAACCGGTCAAAGATGACCCATGGCCGAATGAACTTATCACCATGGCGCCTTATCAGGTACATGCCGAAAACCGCATTAAATACCCGATGGTGCGCAAAAGCTGGTTGGAAGGCGGCCCCGGCAGCCATACTGAATTACGTGGCCGCGATGAATGGGTGCGAGTCAGTTGGGATAAAGCCACCGAGCTGGTGTGCAATGAAATAGTTCGAGTCCAGAAAGACCACGGCCCACAAGCGCTGTATGCCGGTTCTTATGGCTGGAAAAGTGTCGGCATGCTGCACAACAGCCGCACTTTGCTGCAACGCTTAATGAACCTGAGTGGCGGGTTCCTCGGCTACGCCGGTGACTATTCAACCGGTGCCGCACAGGTCATTATGACCCACGTCATGGGGTCGATGGAGGTTTATGAGCAACAAACCGCCTGGCCAAATGTAGTCGAAAACAGCGAGCTGGTGATCCTGTGGGGCTGTAACCCAATGATCACTTTGAAAAATAGTTGGAATATTCCGGATCATGTCGGCCAAACTGGCTTTGAAGCGCTGAAGAAGAAAGGCACCAAAGTCATCAGTATTGACCCGGTTAATAATGACAGCGCCAAATTCACCAATGCTCAATGGATTGCCCCGCGCCCTTACACTGACAGCGCGATGCTGATTGGGATTGCCCATACCTTGCTGACGGAAAAGCTGCACAATCCGGACTTTATCAAAACCTATACAATTGGTTTCGATAAATTCCAGGCTTATCTGTTAGGGGAAACTGACGGCCAGCCGAAGACGGCGGAATGGGCGGCTGATATCAGCGGTGTCGATGCTGAAGTGATACGCCAGTTGGCGCGCGATATGGCAAAACAGCGCACCATGATCATGGGCGGCTGGGGGATTCAACGCCAACACCACGGTGAGCAACAACACTGGCTGCTGGTGACAGTGGCCTCGATGCTCGGCCAAATTGGTTTGCCGGGTGGTGGCTTTGGCTTCAGCTACCATTACTCCTCCGGTGGTAGTCCAACCGCCAAAGGCGGCATTTTGCCAGGAATTTCTGCCGGTAACGCGCCGAAGAACTCGCCGACCCCGATCCCGGTGGCTCGCATTGCCGAATGTTTGGCCAATCCAGGCAAAACCATTGATTTCAATGGCACAAAAGTGACCTATCCAGATGTCAAAATGGTCTATGTCGCGGGCGGGAATACCTTCCATCAGCATCAGGATACTAATAATCTGGTGAAAGCCTGGCAGCATCCAGAAACCATTGTCGTTAATGAACCCTACTGGACCGCCACGGCTAAGCACGCCGATATCGTGTTACCGGCCACCACCAGCTATGAGCGCAACGATTTGGAAATGGGCGGCGATTATTCGCAGCTTTATGTGTTCCCGATGCATCAATGCGTGCCGCCACAGCATGAGTCGCGCAGTGATTTTGATATTTTCGCCGCCATGGCCACCCGGCTGGGTGTCATTGATGCCTTTAGCGAGGGCAAAGATGAAACACAGTGGTTGAAATCAATGTATGACGATATGAAATCACAGGCCCGTACTGCGCGTGTCGCCCTGCCGCCGTTCGATATGTTCTGGGAATCGAACAACTATATTCGCTTCCCTATCCCAGAGGCGAATAAGCAGTGGGTGCGTTTTGCTGATTATCGTGAGAATCCATTGCTCAATCCGCTGGGCACGCCATCGGGTAAAATTGAAATCTACTCCGATACCATCGCCAAAATGGAATATGCCGATTGTCAGGGAATTCCCACCTGGATGCCACCTCATGAGTGGTATCGCGGAGCAGAAGCCAAGCAATATCCGCTGTCACTGAACACGGCGCACCCCATCAACCGCCTGCATTCGCAATTGGATAACACGCCACTGCGCGAAAAGTACGCGGTGGCTGATCGCGAAGCCATTCTGATAAGCCCACAAGATGCCAGTGCGCGTCAGATTGTGAACGGCGATTTAGTTCGGGCGTTTAACGATCGCGGGCAAATTTTGGTCGGTGCCGTGGTCACGGAAGATGTGCGGCCTGGCGTGGTGCGTATCAGCGAAGGGGCATGGTTTGACCCCGCCGAGCCGTCTGTGCCGGGTTCGATTTGTAAGAACGGTAATATTAATTGCCTGACTTTCGATATCGGCTCGTCCAGTTTGGCGCAAGGTAACTGTGGGCAGATGGCACAGCTTGAAATTGAAAAGTACACTGGGCCAGTGCTGAAAAATACCGCTCACGCAGTTCCGGCAGGGGCTTAGTCTTTAGGTTGAATAACTGAGGGCAATATTATTTTCGCCCTCATATTGCTGACAAATTGAACCAAGGGGAATCGTGCCGTTGGGGTCGTAACGGCGTAAGCCGTCGGAGCGCCCCTAGGTGCGGTAAACCCTTGGCTCACCGTGCTTTCTCGCCGAGCCAGTCATCGATTAAGGCGCAGTATCCGCTTCCAGTTTAATCAAATACACCAGCGCCTGTTCGCGGGTATCAAAACACATCTCGCGCAATGCTTGCAGGCTGGCACACACTGCCGGGCGGGATGGAGAATGGAAAATACCGCAGCGCATATTGTCATCTAAATGCAAGCAACGGGTATTGGCGGGCTTGCCGAATGGCATACCGGGGATCGGGCTGGAAATCGAAGGAGCAATACAGCAAGCACCGCAATCTGAGCGACAGTCCATCAGCAGGCTCCTGTAGGCTGGTGGCATAACCGCGGACAATAGCAATCAGCCTGATGAACTACCAGCACTATCCTTAATCAACCGTCCAATAGCAGACCCAGCACACGGCTTCAGCTTTTAACTTCATTACTTTCAGTTTGTTTTTTAACCTAAAAAATCCCAATTTGTGCGATATTCAATCACAACCAACCACCAGATCAAGACTAATCACTGACCAGAGTATCCACATGAGCATATTCATCTGTTTACAGCTTCATCGCCTCCATGTACCATTGAGCTAGTACAAAAGAACTATTAACTATATTATTAATATCCAAAATCATTGGCGTTACAGCAAGGCGGCAAACGAACAAATCCCGATGAGCTTACATAAGTAAGTGATTCGGGTGAGTAAGTACGGCTAACGCAGCTGTAGCGTCAAGGATGAAGGATATTTGGAGCTATAAATGTCGATGGATGTATCCCAACCCCTATCACGCCCCTCCGTCCTCGGCGGTGCAATGATTGTCGCCGGTACCGCAGTAGGCGCAGGGATGTTTTCAATCCCAATCGTGACGGCGGGTGTGTGGTTCAGCGGCTCAGTCATGCTGCTGATTTATACGTGGGCATGCATGCTGATTTCCGGCTTGATGATTCTGGAAGCTAACTTGAACTACCCGAGTGGCGCCAGTTTCCACACCATGGTGCAAGACCTGCTGGGCAAAGTTTGGAGCGCTATTAATGGCGTCTCGATCACTTTTGTTCTCTATATTCTGACCTACGCCTATATCTCAGCGGGTGGATCAATCATTACCCATACGCTACAAAATGTGGTGGGAATGGGTCAAACTGGGGCGGGCTTTATCTTTGCGGTATTAGTGGCATTTATTGTCTGGTTATCCACCCGCGCAGTAGACCGCTTAAGCACTATATTGATTGGCGGCATGGTTATCACATTTGTTATGTCCGTCGGTGATATGTTTAGCCATGTGGAAAGCGCAGTTCTGTTCAATCAGGCCGATAGCAATGCCCGTTACTTACCTTATGCGCTGGCGGCCCTGCCCTACTTACTGACCTCTTTCGGCTATCACGGTAATGTGCCGGGGCTGGTGAAGTACTACCATAAAGACGGCAAAGCCGTAGTGCGTAGTTTGCTGTACGGCACTTTGATAGCATTGGTCATTTATATCCTGTGGCAGTATGCCATTCAGGGCAATATTGCTCGGGATGCATTCAAACAAGTGATTGCTGACGGCAGTAACATAGGCAGCTTGCTGAAACAGATGGATACCGTCTCTGCCAGTCAAGCCACCAGCCAACTGCTGAATGCCTTCTCTTATATGGCACTGGCCAGTTCATTCCTCGGTGTTTCCCTTGGATTGTTTGATTTTATTGCCGATTTCTTTAAATTTTCCGATGACCGCGGTGGGCGCACTAAATCAGCATTAGTGACTTTTGTCCCACCCACGGTGGGGGCGCTGTTGTTCCCGAATGGCTTTATCTACGCCATTGGCTTTGCCGGTTTGGCCGCCACCATTTGGGCCGTGATTGTCCCCGCATTGATGGCACGCGCTAGCCGTAAACGCTTCCCACAAGCGAGTTATCGGGCACCTGGGGGGAGTTTTATGATTGGCTTTATTATCCTGTTTGGTTTGATCAATGCAGTGGCCCATATCGCCACATTATTGGGCTTGTTACCGGTGTACGCATAAGGCCAATTTTATCGCGAAATCTTGCTCTTTTTTGCGCTATCTGCTTGCCTGAAACTGGCGGCGCGAGTAACTTGTCGCAACTTATCTTCAATCCTGATTGGCGGTTAATAAATGGCAAGAGCTAACGAAATAAAACGCGGTATGGCGGTCAACCTCAACGGCAAATTACTGCTGGTGAAAGATATCGATGTGCAAAGCCCAAGTGCCCGTGGCGCAAGTACTTTGTATAAAATGCGTTTTTCTGATGTGCGTACCGGTTTAAAAGTTGAAGAGCGTTTTAAAGGCGATGAGATCCTTGACACCATTACCTTGACTCGCCGCAGTGTGAATTTCTCTTACATCGATGGCGACGAATACGTCTTTATGGATGATGAAGATTTCACACCATACAACTTCAAGAAAGAGCAGATAGAAGAAGAGTTATTGTTTATTCCTGAGGGTGGAATGCCGGGGATGCAAGTGTTAACAATGGACGGACAATTGCTGGCGTTGGAATTGCCGCAAACAGTTGATATGGAAATTGTAGAAACTGCTCCGAGCATTAAAGGCGCATCAGCCAGTGCTCGTAATAAACCAGCAGTGATGAGTACCGGCTTATCTATTCAGGTGCCGGAATATATCAGCCCTGGCGAGAAAATCCGCATTCATATTGCAGAGCGCCGCTATATGGGCCGCGCAGACTAATACCCAATACCCTTCATCTCTCAAGTTATTAAGGGCCGGAAAACCGGCCCTTAACTATTTTATACCCAAACTATAGCCTATAGATTTCAAGATACAGGAAGGCGGTAAGTGAGATACAAATCGGTCGGGAACCGATTTGAACAGCATTTATGCTGCCCGCAGGGTGAGCCTCAGGGATGAGGCTCATTAATCCCGATGAGCTTACATCAGTAAGTGATTCGGGTTATTAAGAGCAGCCAACACACCTGCAGTTTGAAATATGACGGGTTACTTTAGCTCTGGGAAGAATGTGCGCTTCAACGCTAACTCCACGCCGCGAACTTCTGCCAGCCCTTTTAGGCGACCAATAGCGGAATAGCCCGGATTGGTTTTCTTATGTAAATCATCCAGCATTTGGTGACCATGGTCTGGTCGCATCGGAATCGGGCGCATATCTCCGGCAGCCTGACGACGTTGCTCTTCGGTTAAAATGGCTTTAACCACTGAGTACATGTCGACATCACCTTGCAAATGACCGCCTTCATGGAAGGTTTTTGGGTTCCCTTCACGGCAAGTCGAGCGCAAATGAGTGAAGTGAATACGGTCACCGAAGGTTTCGATCATCTTCACCAAATCATTGTCGGCACGCACACCATAAGAACCGGTGCACATAGTAAAGCCGTTATAAATGCTATCAACGGTCTCTTTCAGCCACTGCATATCTTCAATGGTCGACACAATACGCGGCAGGCCAAGAATTGGGCGCGGTGGATCATCCGGGTGTACCGCCATCCGCAAGCCAACCTGTTCAGCAACCGGTATAATAGCGCGCAGGAAATACGCCATATTTTCACGGAGTTGCGCTTTATCAATACCGTCATACTCGGCTAAACGCGCACGGAATTGATCCAGCGTATAACCCTCTTCTGCTCCCGGCAAACCAGCAATAATATTGCCCGTCAGCTTGGCGATGTCGGCCTCAGTCATCGCATCGAAATAGTCCGCCGCCTGCACCAACTCTTCAGCAGAGTAATCCTTCTCAGCACCTGGGCGCTTGAGGATATGCAACTCAAAAGCAGCAAAGGCTATTTGGTCAAAACGCAGTGCTTTGGAACCGTCTGGCAATTGATATTCCAGATCCGTGCGTGTCCAGTCTAATATCGGCATGAAGTTGTAGCACACGGTGTCAATGCCACATTCAGCAATATTACGCAGAGTTTGCTGATAATTTTCAATATGTTGCTGATAGTTACCGCTGTGAGTTTTGATCTCTTCATGAATCGGTACACTTTCCACTACAGACCAAACCAAACCTTTCGCTGCCAATTCTGCCTGGCGTTGTTTGATTTCACTCACCGGCCAGACTTGGCCATTCGGAATATGGTGTAATGCAGTCACTACTCCGGTTGCTCCAGCCTGACGGATATCATCTAATGACACCGGATCATTTGGGCCATACCAACGCCATGTTTGTTCCATTTATTTTTACCTTCTACGTAAACTGTTCGGGTGCATATAATTTTGTTATACCGACTAACGCGGTTATACCGACAATGTTGTTATACCGATTCCAAGAGGTATCACTCAGCTTTATCCTTACTCTTTCAGCGCCTCGTGTCAAAAAGCAAAATCTCATTGGTTGATCCACTTCACGAATATAATCAATATTGGACTTACCAATTTTATTTTCTGTCATATGCCTTTACACTGCAAGCCGATATTGCATGACAATGAACAAAAGCAAACGATCCGTATGGTGTGGTTTTTTTCGTACAGAAGCCAAATGAAACTGGTCTAACAACTTTTTATCTATCGCCATCCCTTTGCTATACCCATGGGGTGAATGATTCTGGAGCCACGTATGAACACTATTGCCAATAGCCGCCTACCCGATACTGTACAGCGACCAACTTATGATAGAACTGCACTGAAAAGCCGCATTGTTCACATCGGTTTTGGCGCATTTCACCGCGCGCATCAAGCTCTACTGACTGACCGGGTGTTAAATAAACAAGGGGGCGACTGGGGTATCTGTGAGGTCAGCTTGTTTGGTGCTGATGTCTTGATCCAAAATTTGCGCCAACAGGATCATCTTTTCTCGGTGCTGGAAAAAGGCGCGAAAAGTAATCAAACCATTGTTGTTGGGTCAGTTTGTGAGTCAGTACATGCTCGGTTAGATGGTGTCATGCAGGTTCTGGAGAAATTGGCCGAACCACAAGTGGCTATTGTTTCACTTACCATTACCGAAAAAGGTTACTGCATCGAGCCGGGAACGGGTCAACTGGATCTGCACAATGAGTTTGTACTTGCTGACCTGGCTATCCCTGATGCTCCAACTTCCGCCCCCGGTGTACTGGTTGAAGCTCTGCGGTTACGTCGCTTGCGAGGGCTGAAACCTTTCACTGTCCTTTCATGCGACAACATTCCAGAAAACGGCCATGTAGTAAAAAATGCCGTCCTCGGTTTAGCTGCGGCTCGTGACCCCGAACTGGCAAGCTGGATAGAACAAAATGTCACGTTCCCTAACACCATGGTCGACCGCATCGTTCCCGCTGCAACAACAGAAACATTGCAGGAAATCACAGAGACACTGGGGGTTGCCGACCCTTGCGGCATTGCTTGTGAGCCCTTCATTCAATGGGTCGTCGAAGACAAATTTGTGGCCGGTCGGCCTGACTGGCAAGTGGCTGGGGTACAATTAGTCGATGATGTTTTGCCCTTTGAAGAGATGAAGTTGCGTATGTTGAATGGTAGCCACTCCTACCTCTCTTACCTGGGTTATCTGGCCGGTTATCAGCATATTAATGATTGTATGGCGGATGAAAATTATCGCCTGACTGCCCGTCGTTTAATGATGGATGAGCAAGCTCCAACACTACGTGTCACCGGTATTGATCTGAATGCTTATGCTAACCAATTGATTGAGCGTTACAGTAACCCGTCGTTAAAACACCGCACTTGGCAAATTGCCATGGACGGTAGCCAGAAATTGCCACAACGGATGCTTGATTCAGTGCGCTGGCATTTACAAAACGGGGGGCCATATCATTGCCTGGCATTGGGTATCGCTGGCTGGATGCGTTATGTAAGCGGTGTAGATGATAACGGCCAACCTATTGATATTCGTGACCCAATGGTAGATAGCTTTAAAAAATGCGTTGAGAATAGCGAAGAGGGTATCGCCAGAGTCGAGAGCTTACTGTCCCTGAAAGCACTGTTTGGTGAAACTCTTCCACAACAACCCGAATTTGTTCAGGCCGTGACAGAAGCATATCTCAGCCTACAACAGTTTGGTGCGAAAGAAAGTGTGAAGCGTTTGGCACAACAGGCTTAATTTAGCGAGCCTCACAATGAGGCTCATTCTTTCTAATTAGGTTTGTGAGTGCAGCCTCTGTAGCTTCAAGGCCGAAAAGCTTACCCAAAGTCATTGGAGTTACAGGTAGGCGGCAAGCAAATAAAGCCCGATGAGCTTACTGGTGTAAGTGATTCGGGTTTGTGAGCGCAGCCAACCCCCCTGTAGCTTCAAGGCCGAAGGGTAAATTATTCTTCGAGCTGATACGGCGCAGACTCAAACAAATACCCATCAAAATCAGGATGGTCGGCATCAGAAATCTCGAGTAATTTTAATTTTACATTTTCTAAATGCTGCCACATGGCTTGCTTGGCTGCTTTGCTATCTCGGCGCAATACTGCTTGCAGGATTTTTTGATGGTCTTCCATCCATTGCCAGCGGTAACTAAAATCGAGGGTATGGCTATGTGCCCCTTGCCACATGGCGCTGGTTTTTCTCGCCTGCCATGCCTCCGCCACCATATTCGCCAATACACTATTTTGTGTCGATTGCGCCAACAAACAGTGGAACAATTCATCTGCACTTTCATCCACAGCACCGGCATCTAATGCGGTTTTTTCCTGCTCGATGGCCTGACGCATTTTGATAATGTCAGCTTTGGTCGCTTGCATAGCAGCAAAAGCAGCAACTTCACTTTCCAGCAATTGGCGGGCTTGCAGCAGTTCAAATGGGCCGTAACCACTGTCGGTTGAGACGACAGATTCCCCATATGCAGGTCTATCGGGGACATTCACCACATAGACACCTGAACCTTTACGCACTTCCACTAACTTTTCCAGCTCCAGCATGATCAGTGCTTCACGGACCACACTACGACTGACGCTGAAGTTTTCGGCAATGTCACGCTCAGGCGGTAAACGATCGCCCAAATTATATTGCCCACTGATAATTGCTTCACGCAGTTGACTGCCAACTTCCTGATATAACCGCATAACCTTATTTCCTGCATCAGGTATTGGCACTGAAAATACCAAATTGGCCTGACCAAAGGGTGTGTGAATAATATTGAGTATATCATGTGGTCGAACAATTTCATTGCGGTCAAACAATTTCATTGCAGCAAAGTTGAAGAACTATCACGGCTTATCAGTGTGATAAGCCGTGATTATAAGATGATTGCTAGTTTTAACTATTAGAGGTAAGAGACAGTCAAAATTCCCAAACTACGTTGTGGGTTCAACCATTCTAAGTTCGAAGATGCCAACTGACTGGGTAACCGAGAAGTCAGAGACATACTGCGTGAGAGTGTTTGTCGTTGAGTCAATGTTTCACCATTGCGATAACAGCGGGTTGTTATCGTTTGGTCCGCAAATGAAGTATCACATGGGCTTTCTACAATAGCTCCGGAAAAAGTAATTGTTCCAGTAACCGACAGGGTGGATTGCGCACTACTTGCAGCAAAAGATATTATCCATGAAAACATTATTGCTACGATCATCAGCACTCGAAAACTCTTCATAACCACCTCGACTCTCATATCCGTCATTTTAAATGATAGAGGATTCCAGCCAGAGCGATGGGAATGACAGAGCATTTTTTATTGCCCTACTCTGTCGATAACTCACTAAGATTCCTCGTAGAAGTGAATTATATTGCTTAGCTTGGCAATACAATTAGGCGAGGTTCCTAACCCACCTAGGAAATTGTCTATCTTTCACTCTTTTTCGTTTAATAATAAGCTTGGCTAGTGTTATATCCTCTTCTGACTACATCGACATACTTGAGCCTTTTCTTGAGATGGTATTGAAAATAAATTTACGGTAGGAGGTCTCTGATGACCAAAACGAACTTGATTACCGGCTTTTTGGGGTGTGGCAAGACCACCACTATTCGCCATTTATTGTCACAAAAGCCGGAAAATGAAAAATGGGCAGTCCTGGTCAATGAATTTGGTGAGATAGGTATTGATGGCGCACTATTGGCTGGCTGTGGGGCAGTATTAAAAGAAATACCCGGTGGATGCATGTGCTGCGTGAATGGGCTCCCCATGCAAGTGGGTTTGAATATGTTGCTCCAACAGGCAAAACCGGATCGTTTACTCATCGAACCTACGGGGCTGGGTCACCCAAAACAGATTCTCTCCTTATTAACTTCAGAAATTTACCAACCCTGGCTCTCTCTGCATGCCACCCTCAGCTTGCTTGATGCCCGCCAATTAAGTGATCCCCGCTATACAGAAAATGAAAATTTCCGTGACCAATTGGCCGCAGCCGATATCCTCGTGGCGAATAAACAGGATGCCTATAGTGAGGTGGATTACGCCGTATTGCAGCAATGGCATAAACAGCAGCCGGTATCACGCCCACTCTATTATGCAGAACAAGGGAAAATTGATGTTGCTCTGCTGGATATGCCACACAGTAATAATGATGACTTACCCAACGGCGCACATCATCACAGTTCAACCCGACAAAAAGGATTGGCCGCATTGAGCTTGAAAGGTCACGAACCTTGGCGCCGCGCCCTTAATCAGGGTCAAGGTTATCTGAGCTGTGGTTGGGTATTTAATGCGGATACCGTATTTGACACAGTGCCATTATTAGAATGGGTGCGATTAAATTCAGTGGAACGAATAAAAGGTGTGATGCGCATACCTGAGGGTACTCTCGTGGTTAACCGACAAGGGCATGATTTGAAAATTGAAACTCGCCAAACGCCGCCGCTTGATAGCCGAATTGAACTCATTAGCACAACTGACCCTGATTGGAATGTATTACAGCATGAATTACTCAGGACTCGGCTACAGAAGGAGGTATAATGCGCCCAAATTTATTTACTGCACCATTCTTACACTGACTATTTATAGATTAAAGGCCATCGCATGACCCGTCGTAATTTGCCGACAATATTACTGCTTAATTTACTTGGAATAACCCTCTTTTTCTCTTGGTATATTCCAGCGGACCACGGTTTTTGGTTTAAAATAGACTCAGCAATATTCTTCTATTTTAACCAGCACCTACTATCCAGCCCTTCATTTCTGCATTTAGTGGCGATTACCAATAATCGGGCTTTCGATGTTATTTCCCTGATTTGCATGGGGCTGCTTTACTTGTACTTTTATATAAAGGAAACCGCTGCAGGCCGCCGTCGGCTGATCGTCACGGGGTTTGTCATGCTGTTGACCGCAGTCATCCTAAATCAATTAGGCCATTTGCTACCGGTATCACATCCCAGCCCAACACTGATTTTTGAGAATATTAATCGTGTCAGTGAGTTAACGGGTATTCCGACCAAAGACGCATCCAGTGACAGCTTCCCCGGCGACCATGGCATGATGCTGATTATTTTTGCCTGCTTTATGTTGCGCTATTTCTCTCGGGGTGCTTTTGCCATCGCCTTAGTGATCGTGGTGGTCTTCTCTATGCCACGAATAATGATTGGTGCGCATTGGTTTACTGATATTGCTGTCGGCTCGCTTTCAGTTGTCTTGGTAGGGATAAGTTGGATATTGCTGACACCACTGAGTGATAAAGTCATTGATGCCATTAACCGGAATCTGCCAGGCTCAAAAAATCAGTAACGCGCTGCCTACTTTATGTTGGAGCAAAAAATAGACTTTTTTTTGCTCCAACCGCCACTAATGATTTCACGGCTTTATTATCACCAAACGGCCATAAATTCAGCTATCTGCATTTAATATATAATATTACATAATGTTACATTAACATTTTGTAAAATTATGGGCATAAAAGCTCTCGCCTTTTATTAATCATTACGGTAATCTCAAAAACGTTTGTGCTCGGATACCGGCATTTCACCCCTATCCTGATTAATATTGTGCGTTCCTGCACATTTATTTGGTTAAGTGATTGTCTCATCAGACCACAATCAATAATCTCGATTCGTTTGGTATTTTTGGTAGCGACATCCGTCGTAAGGACAGCAAGGGAAAACAACAACAATGGTCAAGTCTCAACCTATTATGAGATATATTCTGCGGGTCATTCCTGCGGTTGCAGCAGCGGTAATGTTATCCGCGTGTAGTTCACCACAGAGTTCGAACGTACATAATACGCAAACTGAGATGCGTGCAGTTAATGATAAAGATGGGCTTTTACTGCAAGCCTCTCAGGATGAATTCGAAGCGATGGTGCGCAACGTTGACGTCAAGTCGAAAATTTTAGAACAGTATGCAGGGTGGAAAGGGGTTCGTTATCGTTTAGGCGGTAGCACCAAACGCGGTATTGATTGTTCTGCGTTTGTACAAACCACGTTCCGTGAACAATTTGGTATGAATTTGCCACGCTCAACCTCTGAGCAGCAAGATATTGGCAAGAAAATCCAACGTACCAAGTTGCGACCTGGTGATTTGGTGCTGTTCCGAGCGGGATCGACGGGTCGTCATGTAGGTATCTATTTAGGTAACGATAAATTTGTACATGCTTCCACCAGTGTCGGCGTGACAATATCGAGTCTAAATGAAGATTATTGGAATAAGCGTTATCGTGATGGCCGACGAGTGCTAAGTAGCGGTTCGCGCAGCTAACTGATTTTATTCCTGTTGTCCGAGATACCAAACGAAACGATGAAACGCTGCCATTGGCAGCGTTTTTTTATTGCCGAAATCGTTCTTATTGCCGAAATATAATTTTGTAGTCCCATATCCTCACCTTTGTAGGAAAGGTCCTTTTTTGCCAAAAACAGCGAAATTCAAGAATATTCTGTGTAAAATTCGCCCTGCTAAACCAAGAGTTCCCTGACACTAAAACATATCAACTACGATTATCCTTTCTGGAATTAAGTAAGTTGTGTTACTAAGCTGAAAATTTGTTTTATAGATATGTATTTCTAAAATACATCAATACAAATGAATTTCACTGACACCACATATTTGATGCATTTATATGGCATCTTTGCTTTATATTGGATTGCGTTTCAAATAGATAAGTTTATTAATGTCAATAATGCTCCCTAGCAAATCGGTAGCGCTGTGCTGCTAACTTACTTATACTCATAACACTTTATCGATCATGCTGAGGAGCGGCGTAACATGGGTTCAAACAGTGCGTTCTCCCGCAATATTTTATCCAGACGCCATCTTGTTAAAAAAAGTGTCATCCTCGCACTCTGTTTCTTTATTTTTTTTGTTGTTATTACTTTGTCATTACTTTATCGCAGCAGTGAACGTAAACTAACAACACAAAGTGACCATATTATCGCCTATTCATCCCAGTTCCTTAATGAACTAACTACAACGATGTCTCAGCTTATCCCGCTAAGTGCAAAAAATTGTGAACAGGCCAGTTCTGCTCTGCACTATCGGGCGGCATTTACCAATGGTGTCCGAGCTTTCTTATTAGTTCGGGATGATATTACCTATTGCTCTTCAGCAACGGGGGAAATGAATACGCCGGTCAGCGCGTTATACCCCAAAATGAATGTCTCCCGGCCTTTGGATTTTAAAATTCAACAAGGTACGCCGATGATGCCGAGCAAACCGGCAATTGGCGTATGGCTGCGTGAAGCTGGTCGTGGTAATACCGGCGTATTAGCAACACTCGAATTAAATTTACATCCCTATCTGTTACTGAATAACTCCAATAATCAAGTCAACGGATTAGCTATTGTTATTGATGACTTGGCAGTCACGACATTTGACTCTAAAGTCATGCCTATCAGCCAGTTACCAACGCATGATGCACGTGAAATTCAATTACCTGGCTATCCAATTAAAGTATTGATTTATCATACCAACCTCACTGCGGATGATATTCGTATGACCTTGTTAGGGGGAGTATTACTCGCAGGGTTAGTCGGTATCTTGGCTTACTATATTTTAATTGCTAGTCAAAGTGCGGAAGCTGAAATTTTGCGTGGTATTCGTCGGGGTGAATTCTTTGTTGAATATCAGCCCGCATTCCGGTCTGATGACCGCTCCCTATCAGGATTGGAAGCGCTTATCCGCTGGCAACATCCGATTGAAGGACGTATTTCCCCAGATCTTTTTATTCCCTATGCAGAAGCTCAGCATTTGATTCAACCTCTGACCCGGCATTTATTTGAATTAATCATTAGAGACAGTGAATTAATGGCAGCCCACGTTCCAGCGGGAATTAAATTGGCTTTTAATATCTCCCCTGTCCATCTTACCGATGATAATTTCCGCAAAGATGTCACTCAAATGTTACAACAATTAAATACCGATGTGTATTCTCCGGTATTTGAGATAACTGAGCGGGGTATGGTTGAAGAGGAATTGGCTATTAAGCAGTTTGCTTGGTTGCGCTCTCAAGGGATACAAATCGCTGTTGATGACTTTGGCACCGGGCACAGCGCGCTGATTTATTTAGAACGTTTTACTTTAGATTATATTAAAATTGATCGTGGTTTTGTCAGCACCATAGGCATTAATACTGTTGCCGCACCGGTATTAGATGCAGTATTAATGTTGGCGAGCAAGCTCAATATTGAAACCGTCGCTGAAGGTGTCGAAACGGAACAACAGCTCCAGTATTTGGCACAACACGGCGTCAACTTCCTGCAAGGTTATCTCCTTAGCAAGCCGCTATCTGTGGAGGATTTAGTCGAGTTTTGTAATAAAAAAACTTCGTAACAAAAACTAATTGGCTTAATGTTTGCTTTACCCCTGCAAACTGGTAATTTCATTTAAGAGTATTACAACTAAATAATAGCAGGAGATCACCACCAATATGTTGTTACGCCTACTTGCTGCTTTCGTGCTTTCAGTTCTGAGTTTTGGCCTACAGGCTGAGACCATTAAAGAAGGTAGCTCTTTTGCCATATTGGGCGAACCCAAGTACTCATCAGATTTTAACCATTTTGATTATGTTAATCCGGCAGCCCCTAAAGGCGGAGATATCACACTCTCTGCGATTGGTACCTTTGATAACTTCAATCGTTATGCGCTACGTGGCAACCCGGCAGTGCGCACTGAGCGGCTGTATGACTCATTATTCGCTACTTCGGACGATGAGATTGGCAGCTATTATCCCTTAATTGCCGAATCTGCACGCTTTGCCCCCGACTTCCACTGGATTGAAGTCGATATTAACCCTCGCGCTCGTTTTCATGATGGCCAACCCATTACTGCACAAGATGTGGCATTCACTTTCAATAAATTCATGACCGAGGGTGTACCGCAATTTCGAATTGTTTATAAAGGCGTGCAAGTTAAAGCGATTTCCCGCCTGACTGTGCGTTTTGAATTCCCAGAACCGAATAAAGATAAAATGTTGGGCTTATTTGGCTTACCGGTAATGCCCGAGCATTTCTGGAAAGACCATAAACTCAGTGAACCGCTAAGTAAACCTCCCGTTAGCAGCGGCCCCTATCGTATTGGCAAATATAAGATGGGCCAATTTATTACCTATGAACGGGTTAGAGACTACTGGGCAGCCAACTTACCGGTCAATCGTGGGCAATATAATTTTGACACCATCCGTTATGATTATTATTTAGACGATAAAGTCGCGCTGGAAGCCTTTAAAGCCGGTGCTTTTGATTTCCGTGAAGAAACATCGCCAAAAAGCTGGGCGACACAATATGTGGGCGGCAACTTTGCGAAAAACTATATCGTCAAACAGGATATCCTCGATAACTCCGCGCAGAACACCCGCTGGCTGGCATTTAATGTCCAGCGCCCTATTTTTAGCGACCGCAGAGTTCGTGAAGCCCTGACATTGGCCTTTGATTTTGACTGGATGAATAAAGCTTTTTATTTCGACAGTTATCAACGCACTAATAGTTTTTTCCAGAACACCGAATATGCCGCTAAAGGTTATCCGAACAGCGCGGAATTGGCGTGGCTGGCACCGCTAAAAGGCAAAATCCCCGCGGAGGTCTTCACGAAAATTTATCAGCCACCGCAAACTGACGGCAGCGGCAACGCGCGGGATAATCTATTAAAAGCGCGCGAATTACTGAGTGAAGCCGGTTGGGAAGTGAAAAACCAGCAATTGATCAACAGCAAAACGGGTAAACCTTTTGTCTTTGAATTGCTGTTACTCAGCGGCAGTAACTTCCAATACGTTCAACCGTTTAAGCATAATTTGCAGCGTTTGGGAATAACCATGAATATTCGCGAGGTGGACAGCTCTCAGTTTGTTAACCGCCTGCGCAGCCGGGATTACGATATGATCCCGACGGTTTACAGTGCCTTCCCTTACCCTAGCCCGAACCTGCAAATTTTTTGGAGTTCGGCTTATATTGATTCCAGTTATAACGCTTCGGGTATTAAAGATCCGGCCATCGACCAATTGATTGAACAGATTGTTAAGCATCAGGAGCAGCCAGAGGCACTGCTGTCTCTGGGCCGGGCGCTGGATCGCGTGCTGACCTGGAACTATTTGATGATCCCGATGTGGTATTCCAACCATGCCCGCTTTGCTTATTGGGATAAATTTTCAATGCCAGCGGACAGGCCCACATATTCGCTCGGCTTTGATAGCTGGTGGTTGGATGTCAACAAGGCAGCTCGCCTGCCAACAGAACATCATTAGGGGGCGGTGTGGGCGCATATCTATTACGGCGATTGTTGCTGGTTATTCCCACCTTGTGGGCCATTATTACTATTAACTTTTTCATTGTCCAAATCGCGCCCGGCGGCCCGGTAGATCAGGCGATAGCCAACATTGAACTGGGTCATTCCAGCGGATATAGCGCCGGTGGGGGTGATAGCGGATTGGGTGGTGCGAAAGTCGGCTTGAATGCAGCGCAAGTCGGTGACAGTAACTATCGCGGTTCGCGAGGGCTAGACCCAGAAGTGATTGCCGAAATTAAACAGCGCTTTGGTTTTGACAAGCCGCTGCATGAGCGCTATTTCAATATGCTTTGGAGCTATGCGCGCTTTGATTTTGGCGACAGCCTGTTTCGCGGCGAATCCGTCATGTCATTGATTAAACATAGCCTGCCGGTGTCTATCTCACTTGGGTTATGGAGCACACTGATTATTTATCTGGTTTCCATTCCTTTGGGGATTAAAAAAGCCGTGCGTAATGGCTCGGCTTTTGATACTTGGAGCAGTACCTTAATAATTATCGGCTATGCTATTCCTTCGTTTTTATTCGCTATTTTACTGGTAGTGCTGTTTTCCGGCGGCAGTTATTTCGATCTGTTTCCGCTTCGCGGGCTAGTATCCAGCAATTGGGATACACTGCCGTGGTATGGCAAGATAACCGACTATTTGTGGCACATCACGTTACCGGTGCTGGCTACCGTGATTGGTGGCTTTGCCACACTCACCATGCTGACCAAAAACTCGTTTCTCGATGAAATCCGCAAACAATATGTGGTCACTGCCCGCGCCAAAGGTTTACCTGAAGAAAAAATCCTTTACCGCCATGTATTTCGCAATGCCATGTTGCTGGTGATTGCGGGCTTCCCGGCGGCTTTTATTAGTATGTTTTTTACGGGTTCATTGTTAATCGAAGTGATGTTTTCACTGAATGGTTTAGGGTTACTGGGCTATGACGCTACCTTGCAACGAGATTATCCGGTGATGTTTGGCACCCTTTATATTTTCACTCTGATTGGTTTGCTGCTGAATATCCTGAGCGATATCACCTACACCTTGGTTGATCCCCGAATTGATTTTGAGGGCCGCCAATGATGAAACGGCTAAACGCTATTAATCAGGCCCGCTGGGCACGGTTTCGCCAAAACCGCCGTGGCTATTGGTCACTGTGGATTTTTCTGACACTGTTTATTATCAGCCTGTTTGCCGAGTTGATTGCCAACGACAAACCGCTGCTGGTGAGCTATCAGGGCAAATTTTATATGCCCTTTATGGTTAATTACACCGAATCAACCTTTGGTGGTATTTTAACCACGGCCGCTGATTATCAAGACCCGTATGTGATTGGCCGCATTAAAGATAATGGCTGGGCTATTTGGGCTCCCATCCGCTTTAGTAATAACACCATTAATTTCGCAACCAATGTGCCCTTCCCCTCGCCCCCCAGTCGCACCAATTTGCTCGGCACTGACAGCACTGGCGGTGATGTATTGGCCAAAGTTATTTATGGCTTTCGTATTTCATTATTATTTGGCCTAACGTTAACTCTATTTTCCAGTGTGATTGGGATTTGTGCCGGGGCAATTCAGGGCTATTACGGCGGTAGAGTTGATTTATGGGGCCAACGATTTATTGAAGTCTGGTCCGGTATGCCGACCCTATTTTTAGTGATTTTACTGTCCAGCATTGTGCAGCCGAATTTCTGGTGGTTATTAGCCATCACTGTCATATTTGGCTGGATGGGGCTGGTCGGCGTGGTTCGGGCCGAGTTTCTGCGCACCCGAAATTATGACTATATCCGCGCCGCCAAGGCCATGGGCGTGCGTGACAGAGTGATTATGTCGCGCCATATGCTGCCTAATGCCATGGTAGCCACTCTGACCTTTTTACCCTTTATTCTGTGCGGCTCAATAACCACTCTCACCTCACTGGATTTCCTTGGTTTCGGCTTGCCAATGGGGTCACCCTCATTAGGCGGGTTGTTATTGGAGGGCAAAAATAACCTTCAAGCTCCCTGGCTCGGCATAACCGCATTCCTGGTGTTGGCCGTGCTGTTATCTCTGTTGATCTTTATCGGCGAAGCCGTGCGTGACGCCTTTGACCCAAGTAAGGTGTATTGATATGGCGACCTCTCCACTGCTGGACATTCAAAATCTCAGTGTTGCATTTCGCCAAGCGGGAGTTGATCGCCAGGTCGTCAGCGACCTTTCGCTGAAAATAGAGAGCGGTGAGACACTGGCTTTAGTGGGGGAATCGGGTTCGGGCAAGAGTGTTACCGCCTTGTCGATATTGCGCCTGCTGCCCTCGCCACCGGTAGTTTACTCCAGCGGCGATATTCTGTTTGCCGGAAAATCACTGTTACATGCCGATGAGCCGACATTACGCGCCATTCGCGGTGATAAAATTTCTATGATTTTCCAAGAGCCGATGGTGTCTTTAAACCCCTTACATACTATTGAGAAACAGCTGGCAGAAGTGCTGTCACTGCACCGAGGTATGCGCAGGGAAGCCGCCAGATCTGAGATTATTCAATGCCTTGACCGAGTAGGTATTCGCAATGCCAAAGGCCGATTAGCGGATTTCCCACATCAGCTTTCCGGCGGAGAACGCCAGCGCGTGATGATTGCTATGGCTGTCCTGACCCAGCCAAAATTACTGATTGCCGATGAACCCACTACCGCGCTGGATGTTTCGGTACAAGCCCAGATTTTGAGTTTGCTGAAAGAGTTAAAGCAAGAGATGGGCATGAGCTTGCTGTTTATCACCCATAACCTGAATATCGTCCGCCGGCTGGCCGATAACGTAGCCGTGATGCGTGAGGGGCGCGTGGTTGAGCACAATACCCGCCAGGCGCTGTTTAGCTCCCCCCAGCATACATATACTCGCCAATTATTAGATGCGGAACCACAGGGCGACCCACTGCCGCTCCAGACCGATCTACAACCGCTGCTTGAGGTCAAAGGGCTACAAGTCGCTTTTGCGATTAAACGCGGCCTATTGCGCCGTACTGTGGCGCATCACTATGCTCTGAAAGATCTCAGTTTTGTGTTAAAACCCGGTGAAAGTTTAGGTTTGGTAGGGGAATCGGGCTCGGGGAAAAGCACTACCGGCTTAGCTTTGCTGCGCTTGCTGCCCTCTAAAGGAGAAATTTGGTTTAGTGGCCAGCCGCTACACAATTTCTCGCCCAAACAGATGCTACCTTATCGCAGCCGAATTCAGGTGGTTTTCCAAGACCCTTACTCGGCGCTAAACCCGCGCTTGAATGTTCAACAAATCATTGCGGAAGGGCTGGAAGTACATCAGAAACTCACTGCTGCACATCGCGAGCAGCGCGTGATTAAAGCCATGGAAGAAGTTGGGTTAGACCCGGTAAGCCGCTATAGATACCCGACTGAGTTCTCCGGCGGCCAGCGCCAGCGCATTGCTATTGCACGGGCACTCATCCTGCAACCTCAATTACTTATCCTCGATGAACCGACGTCATCACTGGATAAATCGGTACAAGCGCAAATTCTGGCTTTGCTGAAATCCCTTCAGCAGCGCTACCAACTCAGTTACCTATTTATCAGTCATGACTTGCAAGTGGTGCGGTCACTCTGCCACCAAGTGATTGTATTAAAACAAGGGGAAGTCGTGGAACAAGGTGACTGTCAGGCAATCTTTGCCGCACCAAAACAGCAATATACTCAGCAATTACTACAATTTTCCGACTGATTTGGCGCATATTAGGGCATAGAAAAGCGTCAGCATAAAAGGCTGACAAACACGTAATCGCAAATCAGAAAGGATAAAGTGCGGTCATGGTCTCAGCAATTGCCACCCCAACATCTTTCAAGCGACACATAGTGGCACTTTCATCCTGACGATGAACAAACAGGCAAGGCTCACCTTCCCATTCCACAATCGCGGAGTCCACCTGAATCTCTTGCAGTGAGAGATGAAGCCTCTGCATGATAATTTGCGCATGGGCACCATCATGGCTCAGTAACTTCAGTCCCATGAGATCATTATTGCTATCGTCTATCGCCGTTAATGGCATCGGTTCAACTTTTACGCCGATAAACCCCGATAACCAACGGTAACTTTGCGGCAGACGATGTACTACCGAAAGTTGGATATTATTCACGTATTTTTCCTAGTAAAAATAAAAATTCAAAAACTCACAAAGCACCACAAAGACTCATACTGATTTAAAGTTATAGCCGCTAAATTGCCATTGTGCTCGCTCCAAACCTTATCAAAACACAATATTGATAACAATTTAGAAACTTAAAACCTACAACGCTATTTTTTGCGCTGTTTACAACGCTTATTCAGCCCGTCATACCCAGACTGAAACTGCCGGTTTGAGATTTAGATCCCATTTTTCGTTATTTTTAACCCTTTATCGCCTCTATCTCAACCATTTTTCTTGCAAACCCATTACCTAATATCAGCCAACATTTTACATTTAAGGAACAATTCAGCCTCAGTCAAGCTGAATGAAATGGATTTAATCAATTGATAAATATATAAATTCATTGATATCCATCATCCTGTAACAAGCAAGAATAACGGGTAAAAATAACGTGATAACAATTTCGTCTTTTTTATAACATCGCTCAAAAAGTTAACAATATGGTGTCATACACAACTATGCAACAGATAATGATATGCAAGCTTATTATGTTGATTGAGCGCAAGGATTCGGTCTTTTTTAGTGATAATTGTGGCGATATTTAATCATGTACAAGACGGAGAAAGAGAGGAATAAATAAGGTGTGATTTGACAAACTGGCTACAAATAATAAACGTGAGGGGCGCTCAGGAGCATCGCCCCTCACATCTACTGATAGTGATTATTTCACTGTATCTTTATGTGGGCGGCTAGCATAAAGATACAGCAACATGGCGACGATAATACAAAATGCCATTGAGCTGACCATCGGCCAGGCGCTACGTGATGGCGCCATCGACAACAGCGTCCCCACGATGGCACCAATACCAAACCGTAAAGTTCCCGCCAAAGAAGAGGCAGTCCCCGCCATATGTGGGAAATCATCCAAAATGACGGCCATGGCATTCGAAGTGATCATCGCGATACAACCCACATAAGCGGCGACACCCAGCACCAGCGCCCAGAACCCCAACCCGGCGGCACACACCACCAGCAGCCAGATGCCCATCACAAATTGAACCCACAGACCGAAGCGGAACATTTTCAGTGCCCCGAAGCGGCGAACATTGCGGCTGTTGATTAATGTCATCAAGAATAAAAAGACAATATTCAGCGCAAAGTAATAGCCAAAGTTCTGCGGAGAAACTCCATTTAAATCAATATAAACAAAAGGCCCGGCGCTGAGGAATGAGAACATACCGGCAAAAGAAAAACCGCTGGCCAGCATATAGCTCAGTACCCGCTTGTGGCGGAATAAAGCGCCAAAATTGCCAATAGTGGTGCGCAAACGAAACTTCTGCCGTTTCTCCTTTGGCAAGGTTTCTTTGATAAACAATGCAACTAATATCGCCCCCACCAATGCAGCTCCCGCCATCGTCCAGAAAATGGCATGCCAGCTAAACCACACCAGCAAAGCGCCGCCGATAATCGGTGCCAGCAACGGCGCAATAGTCATCACCAAGACCACAAAAGACATCATTCGCGAGAAATCATCTTTGGTGAACATGTCTCGCATCAATGCGTTAATCACCACACTGGCAGCAGCAGCTGACAGGCCGTGCAAGAAACGCAAATTAATCAGCTGCTCAATTGATTGCGCCATGGCACAGGCCATCCCTGCCAACGCAAAGATGAGCGTTCCCCAGAAAATGACCGGCTTGCGCCCGATGCTATCCGCCATGGGCCCATAGAACATTTGCCCGATGGCAAACCCCAGCACATAGGCGCTTAGCGTCATCTGTACTGCACCACTTTCTACGCCAAATTGCTGTGCAATAATTGGCATACTGGGCAGATACATATCAATTGCCAGTGGCATCAGCATTGATAACAAGCCCAGGATAAAGATCAAACCAATGTGGGATGTCCGGTTTGTCGCTTCATTTTGATTACTGGCATGCACGTTCAACAACTCCTTCACTAACCTACCGCGGGTTATATCAACGGCAAAACAACGTGGAGACAGCTGACCACGCCGCAATAGAAAATCAATTACAGATGGGGAGCGCCGACACTCGCAATTTCTTCTGCTGTCAGTGGGCGATACTCACCGGGTGCTAAATCATCATCAAGTTTGATGTCGCCAATGCGCTCACGATGCAGTTCCAGCACACGATTCCCGACCGCCCCGAACATGCGTTTTACCTGATGGTAGCGCCCCTCACTGATGGTCAAACGCACTAGCTGAGGCTCGATAACTTCAAGCTGTGCCGGTTTAGTTAATGACTTTTCGTTATGCAACTGTACGCCGTCAGTAAACTGCTGCGCCGTATCATCAGCAACCGGATGTTCCAGCGTCACCAAATAGGTTTTTTCGCAATGATGGCGCGGAGAAGTAATGCGGTGTGACCATTGACCATCGTCAGTCATCAGCACCAGCCCGGTGGTGTCGATATCCAACCGCCCCGCCGCGTGAAGCTTATAAGCCACGGGTTCATCAAGGAAATACAACACCGTTGGGTGATCCGGATCTTCTGTTGAACACACATAACCCTGCGGTTTGTTCAGCATAAAATAACGTGGGCCCACAGTCTGTTGTAATGGATTACCATCAAATCTTACGTCTTGTTCTGGTGTCAGCTTAATGGCACCACTTTTGACTATCTCACCATCAATAGTGACGCGTTTTGCCCGTAGCTCGCGCGCGACCAACGCCCGGCTAACCCCTAATTGCTGAGATAAAAACTTGTCCAATCGCATTAAATCTACTTTGCCTGTTGTCTTACCCGTCATACTTCAAGCTGCATGTGCGTGGGCTGCTTTCGTTCAGCCCAGTCACTTACCAGTGTAAGCTCCTGGGATTCCCTCCGTTGCCACCTTCCTGCAACTCGAATTATTTAGGGTATAGTCATGCCACTGAGGGGCACGATACCCGCACTCATACCTGCCAATGATGACAGAATGCTAATAATACGGTGTGAAATTAATAAAACAGTATAGCGGCGGTTGCCCTATCATCCTAGGAACAGTTACGCAAAAAGCCGTTATTGAGAAACAACTTATCCACCCCGCCCTGCCTCCTCGCGCGGGCGGCCACACATGGGCATAATAATAGAAAGTCTTGAAGATAAAAGGCACTTATACGTTGAAAGTAAATGTTACGTTGCTGGAAAGTGTTGCAAATGGTGAATGAGTTGAACAAATTGAAAATGATGATAAAAATCAACGGGCAGGCGCATTAATGGCTTTCACACTCCGCCCTTATCAACAAGAAGCCGTGGACGCGACGCTGGCTCATTTTCGTCGCCATGCCGAACCAGCGCTAATTGTCTTACCCACTGGCGCGGGTAAAAGTCTGGTGATAGCTGAATTAGCCAAACTGGCGCGTGGACGCGTTTTGGTGTTAGCGCATGTCAAAGAACTGGTGGCGCAAAATCATGCCAAATATTGTGCTTACGGTTTAGAGGCCGATATTTTTGCCGCAGGACTGCAACAACGCCAAAGCGAGGGGAAAGTGGTCTTTGGCAGTGTGCAATCCGTGGCGCGAAATCTGTCACTGTTTGATAGCGCCTTTTCACTGCTGATTATTGATGAGTGCCATCGCATCAGTGACGATGATGACAGCCAATATCAGCAAATTATTCAACATTTACGTACCACCAACCCACGATTGCGTTTGCTGGGGCTGACGGCGACCCCTTACCGCTTGGGCAAAGGCTGGATTTACCAATTCCACTATCACGGTATCACTCGTGGTGATGGCAAGGCCCTATTCCGCGATTGCATTTATGAATTACCCCTGCGTTATATGATTAAGCACGGCTTTCTGGTGCCACCGGAGCGGCTGGATATGCCGGTCGTACAATATGATTTCAGCCGGTTGACCAGCAATAGTGACGGCATGTTCCGTGAAGCAGATTTAGACCGAGAGCTTAAACAACAGCAAAGAATTACTCCGCATATTGTTAGCCAGATCATTGAATATGCCGCCCATCGGCGGGGTGTGATGATTTTTGCCGCCACGGTCGAACATGCTAAAGAAGTCTATGGGTTACTGCCCAAAAGCGAAGCTGCACTGGTGAGTGCCGGAACGCCTCCCGCTGAACGGGATGCTTTAATCACCGCTTTTAAGCAGCAACAATTACATTACTTGGTGAATGTGGCGGTATTGACGACCGGATTTGATGCCCCGCATGTTGATTTGATTGCAATTCTTCGTCCAACCGAATCCGTCAGCTTGTATCAACAAATTGTTGGGCGAGGTCTGCGACTCTCGCCGGGCAAAGAAGATTGTTTGATTCTGGATTATGCCGGCAATCCCCACGACCTTTTCACCCCGGAAGTGGGCACCAGCAAACCCCACAGCAACAGCCAACCGGTACAAGTCTTTTGCCCAGACTGCGGTTTTGCCAATATTTTCTGGGGAAAATGTACCGAATCCGGCGACATCATTGAGCATTATGGCCGTCGTTGTCAGGGCTGGTTTGAGGATGATAAAGGCGCGCGAGCCCAATGTGATTACCGTTTCCGCTTTAAATCCTGCCCACATTGCGGGGCAGAAAATGATATTGCAGCCCGCCGCTGTCATCAGTGTCAGGAGGTGTTGGTCGACCCCGATGATATGCTGAAAGCAGCTCTGAAATTAAAAGACGCGCTGGTATTGCGTTGTGGCGGAATGGGTTTGGAAAGTGGCCAAGATGCGAAAGGCGAGTGGCTAAAAATCACCTATTACGACGAAGATGGCACCCATACCAGTGAGCGCTTTCGCTTAACCACCGCCGCCCAACGGATGGCATTTGAGCAAATTTTCTTGCGCCCTCATCAACGCGCGCCTGGGATTACGCTGAAATGGCAAACTGCCGCCGATATCATTGCTCAGCAAGCACTATTGCGTTATCCCGATTTTGTTGTCGCCCGCCGTCGTGGACAATGGTGGCAAATCAGGGAAAAGGTTTTCGATTATCAGGGGCGTTTTCGGCGAGCTGACTCTCTCGCCTAAGCCGCATTTAGCCTGATAAATTCGTAGTTTCGTTTGCTGTCTGGTCGATATTTCGCTAGAATGTCGCCCGCTTTGCTCTGGGTTTACCCAAGTAAAGCCGAGTATCGAACCTGTTGCTGGGTCGCCTGTAGCAGGGTTAATTTTCTTTAAGAGAAAACAAAATGACCACTATCAATGTAGAAGTACGTAACGACCAGGGTAAGGGTGCGAGCCGCCGCCTGCGTGCAGCAAATAAATTTCCGGCAATCATTTACGGTGGTTCAGAGCCAGCAATCGCTATCACTCTTGATCATGACACCACCAAGAATATTGAATTGAAACCGGGCTTTTATGATTCAGTACTGACTCTGGTTGTCGACGGTAAAGAAACCAAAGTTAAAGTACAGGCTGTTCAGCGTCACGCTTTCAAGCCAAAACTGACTCATATCGACTTCGTTCGCGTTTAATCGCGTCGCTTTCGATATTCGGGACGCCGAAATAAAAAACGCCGCTTCTGCGGCGTTTTTTATTGGTTGAATAATGTCACGATGCAAACAATTACTTCTTACCCGCATTGCGCTGTAGTTGGTCACGCAGATTTGGTGGCGTGCCTTTAATGGTCAAGGTGTCTGTCGCAGCATCCCAGAAAATACGCTCGCCCAGTAACAACGCATCAAAATTGATACTCAACCCACCGCCACTACCCGCAAACTTGGTCAACTGGCGCAAAGTGCCGCGATCTGCTGGGAAACTCTCTTCCAATGCATAGCCCTGCTCAGCAGAGAATTGTTGGAAATCTTTTTCGCCCAACTTTGGCAACTCTTGCGAAAGCTCCTGCAAGGCAATTTCTTCACCGGCCTGCAATTGCTCATTGCAATAGCTATAAACCTGCTGGCGATAAGCCTGGCGCTCATTTTTATCCAGCTCAGCATCCGCGCAATAATCGTCAACCGCCTGTAATAAACCACGGTTTTGCGCTTTAGTATCCAGACCTTCACTTGCAGCCAAGAAATCCATAAAGAAATCTGAGACTTTACGCCCTACTCGCCCTTTCAGGAAAGTCAGATAACGGGTTGATTCCGGGTTATTTTCCCATTCCGTTAAATCAATACGGGCCACAATATCAGCACGATTGATATCAAGATAATGGGTGGTGCTCAGGTCAAGTTGCTCATTCACCCGCATGCTATTACAGCTGCTTAGCACCGAAATCAGCAAATATTCCACCGCCAGATAGCGGTATTGGCAAAACAGCACCACGCCACCTTCAGCAAACGGATATTTGGCTAACTCATCACGTAAACGCCCGGTTGCCGCGCGGCTAAAGCTGAGAAAGTCTTCATCACCCTTACGGCTCCGTTTCAGCGCATCGGCCAGCTCACTTTGTTCATTAAACAACCCATAAGCTTTACTTTTGGCACTGTAAACCCGATGCAGCTCAGCCATCATTTCTTCAACTACAGCATTGGCTGGTAACAACGAATCGCGCAACACCACATCAAGCGTTTGTTCATCACGTTTTATAAGCTGATGTAAGGCTATCTGGTCAATATCCAGACTCATGATAAATACTCCTTTTGGCTAGGGGCGTATTCAATCACTGATGCCTGAGAGCTGCAACTCAAAAGCTATCTCGGCCCCCAATTAATGGCTAATGATTCTTAATGCTATAAAATAGCGGAAAAGCGCGTCTCTATACGGTAAGATATGGGACTTTGTCAGGTGTTGAGCACAATTTCTATGCCACAATCATCCCGTTATAGCGACGAACACGTTGAAAAATTGCTGTCAGAATTAGTCAGCGTACTGGAAAAACACCGTACCCCAACCGATCTTTCTTTGATGGTTTTGGGAAATATGGTAACAAATCTGATCAATACCAGCATTGCCCCGGCGCAACGCAAAGTATTGGCTCGTTCTTTCGCTGAAGCCCTTCAAGCTTCAGTTCGTGAAGATAAAGCTCATTAATTTACCGGCCAAGACTGCAATCTCAATATGGTGACAAATCGTCAGCGCTATCGTGAAAAAGTCTCCCAGATGATCAGCTGGGGGCACTGGTTCGCCCTGTTTAACATCCTGTTCAGCCTGGTGCTGGGTAGCCGCTATTTGTTTATCTCCGATTGGCCCTCATCGCTGATTGGCCGTGTCTATGCCCTTGTCAGTTGGCTTGGGCACTTTAGTTTTATCGTTTTTGCTGCCTATTTACTGGTGATATTCCCGCTGACTTTTGTGGTGATGTCACAACGGCTACTCCGTTTCCTTTCCGCCGCCTTTGCCACTGCGGGTTTAACCCTGCTATTGGTCGATACCGAGGTTTTCACCCGCTTCCACTTGCATCTTAACCCCGTAGTATGGGAGTTAGTGGTTAACCCGGATCAAACTGAGTTGGCGCGTGATTGGCAATTGATGTTTATTGCCGTGCCCGTCATTTTTCTTGTCGAGATGCTTTTCGGTACCTGGGCATGGCAAAAACTACGCAGTCTCAATCGACAGCGCTTTGTTAAGCCGCTGGTGGCCGTGTTTATTTCCGCCTTCTTTGCCTCACATCTGATTTATATCTGGGCAGATGCTAATTTCTATCGCCCCATCAGTATGCAGCGCGCGAATTTACCGCTCTCCTATCCGATGACTGCGCGTAAATTCCTTGAGAAACACGGCCTGCTTGACCAAGAGGAATATCAGCGGCGCTTAGTAGAGCAAGGTAATCCCGATGCATTGACCGTTGAATATCCCCTCAGCCCGATCGCCTTTAGCGACAAAGGCAGCGGTTACAATCTGTTATTAATTGTGGTTGATGGCATCCGCGCCAATGGCCTGCAAAAAGATATGCCTGTTTTAGCTGAATTCGGCCACTCAAACATCCAGTTTAACCGGCATTACAGCTCGGGTAATCGTCAGGATACCGGGCTGTTTGGGCTATTTTACGGTATTTCTCCAACCTATTTAGACGGCGTTCTTTCTTCGCGTAAACCTTCTGCATTCATCACGTCATTGAGTGCGCAAGGCTATCAGTTTGGATTGTTCTCCTCCGATGGTTTCGCCTCGCCACTCTACCGCCAGGCGTTGTTATCTGATTTCACCTTACCTGCTCCGGCAGAACAAACTGACAGCGCAACCACAGCACAATGGCAACAATGGCTGTCAACACTGAATAATAATACGCCATGGTTCTCATACATTAACCTGAACGGGTCAATTGAAGCGCAAGATCCTGTTGTTGGTCATAAAGTTGCCACACCAGCCGACTTTATTCGCCACTATAAAACGGGCGCAAAAGATGTGGATCAGCAGATTGCGACCATTCTCGATACGCTAAAACAACGCGGACAACTCGATAAAACCGTCGTTATTATTACTGCCGCCCATGGCGTCGAATTTAATGATAGCGGCAATAATAACTGGGGGACTGGCAGCAGCTTTAATCGTCAACAGTTGCAAGTCCCGTTAATCGTGCACTGGCCAGGTACACCCGCACAGAAAGTCAATAAGTTAACCAACCACGAAGATATTATGACCACACTGATGCAGCGGTTATTGCATGTTAAAACCGCATCAGAGGATTATTCGCAAGGGGAAGATTTATTCGCCGCACAACGCAACAATAACTGGGTAGCGACAGGCGATAATGGCACACTGGTTATCACTACACCAACACAAACGATTGTGTTAGATAATAATGGTGAATATCGGACTTATGATGAGCAAGGCAATGAAATTAAAGATGAAAAGCCACAGCTGCCATTACTATTGCAAGTGCTGACTGATATAAAACGTTTTATTGCTAACTAGCTCTAAAAACAGAGCTTTAGGCGCTTAAAAAACCAGCGAACGATTTTAACAGGTCTTGCATTAGTCACTGTAAAATGTAGTATAAATTCCACTGTATCGGCATGTAGCGCAGCTTGGTAGCGCACCGTCATGGGGTGTCGGGGGTCGGAGGTTCAAATCCTCTCATGCCGACCAAAATACCCTAAAAAAACCAACCTATTAGGGTTGGTTTTTTTGTTTGTGGGATTGGGTGATGGTAAAACCCCCAACTACGTACGTCTAGATTAAGTCAGTAATGAACAGATTGTTTCTACTGTCTGATGATATGTTCCATCATTTTACTGGGCTTAAAGAAAATATTATTGGAGGCTCGAATGGTGCCAGAGAGGATTTAATCTTTAGCTCGCCCAACGAGAGGCCCGGATAACCGAGCAGAAGTTACCTTTCTCAAATTTAGGTTCTTTGTCGGCGATAACATCCGCTTTCACATTACCAAAAGTTGTCTGCGGTTTATTTTTAATACCCTCGTAGAAGGCCTGGATTATCTCTTCTTTGAAGTTATCACCGCGCGGATGCTGTGCGACAACCTGCTCCGTCACTGTTGAGTCATATCCTGAGTAATTGATTCCCAGCACATCCATTTCAACACCCGCAGTAACCAATGCAATGACCGGATCCATAAATTCAGGAATGCCCGGCGTGGTATGAAGGGCAATCGCTGTCCATACTTTATCTATATCTTGTTGATTAACTTTATATTGTTGTAAGAAGTCCCGCGCTGCATTCGCGCCATCCACTTCAAATCGATGTTCACAGCTGCAATTTTCGTGGGTTAACCCCATATCATGAAACATACAACCGATATAGAGAAGCTCAGTATCCGCCTGAATCCCGCGTTGTTGCCCTGCTAATGCTGCCCAGTAATAAACCCGACTTGAATGGTGGAATAACAAATCAGATTCCGTATCTCTGACTAATTCAGTCGCCGCACGAGCCATCGCACTATCGGGTATGTGGATGCCATTGATATTTAATTTCATATGATTTCTCCGGTTGCTTTCCGGTATGGATTGCATCTCCGTACGATAAAGTTGAAAATAAATGTCATCAATCGTATCAATGCGACTTATTGAGACATTGCGAATATGTCAGACATGGAATCAGAAGAATGACCAGAGAGATGGTGATCTTGGCAGTGCCCGGGGTGCAAATGCTCGATATATCCGGGCCACTGGATGTATTCGCCGAGGTGAACAATCAGATGGGCCGTAAGATTTATCATTCCCGCATTATGGGATTAGAGCGGCAGGATATCACCACATCTTCTGGCGTCAGGATCATGGCGGATATGTTAATTACCGACCCAGATTTATCATCACTCGACAGTTTTCTTGTTGCCGGGGCACCAGGTATTGATGATTATCGTAGCCATAACGGCCTGATGAATGCCTTAGTCGCACAAACCCAACGAAGTCGACGTTATGGCTCAGTATGCAGTGGGGCTTTACTTTTAGCTGCGGCAGGGTTGCTCGATGGGCATCGGGTGACGACGCACTGGGCAGTAGCAGGACAACTGGCGAAAGAGTATCCGCAAGTTCAAGTCGAGGCCGATGCAATATGTATTGCCGATGGGCCATTGAGAACGGCCGCGGGTGTCACTTCCGGGCTGGATTTGGCGCTGATGATGGTGGAGGAAGATATGGGGCATGATGTTGCCCTTGCCGTAGCAGCCCAATTAGTGATGTTTTTTAAACGCCCAGGCGGCCAACTACAATTTAGCCGTCATGGTTCGACCAATCTATCGGGGCGTTCAGCATTGCAAGAGTTACAACGGTGGGCGATCTCAACGCTTGAATATCCGCATAATATGCAGTCTCTGGCACAGCATATTGGCTTGAGTCCACGTCATCTTAGCCGACTTTTTAAGCAAGAGCTGGATTTGACACCTTCACAATGGCTGGATCAGCAACGGCTTAGCCATGCGCGTCATTTATTGGAGTCAACCGCGCTAGCCCCTAAACAAATTGCTGCACAATGCGGATTTTCAAGCATTGATATTCTCCGTCGCGCCTTTGTCCGTCAATTAAATATTACACCGGCCCAGTATCGTAAAAATCACCGCCGTGTTTAATTGAATTGTTACCTCTGGATGTAAACTGCAATGTGTCAAATTGGTTATTGATCGCATACTTTATAAATAATAAAAATCCGCACAAAGGCGCGGCTTATTTGACTGGATAAGCGCGGCTAAATCGACGCAGAAATATACAGAGAATCGAATGCGATATTTATAGCAAAAAAATTCTTACTATGTTTGTTCCCACTAGATGCAAAGTAGAGCTTCTACTCGCCAATTTCTGGCAATCCCTTTAATTTTCTCAATATCTGAATCAAGCGTTTTAGCTTGCTTGTGCCAATGGAACCGCGAGTTGTTTGGCTTCCCGCAACTCAGTTGGATGGCCCGCTTTACGCGGTTTCATGAGCACTAATATTGTTCTTTACCATCCTATTTCAACAAGCTGACACAGCCTTGAATCTTCAATGACACAATCCCAAACCCAGCCACAAACATCAAAAAAATTAACTTATATTACAAATATAAAACCTGAAATATAAATATTATTAATAATTAATAACCCATATTTTTCATCGAATTGCCCACCAAAACCCATTTATTCGTTTAATTAGCACAATAGACTATTTGCAATAATTCAATTTCGTGAGCTACATTTTCCATGGATATATTTATTATCCTAATGAATGTAGTTGCACTTCTATCTATTGCAATTATATATAGTCACATCAATTATCAAAGGACGTTATTATAATGGGCAATAATAATCAACTTAAGCATGAAAATGATACTGCAGCATTATACTTATTAGAACAGGCAATGGGATTTACTTTCCAAGCCTCATTGCGTGCTGCAGCTATTTTAGGAGTTGCGGATCATCTGACCACAAGTGCCAGAACAGCGGAGGAGTTAGGAACAGCGGTGGGGGCTGATTGGCGTCTGTTAAATCGTGTTTTACGGATGCTGGCCTCGCGAAATATTTTTGAAGAATCAGCAGATGGCCGCTATTCACTTAACGCCGCAGCACAATTCCTTCGCTCAGATAATCGTCATTCACTTCGCCCTGCGGTATTAATGTTAACCGATAAAACATTCTGGCTGCCGCTGGGGAATCTTGTCGAAAATTTAAGAGGAGAATCCGCCTTTAAACAGGCATTCGGAATGTCTTTTTATGAGTACTGGTCACAAGAGAATCTGCCCGAGTCAGAAGGTGATTTTCATGCTGGGATGTCGTCTATGTCCTCAGTAGAGAATAACTTTTTGGTGCGCAGTTATGACTTCCCAGAACATGCCACAGTGGTGGATATTGCCGGCGGTTTCGGTGGATTGCTGCTGAAAGTTTTGCAAAATAATCCGACACTCCACGGTATCTTGTTCGACCGCCCAGCGGTTTTAGCAAAGAACTGGCTGGGTGAGTTAGGGGATGATTCTCGCTGGGAAACCCAGACTGGTAATTTCTTTGAAAGCTGCCCAACAGCTGATATTTATTTATTAAAATATATAACAATGGATTGGCCGGAAGAACAAGCAAGCAAGATATTACGCAGTTGTCGTAATGCAATGCGGCCCAATGCAAAAGTACTCATCTTAGAACCCGTGATCTCCAGAGAGGATACCTGGCAGGGAGGCCGAGAGATTGACCTTCTATTACTCGGCAGCTTTGATGGAGGGCAAGCACGGACGGAAGAGGAACTGAAAGCACTACTGGCTAGTGCAGATTTGAAGCTTAATCGTATCATCGACACGGGGAGCTATGTATCAATAATCGAGGCAATTGCAAACTGAAAAGAAGCATCAGTTAGAAAATAAAAAACTTAACGGAAAGATTAAATATTAGATTTAATCGGATAACTATTATCTATCAAGTCGAGAAAGTCTATGGACAATGTTATGAAACATTGCTGTGTAGCATTGTCTTTATTATTGATATTCAAAGACTCGACCGATTAAAGGATGATATTATCTGTCATCGATAAGTCATTTTTAAAACTGGCTTTAATAAATCATCAACAATATGCTTGATGATTCTAGAATTAAAATCACATTATTTTGAGTAATTAAAACTCTCTCAATTTATCGTTAACTGGCAATGTGATAAGCCGCCCATATGATTGGGCGGCTTTCTCTGAGAAAAGGCTTGTCGAGGAGTTAGAGCTGTTCACCATTACTGGCAATGACTTTCTTATACCAGTCAAAACTCAATTTACGCGAACGTGCCATCGTGCCAGTCCCGTCATCATTTTTATCCACGTAGATAAAACCATAACGTTTGCTGTATTCACCCGTAGTGAATGATACACAATCGATGCAGCCCCATGGGGTATACCCCATTAAGTCCACGCCATCTTCAAACACCGCTTTTTTCATTTGCTCAATATGGGCTTTGAGATACGCGATGCGGTAATCATCGTGAACCATGCCGTCATCAGCAACTTTATCGATGGCACCAAAACCATTCTCAACAATAAATAGCGGCTTTTGGTAACGCTCATACAATACGCTCAGTGAATAACGCAAGCCGACAGGATCAATCTGCCATCCCCAGTCAGAAGCTTTAACATGTGGATTCGGCACACTGCCCTCAAAGCCGGAAAGTGAATTTCCACTCCCCGGATGGGTAGCTGAAACCGCATTACTCATGTAATAGCTCAGCCCCATGTAATCCGCACAACCTTCACGCAGAGTATCGAGATCCCCCTCTTCCATATTGATAGTGAAACCGCGACGCGCCCATTCATTCAGAATGTAGGAAGGATAGTAACCGCGCATATGGACGTCACCGAATAGATAACGCTCACGCATAGCTTCTACCGAATACATCATGTCATCAGGATGGCAAGAGAATGGGTACAACGGCACCATCGCGACCATACAGCCAATTTTGAACTCCGGATTAATAGCGTGGCCCAATTTGACCACTTTGGCACTGGCCACAAACTGATGATGCAGAACCTGATACATCGTCTCTTCCGGATTCCCTTGCTCAGTGAACACAACGCCAGAGCAACAATAACCAAATAATGGATATTTCCAGTTACGTTGGTTATTGATCTCGTTGAATGTCATCCAGTATTTGACTTTACTTTTATAGCGCTCCATAACCACTTCACTGAATTTCACGAAGAAATCGACCACTTTCCGATTTTTCCAGCCGCCGTACTCTTTCACCAAATGCCATGGCATTTCGAAGTGAGAGAGCGTAATCACCGGTTCAATACCGTATTTCAGCAGCTCATCAAACATATCATCGTAAAATTGTAGGCCAGCCTCATTCGGTTGCTGCTCATCACCATTCGGGAAAATACGCGTCCAGGCAATGGAAGTACGGAAGCATTTGAAGCCCATCTCAGCAAACAATGCGATGTCTTCTTTATAATGTCCATAAAAATCAACCGCTTCATGGTTTGGATAGCGATAGCCTTCGTGCACCCCATCAGTCACCACACGGTCAACACCGTGTGCACCACCGGACAATACATCGGCAATACTTATACCTTTGCCGCCTTTATCCCAGCCGCCTTCAACCTGATGTGCTGCAACTGCGCCGCCCCATAAAAAATCTTTCGGTAATTGTTTGTGGCTCATAATTCTCTCCCTAAGTACTGTGGGCAATCGTTCACCCTGAAAATGAAAATCAATGGCGGGTGATAGCCCGCCCGAACATTAAATATTTTAGCTCTGATTCATTTGCGCCTGAGCAATTGGTGCTTCGGATGCTTTAGCACTGCTTGATTGCACTACATTCTCTGTCTCATCAGTAAACCCAACCAACCAGGTGAAAACTGCACCCAAGACGAAAGCGACAGTGATGGATAGCAAGAATCCCAGGAACTGTGTCATATGCCCTTCTTTAAAGAAGACCGGCAGCACCGCGATACCGGGCAAGCAATAACTCCATGACACGGCATTAAAAGTCCCGGCAATAGCCCCGCCGATCCCCCCTGCGGCACAGCTGCATAAGAAAGGTTTCTTCAAGCGTAATGCCACGCCATAGATAGCAGGCTCGGTAATACCGAATAAAGCCGTAATCCCTGCTGACAATGAAATTCCTTTCATTTCACTGTTGCGCGTTTTTAAGTAAACACCAAACATGGTTCCGGCCATGGCAAAGACTGCGGAGGCTTGCAAGCCAGTGAAGGTGTCATAACCTAATGTTGCGTAGTTACCCACAGTGACAGGGGTGATGCCCCAATGAACACCCAATGTAACCAATGGTTGCCAGAATGCTCCCACCATAAACCCTGCTATCGCTGGGCTGAGGTTATAAAGTGTGTTGTAAACACCGCCAATTGCCCCACCGATCAAATTACCCACCGGGCCAAATACCAGCAGGGTTAATGGCACCATAATGGCAATACAGAACATCGGGGTAAACAGATTACGCACTACCATTGGCAGCACTTTTTCACAGAAGCGCTGTACATAAGACATCGCCCAAACCATCAAAATGATCGGGATAACCGAGGCGGTATAGCTCAGGTATTGCACGGGAATACCGAAGAAATCTAAGGTCGGTGACGACAAAGGAATACCGGCGATGGTATTCAAAATATGGGCAACCTGCGGATTATTCAGTGCTTCATGCATCAATTGCTGCACAGCAGGATCGGCTGAGTTCACCGTGACGATTTTGTTGGCCGTGAGCATGTTCATATAATCAGGGCTGATCAGCGCACAAGCAGTAATAACCGCGGTGAAAGGGTTAACATTGAATTTCTTGGCAGCAGTAAAGGCCACCATCACCGGCAGGAAGGTAAAACCGGTCCAGGAAACAAAGTTTAGAATACGATAAGTGCCGCTGGCGGCATCCATCCAACCTATCGCGGCAAGGAAAGAAATAATCCCTTGTAAAATACCGCAGGCGGCCAGTGGATAAAGGAAAGGCGCAAAAATACTGGAGATAATATCCATTAAGCGACTAACAATACCAACTTTCGGTGCTGCCACCGGCGCGCTTTCATCAATATTAATGAGATTCGTCACATGCTTATAAGCATCACCAACGTGGTTACCAATAACCACTTGCATTTGCCCACCCGCTTCAATGACAGTAATAACCCCTTTAACGCGATTTAACTTTTCTTTATCGACGATTTTATTATCTTTCAATATAAAGCGTAAACGTGTTGCGCAATGTGTGACGGTAATCACATTATTATCGCCGCCGATATATTTAATAATTTCCTGGGCGGTCAATGAGTAATCAATTGCCATTATTAGTCTCCTGCCACGAGTGCTGAGTATAAGATAAACAGAGTGTTACCGGATTATTATTAATATTCTTTGTTGATTGAGTCTGGAGTTTAACAAAAAGAAAAACGAAGTCACGATATAACAAAAACCGTGACTTGGTATATGTAACATGTAAAAAACACCCTGTTTTATTGAGTGTTTTTATTAATTAACCCGGGGAGTTTCTTACCGATGGTCTCAATAATATATAATACTGGGATCTGAGTGGTAATATTATATTGGCCTTCCAATACAATAGGTGGCATATGGTAGGAAATATTTAAATCCGCCATCTTAGCCAATGTTGAGTTATCACTGTTGGTCAGGCTAATAATTTTGCAATTTTGCAGGCTGAACTGATTGGCAATGCGGATAATCTCTTCTGTCTCACCAGAGACAGAGAAGATAATTGCAATCGCATCCTGATACATATCACTATTGATAGGATAATAAGGATCGTCAATATAAGTACTGTACTTCCCTATATTAGAAAAGAAACGCGCGCTGTATTTCCCCAATGCACCGGACGTTCCTATTCCAACAAAAATAATTCGGCGTGTAGCGGCTATTTGGGTTGCTACCGTATCAAGTAACTCATCAAATTCACTATTATTAATACTTTTAAAATAGCTGATTATTTCACTGATGCCAAAAGTGACTGGTGGTTTTTCATCATGTTCTAAATACAGTTTAAAACGAATGCGGAATTCAGAGTAACCATCACAATTCATTTTTTTGCAGAAACGTAAAACCGTGGTAGTCGATACTCCCGCAGCATCCGCCAGTTCTCTGATGGTCATGTACATCACTTTATCAGTATTTTTTATGATGTAGTTATAGACGATCAATTCCAGTTCGTTCAGCGAGGATATTTCTTTATATGTAAACATACTGGTACCTGAAACGATGCTATGGCTTGAGATGGGTAAATTTAGCATGAAATGAGGGGACTAACGAGGGCGTTATTGCGGGATGTGGGGGCGAGCGAGTGAATAGACCGGGCCGTTAAGCCCGGTTTGTTTGGGTAAATAATCCTGAATTATGACTGTGGCGCGACAGGCCAATTGATATCGGGGGTGGTTGATAGATCAATTCGGCTCAATAACACACGATGAATTTTCCATGCCGTGAGTTTTTCTTTATCATCGCCAGTTGCCAATTCAGTATCTACAGCATCTTGAAGTAGGGCTATTCTCGCAGTGGCTTCATTCAATAATTCAGCTTTTGTTGTTTCTGCTGTGCTTATTGCTGCGGCGTGCTGTGCAGCTTTATCAGTAACCCATTTGCGACCACTCCATTCATCATAAACAGTCTGTGGAGCTAACAGTGTGAGTGTATCTGGCAATTCACCAATAGCAGTCACGGTATCCGGATATCCAGTTTTTATGTCATACGCAATCTTGCCGCGTAAATCCGGTACAATTTCCCATGCAGTACCATCAGTTGTACGGCGAATAGCATTATCATCTTCGGAAAGTACTGGCGCATCAAGGTATCCGTTGGCCGGTAAGCCCACACCCAACATTAAATACTCATTAGAAACGCCTATATATTCTTGAGTGTCACGACTTGCGCTATAAACTGTTATCCAGCCAGCTGTAATAGCCAGACCATCTTTACCTAATTTTGCCTGGACGATATCAAGGGAATATTTTGTCATTATAAAGCTCTCACTATGTAGTTGAATGCAATATTGCGGGGGCGTGTTTCATCACCCCCAGAATTATTTGTTGAAATGCCATTCGTGCTGGGAAACCATGCATTTGTTGGCCCACCAGTTACGCCACGTATCTCAAAATTTGTGATGCCGTGGTTATGGCTTTGTATCTCTGAACCTTGCCAGCCCAGCAATGGCTGGTTAGGCCGAACGCCGCGCCCATCATCAAATCCACGAATAAATTCACCGCGCAAGTCAGGCAAAACGCCCGATGGATAAGCAAGAGCAAGCTTTGGATATTGTGTTTTATTAAACGGTGCCCCGTTACATTTCAGATAGCCCGCCGGGGCAATAGTAAGAGGCCACGGAATCGGGGTTCCGATTAGTGCAGGTTCATATCTTTCATCAAAGTTTGAATAATCGCCCGGTGTGATTGTGCTGTCTAATGCTGTAATAGCTCTATTCACTGATAGTTTTGTCAGGCTCAAGCTCATTGCATAGCCCGTATTGTCATTCCAGAAATAAATACCTTTGTCAGCATTTAAGCCAATCCCCGTCCCCCCTGCGTTTGTGATTGCTCCGCTTGCTGATGTCTTAATATTGCTTTTATAGCCATTAGGGCCCAGCGGTTCCGCATGTACTCCAGTAATTTCAAGCGGGCCAGACAACGTACCTCCCAATAATGGCAAAGCCCCAACATCCGCTGCACCAATTGATATATTCGCAGTTCCATCAAACGATTTACCCGCTATCGTTCTGGCTGTCGCAAGCTTTGTCGCTGCGGCAGCTGTGCCGTTTGCCGCTAATGCCCCAAGATTTGCCAGCGCTGTTGCTTTGTTCGCAACATCATTTAGATTTTGCGTTTTTTGCAACGCACCGGCAGCAGTGGCGGCGGTATCTGTTAATCCGAGATTGGCGATTGCAGTTGCTACCGCGCCTGGCCCGGCTGCTTTAATTTCACTCAGATTATTTTTTATCTTTAGAAACTCACCTTTATCGACCAATGTCGATATCGCCTTTGTTACCTGATCGAATTTCTTGCTATCAGGTGTAATGCCTGCGGCAGCTAAAATATTGATTAATTCCCGCTGAATAGTATTAAACCATTCGGCCGGTAATATTGTTGGCGGCACACCACCCGCGACATTGCCGTCGGTAAACTCACCGTTACTGTCAGCGCGTGTATTGGGAATACTTCCAATTTTTTGCATAGAAAATCCTCACCCGTTAAGGCGCTTAAATGATTAATTTATTTATATGTCCGAAGTTATTGGTGTTTCAGCTCAGCAGCTAATAACACTGAAGCATCAAGTAGAAAGGGTATAACCAAACTTCAGAATACTATGAGATGGATTTAATACCGCCAAACGGCATTCCAGTTGTTTATTCCCCCATGAACGCAGCGGATCACTGCAATATGTCAAACTACACTGGGCAGAGTTAATCGTGGTTTCAGGGGCGGTAATGAACCAGGTAAAAGGCCATTCCTCGCCGTTCAGTGCATCGCGACACACCGCCATACCCGTGCAAGCTTGCCGGTATTGCGTAATACCAATGGAATAACCCAGCGCTTTCGCCACACGGATAAAATAAGCCGCTGATTGCCCGCCGATGCCAAATAATTTCGACACCACCGCCCGTTGGCGCTGGATCATGCTGTCGATTTCGCCGATAGCACAGAGATCCGGTAACCCGAGGGTCGCTTCCCATTCAGGTAACATTGCCGTGGCGGTGAGCGGAAAAGCGGCTGACAACAAGTCCTGCGCATCTTCATCACTGCGCCGATAAGCATTGGCCAGTGCACGCAAGACTTGAGTTTGTATGCCTTCGGGCTGGCGCGGCCAGACCAAACCCATCGGCATTAGTGCCTGTAATGCTTCAGTATATTCACTGACAGAATAGCGGCTCATAGGTAGCTCACTGTACCCCTAACGGGGAGTTTGCCGGTTTGTAGCTCAATATTGGCGGCCGGAGATTGCATAATAAAACCCCCGGTACCCGCGACTTCGCCAATGGCCAGCAACAGGGATGACCACAGAATTTTGCCACCGGGCTCACCTTCCGTGAAAAAGACCTGGTCGATAGCGGCATTGATCGCGGCAGTGGTGGCACTGTCAGCATATGAGATGCCGCTAATCACAAAATTAATGGGTTGAGCCGCCGGCGCACACACATACACCAGCGCAACAATCGGTTGTTGCGGATAAATACTGTCCGCCACCCGCCCCTGATCTCCGGTTGCTTTTACCGCCCCCCATTGTTCGAGGGATGAAATGCCGTCAGTGCCCTGTGGGAAACCGCCATGGCCATTATCATCACACATAATATAGATGCCGACAGTGCCCGCCCCCATCAAGCGCCGTTTAACCCAGCATCGCGTCACTCCCGGCACCGCCAGTGCCCATGATTGATAGTCAGTGTCATTACCACCTTGCGGGATATTCTGGTAAGCCAATAACATACGTGAGCGAAATGCATCTTCGGACTCAATATTTGCCCCGCCGGTGATGTTGGTCAATGCAGTGGCCGTGGCCTGAACACCATCAATAGCAATATCCAGTGTAAGAACCGTCCCGGCGGCACTGTTGCCAAGGCTTCCTCCTCCCGTCACATCCTCCAGTGGGCTAGGTAAAAGCGCAGTGATTTCCCCCAATGCGCTGCCATCAGCAGCAATTTTGACTTCATTTTCCAGCCGATACTGATAGCCATCCGCCCGATTGAGCCGTCGCCCGGCAGGAATAATGCGCCCGGCAATGCCACTAAAACGGACGTCAGTACCCCGTGCCGGACTGGCCGCTTTGCGGAACACATCTTTCAGAGCCGCCCACGCCGCCAGGTATTCATCAGTGGCGTTATAGGGCGTGGCCTGCCGGGCAATATAATCCAGATAGCCGTAATGCAGATGCGCCATCCCAGCATCGGCATCACTGATCACACCGATGTTAGAAAAGCGCAATAAATTGCCGCCCGTCTTCAGTTCCGACTGGATATAGGACTGATTGCGTTGTCGCAATTCGCTTAATGTGGGTCGATTAAATGGCATGAATTACTCCTCCCATACCCATGAAAACTTTATTGATGAAGGATTAGCCGCTGATTGAGTTTGGCCCGGTTGTTGATAATCAATCAGCAGCAGCAATTTATTGGGGAAAATGATTTGTGTTCGAATGCTGATTGATGCCACAACAGCATCTTCAATCAACCAGGCCAGGGCTTCCGCAGCATAATCTTCCGCTTTAATAGCAACCTGCGTGGTGAGTTTTTGCCGCCGCAGTAGCCAAAGCCGCGAACCAATAGCCGATGTCGCCCCGCTGTCCCCCCACCAGCCGCGACGATCATCACCATCAATGTCATCATCACTGCGTGCTAATCGGTCGGTGAATAAACTCAGTAAAATAGCGGTATGCAGATCATCGCCATCCAGCAAACCGCCATGACCTGCTCGCCAATCCCCCAGGGAGGCATCGACATCCCAAACAGTTTTAATGTCGGTTGTCATCGCACCACCTTAGCAGGTGTCTCACTGGTGAGTGTGGCACTCCCCGACTGCACGTTTTTGAGTTGATGATTGTGGCTGTTATAGGTGTCACGCAAGGTTTTGAGCGTGGTCGCATTGCTGCCAGCGTTATCGACAATATCACCGCTGACCTCCAGTAATGGCGTGTTTAGCCGCACTTTTACCGAGGCATTTACCGTCACCTCCGTGGCATTATTGACTGTCACCGGTTGATTATGGGCCTCAATAATCACGCCACTTTCGGTCAATTTAATAAACTGCCCCCATTGGGAATAAATCACCGTTTCCCCGGCATTTAGCCCCATATGGCGGTAAGACGCGTGGTTAGAAGCGACTATCATGCCGCTGGAGCGATCGCCGCCCAGAAAGCCGATCACCACATCACTTCCAGCAGGTAAACCCGACGAAAAGCCAAACTCCGCGAGCCGCGGGGTATCACTGTGGACCTCCAGTGCGGTTTGATATTGCACAGTTTGCAACCCGCCACTGTCGTCAAAAGCGGTCGCCCGCCCTATTCCCAACAGCATTTTTATCTGTCGGTACAGGGTCGAGATTTGTCCACTGACATCATTCATAGTTAATCCCCTGTTTCATTTGATTTTATAGGGCTGAACGGCAAAGGCTTCAGGTGGCATCAAGGTCATATTGGCCACGGTTCCATTGGCGTCTTTTAGATAAGTCACACTGGATAACAGCCATAACTCATCTTTCAATCCCATGGATGGAATAGTGATAGGGATCAGTGAGTTGGTTTCCCATAATTGATTATTCCTGTCACGCCAATGATCAACTTGCACACTGAGCATTTTGGAACGGCCGTTATTACGGTTTATGCTCCAATCGAGACTATTCCTCACCAAGTTCTCGGAGTTCATTGTGCTTTCGACGATGATAATTTTATTACGATGGCGATTCGGCAACTGCTGCGCCAACTCGGTATCCTGAGTTCTGACCAAAGCCGAGATGTTATTCCCCCCCGAAGCAGAGCGGCGGGCCACCGCATTGTTGGAAAGCGCCACACCGGTGTAATCAATAAAGCGCTGATTGATATCCGTATGCAGGTTGGCACTGAGAATATTGACGCCCTGCTCCACGCCACTGGCAGCTTTGCGTTTCCCGACACGGGTCAGATATAAATTGCCATCCGGTTGGTCGTAATAGAGTAATGCCGCCCAGCGAGTCACATGTTCAATCACCGCTTGCGCCGTCTCCCCCCAGTTAAGAGTGAATTTAGGTACCACGGCCATATCGGCAATATCCGAGGTCACTTTGATGCCGTAAGGTTCTGCCAGTTTTTGTGCAATCTGTAATACCGTGGATTGGCTGATAACACTGTTCGGCCACTCGGCGGAGCAATCCACTAAATCCTGGCACTTGCTGCGCCCTTTGGCGGTCACTTCATGGGTGGTGCCGGAAATTTTGTTATCCCAACTGTCGATATAGCCGGTAAGCACCGCGTCATTGCCCAACTTAACCACGCAGGCATCACCGGGATTGACCCATTGTTGCCACTCACTGGCGGGGTAGCGGTCCATCAAAGAGAGTTCAAAGCTGCTGGGTAATTTTTCAATGCTCCGTGTGACCTGAATTTTACTCCAACCGGTTATCGCCCTGCCGCCCACTTCCAGTGTTAAGTCATCACTTACGCGTTCATCATTCATAAGTTCAATGCCTTAAATCGGGTGGGCATAAATGCCGGATGAATCGGATTAGCCATTTTCACCAGCCCATCACCACGAGATGCATCCTGATAGAGCCGGTTTGCCAGCATTAGGGCGGGTAGCGAGCGGTTAAAATTCACTTCACCCACCCGCGATAAATTCGCCCCAGCTTGTTGCAAGAGCAGCACGATAGATTCCCGCATCAGCATCAATGCGCCGTAGGTTTCATCATTTCCACGGTCGGCGGCGGCCAGTGCCGTGTTGTCAATAACCTCGCAAACTCGCCCCAGCACCCTGACTGCATCGTCATAGCTTTCCGGTTGATATTGCGCCGCTGCGCAGACCATCCCACCGGCGCATAAGGTCGTCATTAAATGATGGCTGGCATCAGCAACGGCCCTATCACTCCCATTAGCGTGGAATGTATCGTCTTGCGTTACGACCAAGTTTTCCATCATGCGGATAACATCTAACGTACTGATGCCACTGCTTTGCAATGTATTAACCAACAGCAACATTTTCTCGCCATGGCGCTCAATGCTGTTAGCATCAAGTAGCTCATTAAGCGCCGTATTGACCGCCGCTTGCCCTTCGACGGTAAAGGCCAACCGCTGTGCCACCAGCAATGATAGGTTGGTCGTGTCATTTTGCTGACTGACAGTGGCCGTCGCGCCCGAGCTACTCCCGCCCACCGTGCCATGGTTATAGCGGCCATAGCGGTTGCGACCGAAAGTGGATCGCAGTGCATTACCCAGGTTGCTGGCTTCATTGGCGGTGTTTGTGACCATTCGGCCCCAAAATGCAGCCGTGTTTTTCAGTGTTTTTATCGCTTGAGTCGCCGAGCGCATTTCCCCTTTCACCGTGGCAATAAAACCGGCGACCGCTTTGGCACTTAGCCCCAACCAGGAAGATTGGACGGATGCCCCCATCTCGGCCGCACCAGTGATAGCAAAGGCCCGCAAGCCCGATTCAACCGCAGTTAAGGTGAATGAAAATATCCGCCCACCGGCGGTGTCTTCATCAATTTTCAGTTCACTGACACTGACGGTCATTTCACCCAGAGTGGGGTGAACTAATGTGCCTGCCCCCGACATTTCACAAGCAGCTATCAAAGAATCACGCTGCGTCATCACATCTGGCGCGGTGTAAATTTGGCTGTTTTGTACCAGAAAACCCGTTAAGACGATGCTGCGCGCACTGCGGCCCAGATCTTCGATATAGCTGGTGTCGCGATAGGGGTAGCTGTGTACGACCTGGCGGCGACCAAAAGTACCGGTGCTTTTATTAATGACAAAAGGAACACCACGAAACGAGGCCTGATGCAGATGTTCCGACCATTGCCAGCTGTCGTCAGCACCGCCTAATAGTGCTGATAAGGTATTACCGATAAATGACATTTCATTCTCCTGTTCAGGATGCTGACCGATAGAAAGTAAAAAACCCGCCAAGAAGCGGGTTAATACAAAGACGGAGTGGAATGGCGCACTGAATTACATCGGCATAGCCATGGCATAGGTAATTCTGCCGCCACCCTGCCCTAACAACACGGAAGTCTCTCCCGTCCGGCCATCGATTAATGTCAGTTCGATCTGCACGCGGTTATTCTGCATGGCAGTGGCAATCACATCAGCAATAACATTGGCGTTGAAATTATCACCATTCGCCGACCCAGCATAAATAGGCGATCCCATTACTGGGCCAGCGACAATACTGCCGTTTGGTGATATTCCCATTGGCGTGTTGGGAATATTATCGCCGGGTAATGCGCCAATAGGGTTAGTGACTACATCGCTATCTGGCAGTGTACCTGCATAATGACTAATAATATTGTCACTGCGTGAAGTATCCGTGGAGTGACTGACGACAGTCTCCACCGTAGAGCTATCATTATGAGCAGTAAACATATTATTTTCGGATAAAACCGAAGGTGATGGCCTAAAAGAATAATGTTCTTTAGCATTCGAATTGATTAGCTGATTCTTACTCCAAGTATCACCAATACTCTCATTAAATATATATTCATCAGAACCAGACTCACCCCCAAAATTGAAACTATTCGTCAGAGGATTAAGCTCAGCTTGTGGCAATTTAAACCCAGGGAAAAAGTCAACATCCTTATAAACTATTGTATCTGCATTTTTAGACTCAATATAAGCATGGTATTTTTCCCGGAAACCATCAGTCATTAGGCCAAAATCAAGCATGATTTTCTCATATAGACTCAATTTTTGATAAAAATCATTACTATTATAGGCATCCCTTAATTTTTCTGATTCATATCCACTTGTAAGCCCTAAAGTATGCATAAATGAAAAATTATCTGGGCCATAAGTCATTATATCTGTCAGCCCACCAATAGTATTTGCTAAAGCATTTTTGAACGTCAGTGTATCACTGACAGTATTCGCTATTTTCTGTTGGATTCCATCTATAGCAGCACCAAACTCAGTGGTTCTGAGCCTCATTTCTTGAAGTTTGGCAATCACCTCTGGATCAACTGTTAAGCCAAAGCGACTTGAAGCACTTAATAAATTTTTTATCTCAAGTCCTTCTCGTAATAGCCCTACACCTTCACTATTTCCTGCTAACGTATTAATTAATGTATCTTTCTCCCGCATATCCATTTGACTCTTAAAAACTGGCGCTAAATTCTCCATGGTTTTAGGCAAATTAACTGTATTGTTTTCATTTTTAACAATATCAACATTATATTTTTGAAGCAGATCAGCTGTTTCTTTATCCTTTCCCAACAAAATATTATTAAATGTTCTATATAGTTGCTCAGACGATTGAATAGCAGTACTTCTATCCGCACCGCGAATTTGCATAGCGCCGCTTATGTAACTGAATTGGTCAACAGGAGCCCCAACATCTTGTGCAGCGGTACTTATTTCATGTGCTTCGTCCGCTTCTCCATTGAGCCAATGCATTCCTATAGAACCAGCTGCAATTGCAATATTTCCTGTCCGAATCAGTCTATAACCATTGAAAGTTTGAGAAGGTATATTACGTAATATAGGTCTTACTTTTGAAGAGTGTTTTTTATATGCCGGTATTTCCGTCCCTGCGACATTATTCTGAGGAGGAACTCCATCAATCTTGTATTTATCAGCCATTTTTGCCAGCCTTAATTTTATTAATCCGCTCGGCCTGCTGGCACCACCACATTAATTGACTGTAGGTCAGGGACCAGGCGTCGCCCGGCCCCCAGCTATAGTAATAAGTGACGTCAGCGATTATTTCGCGCCATCGTCCCCCGTTGGGGAGTAGGCTAAAAAACCCATCATGTAGACCTCACTGGCTTTATAGTCGGTGAAAGCCATTTTTTTAATCGCCTCACGCGGCACCCCTGACACCAAAGCAATCAGCAACCCCATGCCGCTGAGCGAACCGGCCTTGGTTTGCTCATCGTAGAATTGCTGTACTTGCAACAGTGTCGGCTCGCTGAGTTCGACCACCTCATAAGTGGTCTTGGTGGCCTCGTGCGAAAGGGGTTTAACCAGTGAAATCGTTTTACTGCGTTCCAATTCAGACATATCAGTTCTCCGTCACCGAACCGCCTTCCCAACTGACATCCACCGTGCCCTCAGTGCTGTCCACCACCAAGGTGCTCACCGACCACATTCCACTACCGATAATAGTTTTGCCATTCGCCAATTCACACACGATATTGACATTGGTTTGGTCATTGAAGTCACTGATAGAAACTCCGCCGCTATCGCGGATAGTGCAAGAAATGGATGGCGCAACTACGGTTTCTTTATAGCCGTGTATGCCGTCCATCCCCATGACCGTTTCGCGTTTAACTTTTGACGGACTGTATTTGAACTGACCGGCCACCATAATGGTAATGCCATCAACAGTGACATAGGCGGTACCCGCCAGGCGGTTTGAAGTATTGCTCATAATTTATTTCCTTTTTTATGCTGAAAGAGTCGGCTGCTAAAGAGCCGACTATTCGAGAGTCGGAGAGTTAAGCCGTCGCTTGCAGACGGAATTGATTGAGCACAGCGAAAATACGCAACTGATTAATCAGCACGCCAGTCCACAAAACATCAACCCGATTGGGATTACTGGCGTTTTTCTCGACAATCAACCCGCGGGCGAAACCTTTGGCATCCTGAACGTAGCCGTTAAATTCCAAAGTTTGATACTGCGCAATTAGCTCGGCACGAATCACATTGGGCGTGATAATTGCTGAACCCGCAGCGAAACGGGTGCCATCAGCCGCCAACTTCATGCGGGCAAACTTGGAGGTCACTTGAGTGCGCAAATAACGGGTGACAAACATCAGCAAGAACAAAGTCTCAATTTGCAGATAACTATCATCCTCAGCACCGTATTTGTTGGTCTGATAAGTAGTAATGATATTTTCCACTTGAACCGTGCCGTCATCCGCCACTGTCACTGTGGAAATACCGCTGTGCAGCAGGTTATTACGTTCCGTCAGGGTAAAGCGGCTGGACAATGGCGCTGCCAATACCCCATTCACCGCCAGTGTTTGCAGTGGACGCCCTGGATCATTGCGCAAACTTTGTGCAATAGCGCCCACATAGGCCGCCGCCCAGATGTAGGCCGGAGTCGGGGAGTTGTAAACCCCCAACAGAGAAGCATGCTGATCATTGCGCAGTTCGCCTGCGGCGGTCAGTTGCCCATAAGTCCCCGATTGAGCCGCGAAGCTGTGACCATACAATTGTTGGCTGTAGCTCCAACGTCCGGTGCTATCGGACAAGAAAGCTTTGATTGCATCCAGTGACGCCGTATCGGTGTAAGGGTTGATAATGAAATCGAAAGTGCGATCCTGCAAATTCGCCAGGCCGCTGGCCAAATCAGGTGCCCCCGCACCACCCGCCATTGGTGTGATGGTCAATACCAGACTGTCAGGGGTGGTTTCACCGCCCGCGCTGCCAAGATAATTCAGCCGCAGATCAATGTTATTGCCATGAGCCCCTTTATTTTTCGCGGCCAATACCACGACTGCATCTTCAGATACCGTCTCGCCGGTATGCACCACGGATACTGGCAGCTCAGGTTTGCTCTCAATTGCAGCAGTCAACGCGGCAGCAATGGTATTCACATCGTCAGTTGCGACCACCGTGGTTTGCACCCGAATACCGCCGATATACAGTGAAATAACCCCCGTCGCGGCGGCTGGCGTCGTCACCGTGATTTTGCCGACCGCCGCCGTCATGCTATCGGCATCACTCAGCGGCAAAAGATACACTTCGCCGGCAGTGTCATTGGCCAAATAAGCCGCCATCTGCCCGTGTAACATCGACCCGGCCCCCGCTAAACCGGCAACCGTAGCCGTTGATGAAACCAGCACCGGAATATTGGCTGGCAAGGTACTTTCCGGCAATGTTTGCCCGATAATCAAAGTGCGCTGAGTGGTGCTTGCCGTGTTGGCCTGGGAATTATCAAACTCTGCAAAGAACAGTGGCGTGCGCAAGTTACTCGGAATATTAGTGAAAGGAATGGTCATAGTTTTGTACTCTCCGTTGTTAACACTTCAAATGCAGATATCACTGATTTAGCAGGGATCTGCACCACATCACCGTCTTGTATACGACGGTGCCAAAATGAGTTATCTGGAACCTCTGTGCCAGATTCAGGCAAAAAGGTGCCCTTGACCGGGTCACGCACCGCGCGACCCGCCGTTGGTTTTACGAACATAGGGTTACTCCGGGAAGGTAATAGCGACCAGGGGAGCGGTCGTACCATCGGGCATATCAATCGTGACGTCGAGGCCCGTCAACTGGGTGGTTTCCAGCAGGAAGAAATCCTCTGGTCCTTGGTAATATTCAAGGTCTAACTCCACCGTCACTTGGGCAAAATGGGGTTCGCTGTTGCTGTCGATCCCCATGGTAGTGCGGACCTTGGCAAACTGCTGAATCTGACGGGTCAATTCATAGCTATTAATCACCGCCCGTTGAATTTGTTCACACAAACGCTCCAGTGCCAATGCGGCTTCGGTGACTCGATTATCTGCCTCACTTAATTGAATATGCCCGCTGATTCGCAATGTCGTCATGGTCTTGAACTGTGGCGCATTGCGGCCAATCGACTCTTTAACTTCCACTGGCGTTTGTAACAAAATCGCCGGATAAGTGGTTACTGGCCATATATCAGTTGAATAGATACGGCCTTCAGCATCTGTTTTACCTGTTAACGCTGCGGCCGCCAGTTGCCTGATTTGAGCTGCATTCATGATTTCACCCGATGAGAAAGGAAAACTCCGCCATTAATACCTGTACGGGAGATTCTCCTGATAATTGATGGCCCCTTATGGGGATAACTGCAGCACCTCCTTGTAATAACTGTTGATTTATCTGACTGTTACGCCAATGGATAACTTCATCCAACCGCCCTTTACAAATACGCAGCTCCCGCTTGAGAATCAGGGCATATAAAGCACTGTCACCCCATGTGGTGCCGGTAAACTCAGGAATTTCACATTCAGCCATCGTCGATTCTGGCGGCAATAACAGCATTGGCTTAACTCGCGATGGCGGCGATCTATTCGCGCAGGATGCTAATACCAGACTCAGGCATACGGCTAACAGCACAGTTATCATTGGCTGCCGCCGCCGTGAAGCGCTTAAGGCGATCCTCAGTTTCATGTCGTAACGTCCTTTCACTTTCCAGTTGCCGGACAACCGCAACTCGATTCGCCGCCGCGTTCAACTGATAGGCATCGATAATGTCAGCCAATGTTTGATTAACTACCCGCGCAACCTGCAACTGAGCATGTTCTTGTTGCTGCTTCGCGCTGAGACGGTAACTATTTGCCGTCAGCCCCATGAGTAATAGCGCCAGCAACGCCATGATGAGGGTTTGTCGATTCATTAGCCCTCCGTGGCTTTTATCAGCGGCGGCATTAAACACAGCTCGCGTTCAACCTCGCGCCGGTTAATCAACCCCTGCCAGCGCTGCCCCCCCGCCATAATCCAGCGGCGTAATTCATCACAAGCGGCAGAAATATCACCACTATTGAGTTTCTTAAGTAAGGTTGATTGAATAAATGCGGAGTAGCCTACGTTATAAGTAAATGAATAGAGCGCCGCACGGGTATAATCACCAATCGGCACTTGCACAGCATTGTCGACCCACTTTTTCACCGGTTGTAGGTCGCGTTGCAGCAATGCATCACACTCCTGATCGCTATAGTGTTTACCGCGAATAATATCGTGACCGGTATGACCATCACACAGCGTCAGGACGCCTGCGACATCATAATAGGCAGTGTATTTGCGCCCTTCGAGACCCTCATGCCCACCGAGTAAAGCTGCGGCGATAGCCATAGCGCCACCCGCCACCGCCCCAACAACCTTTTTGCGTAGCATTGGGGTCATATTAGCCCTCCATTTTGCGCAATGCGTCATGACAGGCCGCAATGGCGGCTGGAATACTTTCTACTGTTTTATTGCGCAAGAAATCTCTTAATATTTCAGTTCTACGTTTCTCTTCTTTAATTAATGCGTCTTTTTCTCGTAAATTGACGTAATAGGTTTTGACAGTAAAAATCACGCTAATCACAGTACCGAGAATAAAGATATAATCTTGTAAACTCAGAGCCGAGAATAATGCCAGTGACCCAGTCCACCAATACGGAAGCTGACTTTGTTCATTCATTTATGACCTCTCTCCGTTACACTGGCGTGTATGACTAACAGAAACAGGAAAGCCCCGACAATGCGGGGCTTTCCTGTTATTCAATCAGTGTGTAACTAACCAGTGATATCAGACTAATACACTTTCTGCGGACCGCGTTAGTCTTTTTTTCACTATTTTAAAATTTATTTTCGGCATCAATTTCCCGCATCCAAAATAAGAATTCTAAAATGAAAAAATCCCGCAAAGGCGAGATTTTAAATTGTTATTGTTGCGTAACTAATGAACCAGCAATGTCAGACTAATACACTTTTTGCGGACCGCGTTAATGTTTTTTCATAAATATGTAAATTTTCTATCAGGGGGTCCATTTCTAATTTTACATTCAACATTGCCAGGCAACCATCAATAAACCCCTCAGCCATTTGCATATTAATCCTAATCAGCTTTTCATCTCTTTTTTGCTGGCGAGCAATAGCGCGCTTTGATTGATTCAGCACATAGTGGCGAATAATTAAGTCATACTCATCTGGTCGATATTGTTTTAATCGGGCGACACAACCATCCACCACTAAACCATCATCATCGCAGCATGACGCCTTACTTTTAGCCGTATCGGGCAAGAGTCCTTTGAAACCTGCGGCAATAGAGGAATAATCCAAGCCTGAACTGTATCTCGCCCATACCCCCCAGCGCGCTAATACTAATTGAATGTCTCTGATACTCTTCTGGCTGTGGCTGTCGGCTTCGGTGCCGTTGATTGAACTCATATATGACTACTCCACAAAAGGCGGGATCATTTGATGACACCTCAGCCTATCGATTGCTCAATAACGGCAACCACCGATAAGCCTGGTCGCCGTCTTCTTGTGATAATCAGAGAAATCATGCCGCGTATGCCTCTGATAGTGCTGACAGGGCGTGATGCAGGTGCGATTCTATGCGTTTCTCTTATATATTTTGATTGATTATTACCGCAAGTGATTTTATAGTCAATACCGCAGGTGATTGGATATTATTGCTAACGGTAATAAAATTGACTCATGAAAAAGAAGCCATTGACGCCAGAACAGTTAGACGACGCTAAGCGGCTGAAAGAGCTGTTTAATGCCAAGAAAAAAGCACTGGGTATATCCCAGGAATCTGTTGCGCATGAATTGGGGGTCGGCCAAAGTGCGGTTAACCAATTCTTAAATGGGATAAACCCGCTTAATGTGACCAATGCGGCAGCTTTTGCCAAAGTGCTAAATGAGCCAATCAGCAGCTTTAGCCCCTCTTTAGCAAAAGAATTGGCAAAAATGGCAGAAAGTTTGTCTATTTCGCACTCAACCAAGCTCTACGACAAGCCGACCGGATCCATTGCCAACAGTTACCCATTAATTAGTTGGGTAAGCGCGGGGAACTGGTATGAGGCAATCGAACCTTATCAACTGCGTGATATTGAAATTTGGCCGGAGTCGACCAAAAATGCGCACGACAATGCATTTTGGTTAAGTGTAAAAGGCGACTCCATGACTTCATCGTCAGGAATTAGTTTTCCGGAAGGCATGATTATCCTGGTCGACCCGGAAAAAGAACCTCTGCCGGGTAATTTTGTTGTCGCCAAATTGACTGACGATAACGAAGCAACATTTAAAAAACTCATTGTTGATGCCGGTGTTAAGTACTTGAAACCATTGAATCCTGCTTACCGTTTAATTGAACTCAATGGCAACTGCAAGATATTGGGAGTGGTAGTTGATGCCCGTTGGTTAGAAATAGATTAGCCAGAGACATCTATTACGCTATTAACAGGTAAAATCTAAATCACCTGTATAAACAAGCAGATAAAATAATATACAAAAATAACCGCCAGTGATTAACCTTAAAATCACTGGCGGTTTTTTTTTATATCACCAAAGAAATTATTTAACCTCATTTTGCGCTAAAATGGCTAAAACTCGGTTGTTTTACCTCACACAGAACTGTATATTAAACCAGTGTTTTTCACTTAGGAAAGAAGCGATGCGAGTTGAATTAATTTATGACAAACGGAATGTCGCCGGCCTGACGAATGCCAATGAAATGATTAAAGCGGAGCTGACCAAACGGGTGCATCAGGTGTTTCCAGATGCCGAGGTCAAGGTTAAACCGATGCAAGCCAACGGTATTAATACTGATGCGACTAAACAAGAGAAATCGGTGCTCAATCGTTTGGTAGAAGAGATGTTTGATGAAGCAGATCAATGGTTAGTGAGTGAGTTTTAATCCCGATTAAGCCGGGTAACCCAGCCCGGCCCATAGTCACTCTAATGTTATAGTCATAGTTAAATTTAATATTCTTAATTTTCTTTTAATCTTTAATTAACAATTTAAAATCCCTCGCAATGTTAACTTTCCTCATCAGGATTTAAATAAATTAAAGGTCAATGATGAAAGTTAATAGTGCAATAAAACAAAGCTTGAGCATATTCATACTACTTGCCTTATCTCACTCTGTGGTAGCCAGCCATCAGACTAACATGACTGATAGTTTGGCTATCAGTTCCTCGCTGGGGTTATTAAATACCGAATCAAATGAATATGTTTATGACCACAAAAACCGAAAATTAAGTCAGTTAGATTGGAAAGCACAAAACACCCCTATTATTAAGATAGATATATCATGGAACCTGCTCTCACGTTTAACCTTAACGGCTCGCGGATGGTCGACATTATCCACCACAAAAGGTGTTATGAATGATTATGATTGGCAAAAACCAGACCAAACCAAGTGGACTGATTGGTCTCACCATGAAAAAACCGATTTGAATTATGCTAACGAAATTGATCTGAATGCAAAGTTTTGGTTTTTAAAGCAAGATAATTACCGCATTGCTGCCATGTCCGGCTATCAAAAAAATAATAATAGTTGGACAGCTTATGGCGGCAGCTATTATTACAATAATGGCAATAATATTTTTACCGCTCCAGATAATGTTACCGCCATTGGCTATAAACAAAGATTTGATATGTCCTATCTTGGTCTGGCAGGAAGCTATAATTATCAAAAATTCGAGTTCAATACTTTGCTGAAATACAGCCGTTGGGTCAATACCAACGCGCAGGATGAACATTATGTACGCAATATTTCATTCAAAGACAACAGCAAAAGTTCGCGTTATTACGCAGTGGTGGTTGATGCGGGATACCACATCACCTCGAATACCAAATTATTTGCCGAAGTGGCTTGGAACCAATACAGCGAAGGTAAAGGGGGAACACAAACCCTTGAGCATAACACTGGCACCTCAGTGAATAATCTTGATGGCTCAGGTAGCGCCCAAAAAAACCAAACTATCGCCATTGGTTTTTTATACACGTTTTAACCCACTGGCTCCCACGTAGCGATACATCGTCAGCATCAATGTGGTGTGAAATACCCTGTTTCAGCAGTATTGATGCTTATTTTTCACTTTAAATGTCACTATTTTTTTCAACTTTATTGGAATTCTTACAGCTAAGTTAAGTTTACAAGGACGGCCAACCTTCTGTTTTTATTGAATATCAATATCAACAAAATTCCCCCACCTCGTCACTATTACATAAAGAAGAATTAACAATGGTGCATGAATGGCAGTTTGTTACTGTGATTCAGTTCAAGTTTTCCTATATCAAGCCGTTACTTGAATCATGCCCTCCCCTACCTTTAGGACGCTCTATGCTTGATTCCATTCGTTCACGTATTCTGGCTGCCTGTATTATCATCGTGGCTGGCTCGCTTGCCATTAATACTTATTTTAACTACTCGGTTGCCAACAAATATAACAATAGTGCCATCGATAATACCTTGAAAGCGGTTACTGCCAGCCATGGGGTTGGGATTGCAGATTGGGTGGCGATGAAAACACAGATGATTGTGTCTCTTAAGGAGAGTTCACTGACAGCTGACCCTATTGCAGCTTTACGCCAAGTGGCTGCGGCAGGTAACTTCATTAACGTTTATATTGGTTACGCAAATAAGACGGCCATTTTTTCTAATCCAGATGGTATCCCTGCTGGCTATGACCCCACCGGTCGCCCTTGGTATTTACAAGCAGTGAAAGCGGGAAGTCCAGTGGTGACGCCCCCTTATATTGATGCTGGGACTAATCAGTTAGTCGTAACTTTTGCATTGCCGATTATTCAGGATGGCAGTGTGAAAGGGGTATTAGCTGCCGATGTCACCATGGACAGCGTGATTACAAACGTAAAATCTATCCATCCAACAGAGGGTAGTTTTGGTATGTTAATTGATACTGACGGCACAATTATCGCCCACCCAGACGCGCAATTAACCCTAAAACCATTAAGTGAAATTGCGCCAACACTGGATCTTAAAACCCTGTTGACCGCAAGCTCCCCTACCGCTGCCGAAATTGATGGCAGCACCAAGTTGTTACTCGCACAAGCCGTACCCGGTACCCAGTGGTTTACCGTCGTCGCACTGGATAAAGCCCACGCCACTGCGGGTATGCGCTCATTATTGACCACATCCCTGGTGACCCTGATTGTCATTATCTTAATTGCTGTGGTAATTATTAGCCTGATTACCCAGCGCGCCCTGACGCCACTGACCCATGTCCATAAAGCTATGGATGCTATCAGTTCAGGCACGGAGGACTTAACCCAGCGCCTGCCGGTCGAAGGCCGCGATGAAGTGGCAAAAATAGCGATTTCATTCAATAACTTTGCCGACAAACTCAGCAGCGTCATGGCGCAGATCCGCAATACCAGCGAGTCTGTCAGTATTGCAGCCAATGAGATCGCAGCAGGTAATCAGGATTTGTCTGGCCGCACAGAGTCAGCCGCTGCCAGCTTGCAACAAACTTCAGCGGCATTAGAACAAATCTCGGCCACCGTGGCGCAATCAGCCAGTGCAGCAAGGCAAGCTAATACTGCGGTTCTCTCAGCCGCCAATGATGCTTCTCGTGGCGGCGAAGTTATCGCGAAAGTTATCACGACCATGGAGTCCATTGAGGCGGCATCGGGCAAAATCGGTGATATCACCAGTGTCATTGATGGTATCGCTTTCCAGACCAATATTCTGGCGCTGAATGCGGCTGTCGAAGCAGCGCGCGCCGGTGAACAAGGCCGTGGATTTGCCGTGGTGGCGGGAGAAGTCCGGACATTGGCGCAACGCAGCGCACA